>JBGAPN010000567.1:0-2768 GCA_044221235.1 Limisphaerales bacterium
GTTCTCGCGCTGGTGGCGGAGGGGAAAACCAACAAGCAGATCGGCGAAGCGATGGGACTCAGCGACAAAACGGTCAAGAACTACGTCAGCAATCTCCTGGAAAAGCTGGGGGTCGATCGTCGTTCCGAGGCGGCGGCGTACTACGTGCGGTTTCAGTTTGCGTAAGGCCCACGTTCATCCGCAGCGGACAGAAACAACCTACAGAGCCATATGGCTCTATTCACAGAGGATGCCGAGACCTTACCAGGGGGTCTTCAGCGAGGCGTTGGGGTCCACATCATCTCAACTTAAGATATGTCCGTGATCTCCGCATACACCTACCAGGACGCCATTTATCCTTTGGATAAACCAGGTACGGCTAACTGCCGGATCGGAGTAGATCTAAGGATCAACTCTAGAAGATATCCGACAAGAGATACCCATTTCATCCTGACTAGGTGTAGAAAGCTGTGGTGTTCACTCCGAGCGAGACCCAATCCGCTCCACGGTTTAGTGCCGTTCGGCACTGCATGGTTTCCTGCAAATCCCAAACTGTCATGACACCGATGTTGATCCCATTTGAGGAAACATCGGATTTTGCGGGACTACCAACGTTCGGTTCGGTATGGAGGCCTCAGGATTTAGCGATTTCAACAGGCGTTTGCTCTCGTCGGAAATGCTGACATATCCAGTCAGCTCGCGATTCCGAACTCAAGAAACACAATTCGATATGACATTGACAATCAGACACTTAAAAAACTCAAAAAGACATCCCTTATCGTTGGCCTAGTGAATGCTTTTCAGAATCTCGAAATGAAAATCACGCATCCGCCAACCACCGGCAAGATCTTGGCGCTTGTCGCTAGTAGCTTGCTCGCAACCTCCGCATCGTACGGTTTGACCATTCAATTCCTGACCAGCGAGGGAACTCAGCCGAGCAATGTCGGAACAGTCACCGTCTCTCAGGTTGATGCCAACACCGTTAAAGTCCTATTGGACTTGATTGACACTTCGGATCCCGCTCCGAAGTACGGGCTCATCAATACCGGCGGTCCCCATACCCCGTTTGCGTTTCAGGTTTCGGGTACAGAGGTTGGGGTGACAGCTACCTTCATCCAGCCGGCCGGAGGAACTTATTCGTTCGGCTTGTTCAGCTTGAATTTGGGGGGTGGCGGCAACACTCCCTACGGTACCTACGGAATCGCGATCGATAGCACCGCAGGAAACGGCAGCGTCAATGGGTACTATGGCGACCTCGAGTTCAACCTGACCCGCACTTCCGGATTATCGGTAAGCGACTTCGTCGCGAATTCGGACGGTGGCTATTTCTCAGCTGACATGACGGACGGCCAAAACACCGGGGCTCAAGTTTGGAAGACCCCGACTACAGTTCCCGATGGGGGGAAAACTTTGATGCTGCTGGGAGTAGCGTTGGGTGGCCTTGGAGTGGTTCGACGTCTCCTTCCGGGCGCCTGATAATACTTTCCACACCCGCTACAGATCGATAAACGATACAAAGAGTGGCCACCAAGAAGGTGGCCATTTTTTGCCCAGAGAGTGAGGGGTCCGTCGTCGTGCTGGTCGTAACCAAACCAATGGAAAATGGATTTGGTGTTGTTCCAAATTCACTCGGGTCCAGAAAGACACATACCTGCAGATAGGGCGACCCATCCTCAACCCGGTCCTGCCCACAGAGTTGATCTCGTGGCAACGGAGCAGGTACAGAATCGCAATGCGTCCGAAAGGCGGCTGTACGCATTCGTTCAGGCACGCGATCACCTTCCAGAACCCGTGCATCCGGGGTCCGGAAAGGGCTGACGGTCTTCTGCCGGCGCTCGAGATAGTGAAGTCGGGCTCAGCAGCCTGATGCTCCGCTGGCCCACCAACGCCACCGGGTTCCAACTGGAGGCTGCCGCCGACCTGACTGCACCGATTTGTTCCTCCGACATCACCCCGGCCACGGAGGTCGGTGGTGACAACGCCGTGAACGAAGACTTTGGGTCCGCCCCCCGCTTCTTCCGTCTTCGACGCCAATCCCCGCCTTTCCAATCCCGCTTCCCGGGCGGCCTGAACCTGCCTACCGTCCGGATCATGCGTGCCAGTCTGCTCCAGGACGCCGCCCAACGGGCGGATCGGTACCTGCAGGAACTGCGGGAACGGCCTGTGCCTCCGTCGTCCGGCGCCGTGCAGGGACTCAGGGTCCTCGATGTCCCCCTGCCCGCCGGCCCCACCGACCCGGCGGAGGTGATTCGGCAACTCGATGAACTGGGTTCACCCGCCACCATGGCCATGGCTGGCGGACGGTTCTTTGGATTCGTCATCGGAGGTTCGCTACCGGTCACGGTGGCGGCCAACTGCCTGGCGACGGCCTGGGATCAAAACACCGGACGTCACACCGTGACGCCGATCACCGCAGAACTCGAACGCATCTCCCTGGGCTGGCTGGTGGACCTCCTGCACCTGCCTCCCGGAACCGGCGCCGGATTCGTGACGGGCGCCACCATGGCCAACTTCACCGCCCTCGCCGCCGCACGCCATCGGATCCTCCAGACAGCGGGATGGGATGTCGGGGAACACGGACTGTTTGGAGCACCGCCCATCGCCGTGGTGGTCAGTGATGAAGTTCATCCCACGGTCCTCAAGGCGCTCAGCCTGCTCGGATTCGGACGTTCCCAGGTCACCCGCGTTCCGGTCGACGCCCAGGGAAGGATGCGGGTGGACGCCTTCCCCACGCTGGACGGTCCTTCCCTGGTGTGCCTCCAGGCCGGCAATGTGAACACCGGAGCGTT
>JBGAPN010000051.1:0-18703 GCA_044221235.1 Limisphaerales bacterium
CGACCAGCAGTCCGGCGAGCGTCTTGTTCAGGGCGGCGCCGATGCCCTTGGCCAGCAGGGCATAATCTCCGGAGATGGCCTTACCGAAGTCCACGAACAGCGGGATGATGCCGTAGATGGTTCCGACCAGCCCGATCAGGGGGGCGATGCCCACGATCACTTCCAGAATCACCAGTCCGCGCTCCATCTCGGCCACTTCCCGCCGGGCCTTCACCTCGACGGCACTGGTGGTTTCCTCCTTGGGCCAACGAAGATGATCCAGAACCACCACCACCAGACGTGACAACGGAGACGGCGTCGCGGCACAAGTGCCCCGGAGACTGGCAAGGTCGCGCGTTTCCAGCGCACCGAGGAGAGCCTGTGGCATGACCTTGGATCGCCGAAGGGCCCACCCGCGTTCCAGGATCAGTGCAACGGAGACGACGGAAAGAACAAGCAGCAACCAGATGAATGGGCCGCCATCTGCCAGGAGTGAGAACATCTCAGTAGTAATTGAACGTAAACGTCACGGGAATCACGTCACCGCCGACCAGCCGCCGGACATCTGGCGGCCAGCGACCGAAGGGTGCCGGCTGCATGACCGACAGCTCGCAGAGAAAGGACAGGACTTCACCGACGTCGGAATTCTTGGTCTCCAGACCCGTAATGGTGCCGTCGGAATGCAGGTCAAACTTGATCACGACTTTTCCCAGGCGTTCCCGGGCAAAGAGACGTTCCTCCAAGAGTCGATACCATTGCTGCTGAACCAGGAGGACCATGCGATAATGGTAGTCGCCGAGCGGACTCGATTTGACGTCGAGCGACGATTCGATCGACGGCCGGGTGACGCCCCCCTCCTGTTTCATCCGTTCCCCCACCAGGGCGCCCTTGGTCGGGATCACTTCCGACAACCGCTTTTTGAACTGTTTGCGCGGGGTGGCGGGTTGGGCGTCCTGCGCCTCCTGGGCCTGTTGTGGGGGCTGGGGCGTCGTGGGCGGCGGGGTGGGAGTCGCCTTGGGATTCGCCTTGGCGATCAGGGTTTCGCCGGGTTGGGCGGGCTGTGCCTCCACGGGTTCGACCTTGGGTTTCGGTTCCTGGGCCTTCTTCTCCGTGGATTCCTCCTTCGCCACCTCCGTCACTTTGGGGGGAACGGGAACCGGTTTCTCCGCCGGACGCGGGGTGTCGAAGGTCTTGATGCTGTCCTCCCGCCACCCATCGATCCGGGGTTTGCCGGTGTCCACTTTGGGCGGGTTCGGATTGGCGGCCCGGGTGTTGGCGGTGGAGAAGAAGGGGGAATTGTCCGGAGCCTCCTCACTGACCTGCGAGGGATCCACTTCGACAAACTGAAGTGGAATTTCGTCCCAGCTCTCCTGCGGCCGGACCACGGTATTCGTGGAACTGCTGGGGACCAGTAGGGCGGATACGGGTTGGACTGCCTTTTGAAGCCAGGGTGGAAGCCATCCGTTCTTGAGGGCCGACTGTAAGAGCACCGCCATCAACCACACGTAGACATGTAGAAAAAGCGAAAGCAGCAGTGCGATCACCAATGGTGACCTCCACTGCCGGCGCCACTGGGAGTTGGGCCTGGCGGCCGTCATTACGTCCGATGAATTTTGCAGCACCCGCACCGGTGGGGCAAGTGTCCCGGCTTAGGAAGCTGGGAAGACGTTGTTGCCGTGGATTCCGTTCAAGCGAAATGGTCCTGCTTGGGACGCCGACGCCGGAGAGGGACCCGGGAGAGGGTCACGGAATGCGTCCGCGAAGAAGTTCCAGCATGGATTCCACCCGGTTTCTTGACGCTCTTCGCCGTCGTCCTCACTGTCCCGGTCCGGTTTTTGGGCCGTCACACCCGCATTTTCATGAGCACTCCGCACAACCTGTTCCAGACACTCCAAACGTTTGACCTCGGTTCCGGTGGCACCGGACAGTTTTATTCGCTCCCGGCGCTGGAAAAGGCCGGTGTCGGACCGATTTCCCGGCTCCCGGTGTCCATCCGCATCGTCCTCGAGTCGGTGCTTCGAAATTTCGACGGCAAGAAGGTCAGCGAAGCCAATGTGTGGGAACTGGCCAATTGGAAGCCCAATGAGGCCCGGACCGCCGAGATTCCCTTCGTGGTCGCGCGAATCGTGCTCCAGGATTTCACGGGTGTTCCCCTGCTGGTGGATCTCGCCGCCATGCGTTCCGCCGTGGAACGTCTGGGAAAGAATCCGAAGATCATTGAACCCCTGGTGCCTGTGGACCTGGTGGTCGACCATTCGGTGCAGGTCGACTTTGCGGGCAGTGCCGACTCGATGCAGCGGAACCTGGACTTGGAGTTCAGCCGCAATCGCGAACGGTACCAGTTCCTGAAATGGGGCATGCAGGCCTTCGACACCTTCAAGGTGGTCCCGCCGGGCATTGGCATCGTCCATCAGGTCAATCTCGAATTCCTCGCCAAGGGCGTGCTCTCGACACCGGCGACCGGGGCGGCGGACCGGCTTTACTATCCGGACACCCTGGTGGGCACCGATTCCCACACGACCATGATCAATGGCATCGGGATCGTCGGGTGGGGTGTCGGCGGCATTGAGGCCGAGGCGGGCATGCTGGGGCAGCCGGTGTATTTCTTGACGCCGGACGTGGTGGGCGTGCACCTCACGGGCGCCCTGCGCGAAGGTGTCACCGCCACGGACCTCGCACTCACCGTGACCCAGCTGCTCCGCAAAACGAAGGTGGTGGGCAAGTTTGTCGAATTCTTTGGCCCCGGTGCCGCCGCGTTGCCGGTGGTCGACCGCGCGACCATCGCCAACATGGCACCGGAATACGGGGCGACCATGGGCTTCTTCCCGATCGATGAGGAGTGCGTCAACTACCTGCGCGCAACCGGGCGGACCGAATCCGACTGCAAGACCTACGAGAGTTACTACCGCGCCCAGGGCCTGTGGGGCATTCCGCAGCAGGGCCAGGTGGATTACTCGCAGGTGGTCGAGCTCGATCTGGCAACGGTCAAGCCCAGCGTCGCGGGGCCCAAGCGTCCCCAGGACCGCATCGAGCTTCCCAACATGCGCCGGGAGTTCTTCAATGCACTCCAGCGTCCGGTCACCGAGAATGGATTCGGCAAGACCCGGCAGGTGGTCGGCAAATCCGTGAAGGTTGAGACGGCGGCCAAAAAGAAGGCCAATGTTGGCACCGGATCCGTCCTGATTGCCGCCATCACCAGCTGCACCAACACCAGCAATCCGAGCGTCATGCTCGCTGCGGGTCTGCTGGCCAAAAAGGCCGTGGAGAAGGGGCTCAAGGTCAACCCCGCGGTGAAGGCGTCACTCGCCCCCGGATCACGCGTCGTCACGGATTACCTGAAGAAGACCGGACTCCAGCCGTACCTGAACAAGCTTCGTTTCAACACGGTGGGCTATGGGTGCACCACCTGCATCGGCAATTCCGGGCCGCTCGATCCCGGAATTGAGGAAGCCGTGGTGAAGAATGATTTCGTCACGGCGAGCGTGCTGTCCGGCAACCGCAACTTCGAGGCCCGCGTTCATCAGAGCATCAAGTCGAACTTCCTCATGTCACCCCCCTTGGTCGTGGCCTTTGCGCTGGCCGGCCGGGTGGACATCGACCTGAGCTGTGAACCCGTCGGGCGGGGCAAGGATGGCGAGGAGGTCTATCTGGCGGACATCTGGCCATCGCTGCAGGAAATCCGCGATGCCATGCAATCCGCCCTCAAGCCCGAAGTGTTCCGGAAGTTGTACAAGGATTTCGCCGCGCAGAACCCCAAGTGGAACGAGATTCCGTCCAGCGTGGGCAACGTCTACGAGTGGGACCGCCAGTCGACCTACATTCAGGAGCCGCCGTTCTTCACTCAGTTCTCGCTCCAGCCCGGAACGATCGCACCGATCAATGGGGCCCGCGCCTTGGGCATCTTTGGGGATTCGGTGACCACCGACCACATTTCGCCCGCCGGCGCGATCAAGAAGTCGTCTCCAGCCGGAAAGTATCTCCTCGAGAACGGTGTCACGTTCGAGGATTTCAATAGCTACGGTTCCCGCCGCGGCAATGACCGGATCATGACTCGCGGCACGTTCGCGAACGTGCGCATCAAAAACCTCATGCTGGGCGGTGAGGAAGGCGGCAATACCCTCGGGCCCGACGGTTCCAAGGTTTCGATCTACGACGCCTCGATGGCCTATCAGGCGCAAGGGACTCCGCTGATCGTGATCGCAGGTCAGGAATACGGCACCGGGTCGAGCCGTGACTGGGCTGCCAAGGGAACCAACCTGCTGGGCGTCAAGGTGGTCGTGGCGCAGAGCTTTGAACGCATCCACCGGTCCAATCTGGTCGGCATGGGTGTGCTGCCGCTCCAGTTCAAGGAAGGAACCACCGCCAAGTCCCTGGGACTCGACGGCACCGAGACCTACGACGTGGTGGGACTGGATTCCACTCTCAAGCCGCAGCAGGACCTGAGTCTCCGCATCACGCGGAAGGACGGCTCGGTTCAGGATGTGCCGGTCAGTTGCCGCATCGATACGCCGATCGAGATCGACTACTACCAGCACGGCGGAATTCTGCCGTACGTGTTGCGTCAGTTGATCGCCAAGGGCTGAGGCCTGGTTCCTGGAGGGGGCGGGCGGTACTTGCGATCGCTGCGCTCCCGCGGGCCCTCATCCGGCCTTTGGCCACCTTCTCCCTTCCGCCGCTTCGCTGTGGAAGGGAGAAGGCACGGCGTGCCCTCCGCGGCTACAGGGCAACTCAGGCCTTGGTCGCCGCTTCCTTCCGGGCTTTCCAGAATTCGAAGACCATGGGCAGCAGGCTGACAAAGATGATGCCGAGCACGATCACCTCGAAGCGACGCTTCACGAAGTCGAACTGACCGAGATACCAGCCCGCAGGCAGAATCAGGACGATCCACAACGCGGCACCGATGACATTGTAGGACATGAACCGCGGGTAATTCATGCTGCCCATGCCGGCCACAAACGGGGCAAACGTCCGGACGATGGGGACAAACCGGGCAAGGATGATGGTCTTGCCTCCGTATTTCTCAAAGAAGGCATGAGTCCGCTCAAGGTACTCGGGCTTGATGATCCGGGGATAGGCGGCGGATAAACGGCGTCCGGCCACCCGGCCGACCCAATAGTTGACGGTGTCACCCAGGATGGCCGCGGCGAGCATCAGGATGCCCGCGATCCAGATGTTCAGGCCCGAAGCCGGATTGGCTGCGACGGCGCCCACGGCGAACAGCAGGGAATCCCCCGGGAGGAATGGGGTAACGACCAGACCGGTCTCGCAGAAGATGATGACGAACAGGATGCCGTAGATCCACGGCCCCTGTGACCGGGTGAGGTCATAGAGGTGGTCCTGGAGGTGAAGAACAAAATCGAGCGCCTGTTTCAGCCAGTCCATCGCGGGCGGACGTTGCGGGAAGTTCGCCTTGCCCGGCAAGCGAGTTGTCCGCTTCGCTCAGGGAATGCAAGCGGCACGGTTGTATGGAAAGCGCGACCTCAGGATTGAAAACGTGCCGGAAGTGGTGTTGGCGCCCGGCGAGGTCCGGGTGGGCATCGAGGCCTCCCTCACCTGCGGCACGGACCTCAAGGTGTGGCGACGGGGCTATCATGCGCGCATGCTCGCGCCGCCCAGTCTCTTCGGACACGAATTCTCGGGAATCATCCGTGAAGTTCATCCGGAGTCCCGGGGATGGAACGTGGGCGACCGGGTGGTGGCCGCCAATTCAGCGCCCTGCGGTGCCTGTCCGGCGTGCCGGCGCAGCCAGGAGAATCTCTGCCGTGACCTGCAGTTCCTGAATGGCGCCTATGCTGAATCCATTGTCGTGCCCGCCCGGATCGTGCAGTCGAATCTGCTCCGTCTCGCCCCGGACACCCCCTTTCGTGACGCCGCCCTGGTGGAACCGCTGGCTTGCGTGGTGCAGGGCATGAACGATCTGCGGTTTCAGGCCGGCGAGCGGCTTCTGGTCATTGGGTGCGGTCCCATCGGCTTGATGGCGGCGGTGCTGGCTCGCGCCATGGGCGGGGATGCCGTTGTAGTAGGACGCGGAGCGAGGCGCCTTGCCGCCGCCCGACGGTTGGGAATCCGGGGAGTGGTCGAAATTGATTCCCACGAGGATGTGGAATGGGCGGTCAAATCGACCGCAGACGGTGAGGAGTTTGACGCCGTGTTTGAAGCCGTGGGCAAACCGTCGACCTGGGCGGCGGCGTCCCGCCTGGTCCGCCCGGGAGGACGGGTCAACTGGTTTGGAGGTTGTCCTGCCGAGTCCACGGTGACGTTGGATACCAGCCTGGTCCACTACTCGGCACTGACGCTGATGGCCAGCTTCCACCATCGACCCGTGACGGTCCGAAAAGCGCTGGAATGGATCGAGGCGGGCGCGGTGGATGCCGAAGTGTTGGTTGGAGCCGACGTTCCGCTGAGCGAATTGCCTGCGGCCTTCGAGGCCATGGATCAGGGAAGCGCCGCCGCGAAAACCTTCATTGATGTCCGCCGGTGACCCGTGGGGCTCGCATCGTGGGAATCTCCCGGTCCTGCCGGACGGCGAGGGCGAGATACTGGCCGTCTTCCTCCATCAGCAGGCGGTCCGCCAATAACTGCTCCAAGTCGTGCTGCCACCGATCGGGATCCGATGCCGATGCCGGGTATTTCGACCGCAGAATTTCCCACGCGGACTCGAAGGTTCGGGGTTGGTAAAACGACCAAAAGAAATCCCACGCGGCCGGTTCCAGATCCAAGGTTGCCGGACGGGTGGTGAATCGCGAATCGATGATGCGTCCCCCGTCGTTTGAGCCGACGGCGACCAGGGTGCCGGGAGATGGGTGGTCCTTCCATCGCCGGAGAAACGCCGTCAGGTCGCGGGTATAGGCGCGCGGATCCCGGCCGTCGGCGAACTCGTAATCAAAATAATAGGCGAGCCGGTCGAGGGATTCCGCAGGTGCGTTGAACAGGTGCCGGTACGGCTTCAACGCACGGATGTTCCGGTATCCGAAGTGTTCCGCCTGTTCAAAATGAGGGCTGAATCGGTCGAGTCGGAGAGTGGACGAGGCACCGGGGGGTGCCAGATGGACCAGACTGGGAAGGAGTCTGGCCTGTTGAACGTAGTGCTCGGGGGATTCCCCGGGGAACCCGAAAAGGAGATTCCACGAAGGCTCGATCCCAAACTGGCGGCACAATCGCAGGAACAGGACGTTTTGAATCGCCGTTACACCCTTGTTCATCAGTTTGAGCACCGGAGTGCTAAGGCTCTCGATCCCCGGTTGGATCCGCCGGAATCCGGCGTCTGCCAGCATCCGGACCTGCTCCGGCTTCAGGTTCGATTTCACCTCCACAAAATGGCTCAATTTGGGAGTGCCGCAGGCGAGGAAGGGGATGACCTCCTTGAAGTATTTTTGGTCCAGAATGTTGTCGACCCAGAAGATGTTCGGGACGTGGTAGCGCCCGGTGATGGTCATTAATTCCCGGATGACTCGGGCGGGGGACTTGCTCCGGTAATTCATGGTGGCGCCGTTCAGTCCACAGAACGTGCAGTGGGATTTCTGCCCCCACCAGCAGCCCCGCGACGTTTCGATCTGGAGCCAGGGCGACAGCTCGTAGAGCAGGGGACTCCGGTAAAGTTGATCGAAATAGCTGTCGAAATCCGGCGCGGGGTAATCATCCAACCGTATCGGAGGAGGCGCAGGAGTGGTCACAACCTGGGCGGGGTCCGCCGGGTCCCGGGTCGCAAACCCAGGGACAGGCCCTGGAATGGCCCGTCGATCCAGTGCCTCCGCCAAGTGGACCATGGCGGCTTCCCCTTCACCAAGGCAGACCACGTCCAAGCTTGGGAATTGCCTCAGCAGTTCCTCCCCCATAGGGCCTTCACAATTGGCGCCGCCAAGTCCGATCACCATCTTCGGGAACCGGCGCCTGAGTTCCCGGGCCAGCAGAAGCGAAGGGAACGTCTGCTCAAACGTGGAGGTGAATCCGATGAAATCGAATTGCCGCCAATCGGTCAGCTGGAGGCACCGTTCGATGAACGGCATGACCTGGCTCCGGGCGTCCAGGAGACTTGGGACGAGTTCCTCTGGACCGGACCAGGGAGGTGCCAGAAACACCTGATTGAGGTAGTCCTCAATCTGTTGGGAAGAATGATCGTGGAATACCGAGGCAAAGAGCCATTCCCCGGCGAAGGAAGTGTAGGGAATGCTCGCGCCGGAGGGTAGGCGCACCAGGGTGTTGGAGAATCCGAAGTAAAGCGGGCTTCCAATCGCCTCGGCAAACAGGAGGTTGAGGTGGAAAACGTCCGCCTGATGTCCGGCATTTCGGAGACCAGAGGCCAAGGTGCACAGGGCGATGGACGGTTTGTCCACCCCGGCAAATGGCAGGGAGATCAATGCAACGCGCGCCATCGGATCAATGGGAGCTCCGTCCGGCGGCACACGAGGTCAGCCGGGCGGATCGCCCGGAACCGAAGGAAGGCCGGACCGGCCCGGGGACTGGATCGCAACGGGACGGGGAAGGGTCCTGCGCGACGCACGGCTCAGCTGGCCGGGCACATGTATGAGGCGACCGACGGATTGGCACTGCGTGCCGCCATGAATGCCTGGTAGCGGTCGGGCGGGACTCCGGGACCGACCGAGGCCGCCGCCTTGTTTAGGTCTGCGGAGGGCATCGATCTCGCAGCAAATGCCTTCTGGGCATCGTTGAGGGAGCCATAAAACTGGCCGAACTTGGTGAGGTAATCCCGGAGATCCGCGTCCGAGAGTCCGAGGTGATTGAGGATTTGAGAGTCGTCCATGGTGGGTGGTGTTTAGCAGTGGGGATGGTTAAAACCCGTATAGAGGGGTAGTCTGTTGATGTGACGGCATACGAGCATCGCCAAGCAATCGAAAAGTCCCCGGGATGAAGCAGCGGATCCGGGACGCAACGGCGGTCAATCGATTCAACGCAGCAACCTGAGCCCGTAGGTCACGAAGGGTGTGAAATCTTTGTGATTCTCGGTGGCGAGATCCGCTTGATCCCGAATCGCCGTCGCGCCAATGAGGCAGTCGATTCGGGAACCGCGTCGCCGTCCGGTCTTATTGAAAAGCGCGGCGGCCACCACCGCCGTTGCTCCATCAAACGGGACCCCCCGCGAGCCAATAACCGACTCAACCAACGCAACCTGTGTTCCATTCACAGGGCCGTTGAGGAACTCGGACCACGCCAGTGCGCTGGTCGCCAAGGATTCGCCGGAGACAAGCCAACGATCGAAATGCGGAGTGCTTGCGGGGATCCCATGCAAGCGAATGAGAATATCATCCAGAATCCGCCTCGCCATCGGCCGGCCGCTCTTCCCGAACCTCTCTCAGGTAAAGCATCTGCCTCCCCGGTCGAAAGCGACGGGTGTGCCTGGAGAAGCCGCAGCGCTTCGCGTGGCCGCGTTTGAGTCCCCGTGTCGGCGGAACGATCCACCAGCGGATACAACATCATGACGCAGGTACCCTCGCTGATGGCAATCTGCTCGCCCTGGGCTGCCCGACGCAGCCAGCCTCCCCAAGCCTTTGGAGGCCTCTTGGACGGTGATCGTTGTCATAGTTGAACAATGCGGGAGATCGAGCGGCGCCTCAAGTGGGCAAATTGCGTCACCGGGAAACCTCCTCGAAGGCGGCGTCATGACGTTCGGGCCCAATTTCCCCGACCCAAAGGACCGGCAGGGTCATCATAGCAGCTCGTCGGCGTAATTTCCAAGATCGGAAGTGGATTGGGGCCATGAACTGTCGTCGACGAGGATGAGACGCCGACATGCCAGCGGATCTGCCTGCCTGGAGCTGCAGGTTGAACATCGCCTCCATAAACCCGGAGCCCAAGGTCGCCTGGCTCCACGGGCGGTACTTGAGGTTGGCGCTCGGGTTCGGTCCTGTTCAGCGCAGGTTCATTCGCTTGAGCAGGGCGCGGAAGCGGGGATTCTCGCGCAGCGGGTCGAAGATGGGATCGACGCCCAGCGTGATGGTTAAGGCCTCCCGCGATTCGAACGCCTTTTCGAGGTACTCGAGGCAGCGGTCCGTTTCGCCCAGCGCCAGAGCACACATGGCCTGCTGGGTGGAGGGAACGTAAATGAGATTCGTCTGCTTCTGGACGGCGGCCAATTGGGCCCTTGCCTCTTCGGTTTTGCCGGCACGGGCCAGCAGGAATGCGTGGAGGAGGATGCGGCTGGGATCCGTGCTGGTGGGATAGGCAGCGAGGGCTTCCGCGGTTTTCCCCTGGGCCAGGAGGATCACGGCGAGGAGTTCGTGGCCGGGAACGAAGTCCGGGTGGTCCGCCAGGGCCTTCCGGGCTTCCGTGGCGGCGTCTTCATACTGTCGGGCGAAGTACAGGGTCGAGGCCAGGCACAGACGGGTCACCAGGTTCTCTGGATCCAAGAGAAGGGCCTGGTTGATCCGACTCAGGGATTCGGTGTGCCGGCCGGTGGGTGTGAGCACCGTGATGGAATACCACACGTGGGCCAGGATGAATCCGGGATTGAGGGCAATGGCGCTTCGAAACTCCTTTTCCGCTCCGGCCCAATCGGAGTCCACCATCGCCCGGACCCTTCCCATGGAATTATGCGCCTCCGCCAGGGTGTCGTCGTTGTCCAAAGCACGTTGAGCCGCCTGCCGCGCCTGCTCCAGGGGTGGAGCCGGCGCTCCATAATTGAAGAGGGAGAGAATGCAGTACGCATCCGCCAGTCCGGCATGGGCGGGTGCGTATTCCGGATTCCGGTCGGCCACCTGCTGGAACAGCGCAATCGCCTTGTTGATCCCGTCCGGAGTCCGCTTGTCCAGTTGGACGCGGCCCTCGAGATACAGGCGGTACGCCTCGGAGCCGATGGCGTATTGGCGGGCCAATCGTTCCTTGGTGGACCCGGTGAGCTTGATCCGCAGGTGATCGGTGATGCTCTGCCGGATCGATTCCTGAACCTTGGTCAGATCATCGAGTTTCTGATGATAGTCCTGGGACCAGATGAGCTGCCCGTTTTTCACGTTCAACAGCTCGGCCCGGATGTCCAGGAAGTCGCCCGACTGGGACACCGATCCCATGAGCATGGATTGGACGCCGAGTTCCCGGCCCGCCTGCAACGGATCGTCGGTCTTCCCGCTGACGCGCCGCGCCACGGTGCCGGAAGTCACCCGGACGGTCGGAATCCGCGACAGGTCGCGAATCAGGCTGTCCATGATGCCATCCCCAAGAAACGCCAACTTCGGGTCCAGCTGTTTCACGGAGAAGGGCAAGACCGCCACAGTCAGGGGTTCGGAGTGACGGCGGAACGCGAAAAATGCAGCGGCACCCAATCCCACGAGGATCACCGCGAGTGCGGCCCAGACCCTGGGGCGCCAGAGCCCTCTGGCGTCGGCGGAGGGTTCCGCCGGGGCCTCCGTCTTGGGTTTTTGGGCCCGGGTGGGAGGTTTGGACGTGACCAGGGTGGTCGGCGGCCGGCGCGACGGCTGCGGGGTGAATCCCAGTTCGAGGAAGAGGCTTTGAAGGTCCTGCCTCAATTCCGCCACAGTCCCGTAGCGGCGTTCGGGATCCTTTTCAAGGCAGCGACGGACGATGTTGTCGAGCGCTGCCGGCGAGTCAGGATTGAGCTCGCTGACCGGGACCGGGTTTTCATTGATGACCTTGTTGAGGGTCTCCATTCCCTGGGCGCCTCCAAACGCCCGGCGCCCCGCGATCATTTCGAAAAGGACAGCACCCAGGGAAAAGATGTCGGACCGGGGGCCGATGGGCCGGCCGAGGGCCTGCTCCGGGCTCATGTAGGGCGCCGTCCCCACAATGATCCCGGGGGCGGTGGACGAGGGATTGTCGTCGACCCGGCCGAGGCCCTGGACCGGACCGGATTCCGGGTCAAAACGGGCGATGCCGAAGTCGAGAATCTTCACCCGGTTCTGGCTGCTCAGCAGAATGTTGGTCGGCTTGATGTCCCGGTGGACAATCCGCGCGGCATGGGCGGCCTCCAGGGCGTCCGCAATCTGGATGGCCAAGTCGAGCACCTCGGCAATGGGCATCGGACCGGAAGTGATCCGGGACGCCAAGGTGACGCCCCGTACAAATTCCATCGCAATATATCGGACCCCCTTGTCCTCGCCGATCTCATAGATGTGGGCGATTCCCGGGTGGGAAATGGCGGAGGCGGCCAGGGCTTCCCGTTCGAAGCGAAGCAGCCGGTCCGGGTGTCCCGCCAGTTCCGGCGGTAGAACCTTGATCGCCACCTTTCGCTGCAGCCGGATGTCCTGGGCCAGGTACACCACGCCCATGGCTCCCTGCCCGAGTTTGCTCTCAATGGTGAAGTGTCCGAGAACTTCGCGGGCTGCCAGGGAGTGTTCGATCTGCGTGGGCTCCGAGGATGCCGTGTCCGGCCCCATCGAGGAGGCGGTATCCGCAACCTGTTTTGGCGTCTGTTCTGGCAAGCAGACAGCTAATGAACGGATCCCTGCCGAATTCAAGAAGGAACCCCTTTGGGTACAAATGAGTGGGCCGTCCGCCGTCGATTGGCGCTGGCTGTCCGGTTAGGGGCGGCAGTCACCCGGGAGGAGCTTCCCGCGGCGGATGCCTTGACCCTTCTGCGGGGCCACCGCAGTCTGCGCAGCGTGGATACGTTTCAGACGATCGTCGGGGAGTTCCGGTATGAATTCGTCCGCCAGATTTATGAGGGCGGGATGGGGATTGTCTTTGAGGCGTTGCAGCACGGCGCGTGCGAGTTTCGAAAGCGGGTGGCGATCAAAATCATCCGGGACAAGTTCGCCCAGCGGTCCGAATTCCTGGAAAACTTCGCAGGTGAAGCACGCCTGGTGGCGGATCTGATCCACACGAACATCGTCCAGACCTACCATTTCGGGGAGTTCGGCAAGAAGCGCTACATCTGCATGGAACTCATCCGGGGCGTGAACCTGGAGCAGTTCATGCAACGGTTGCAGTCGTCGGGTCAGGAACTCCCGGTCGACCTCGCGGTCTTCATCGTCAGCCGCATCGCACGGGGACTGGCCTACGCCCATGCCAAGACCGACCGGTTTGGGGCGCCTCTGGGGATTGTTCACCGCGACATCAATCCCAAGAACATCCTGATCGCCTTCGAGGGAGACGTGAAGCTGACGGACTTCGGAGTCGCCAAGGCCCGGGGGTTCCTGCCCAGCAACGAAGGGGATGAGGTGGCCGGAAAGCCGGAGTACATGAGCCCGGAGCAGGCGGATTTCCAGCAAACGGACCACCGTTCCGACCTGTTTTCATCGGGAATCGTCCTGAGCGAACTGCTCACCCACCAGAACATCTTCCGGGGACAGAATCCGGAGGATTCACGCAACCGGGTCCTGAATCTTCCCATTCCGAATTTCAGCCGCCTGGATCCGCGGATCAGCAAGGAGTTGAACGAAATCCTCCAGAAGGTGCTGGAACGGGATCTGACCCGGCGCATCGGAACGTCCGCCGCCTTTCTCCAGGTGCTGGAGCATTACATCTACAGCAAGGGGCTGGGGCCGACGAGTGAGACGCTGGGAACCTTCGTTCGGGACCTCTTCCCGGATGAAAGCGACCCCACCTGGGATTACACCCGCGGCGGCACGGTCAAGATGTCCCGCAAGCGTTCCAAATGATCCGGAGCGGGGCCGGGTCTTGACCGCGAGCCACGAATCGAGCTGCGTCCGGCATCGCCGCCGTTGGGCGAATGGCGTCAGGACAACCCGCACGCCTTCCGCGCCTGCGAAAGGTACTGGTCTGCCACGAGCTGCGCGCGGGCCGCTCCGTCTTTCAGGATCTGTTCCACGTGGTCGAGATGGGCCGCCAGTTCGGCACGACGGGCCCGGGCCGGTGCGAGAAAGGTCCAATAATGCTCGAACAGGGCCTTTTTGACATCGCCGTATCCAATGCCGCCCGCCCGAAGCCGGTTTTCCCAGTCCGCAGCCACCTCGGGAGGGGCGACCAGTTTGAGCAATTGGATCGCGACGTTCTTCTCCGCATCGGGCTTGGGCTCGGCGGGAGGACGACTGTCGGTCACGATACCCATGACCTTTTTTCGGAGCACCTTTTCTTCTCCAAACAGCTCCAGGGTGTTGCCGTAGCTCTTGCTCATCTTCTGGCCGTCGGTCCCCGGAACCACGGCGACCTCCTCCCGGATGAGGGGCTCGGGAATGATGAAGACGTCTCCGTAGAGTTGGTTGAACTTGGCCGCAATGTCGCGGGTCATCTCCAGATGCTGCTTCTGGTCCTTGCCCACCGGCACCACGTTGGACCCGAAGAGCAGAATGTCGGCGGCCATCAGGACCGGATAGGCAAACAGGCCGTGGTTCACCTTGTCGATGTCCCCGGCGCCCAGCTTCTCTTTCTTGTCCTTGTAGCTGTGCGCGCGCTCCAGGAGTCCCATGGGCGTCACCGTGCTCAGCAGCCATGCCAGTTCCGTGACCCTGGGCACGTCGCTCTGACGCCAGAAAATGCAGCGTTGGGGATCGAGCCCGCAGGCCATGAAATCGAGGGCGACATCGAGCGTGTACTGACGTCGTCGCGCGGGGTCCGACAGGGACGTCATGGAGTGGTAATCCGCGATGAAGTAGAACGCCTCTCCCTCTGTTTGGAGCTCGATGGCGGGCTTCATCGCGCCGAAGTAGTTCCCCAGGTGCAGGGCGCCACTCGGCTGGATTCCGGTCAGAATACGCATGTCGGTCGAGCATGCGAAACACCGCCCAATGGGGGAAGGCGAGAGTTTATCGGAAGCGGACGTGTGGCCCCGCACCCTCACCCCAACCCTCTCCCTTCCTCCCCGAGTCGGAAGGGCGAGGGAGACCTGACGGCGAGGCTGAAACCGTGGGTGAGCTCTGACCCCAACGGCCCAGCCCGCCTCCTTCTCCCTTCCAGAGCGAAGCGGCGGAAGGGAGAAGATGCCCGGAGGGCAGATGAGGGCCCGCGAGAGCGCAGCGACCGCGCCCTACTTACCTCCTACCCCTTTCCTCTTACCGCCCCGAGCCCTCACCCCGACCCTTCTTCCCCGAGTCAGAAGGGCGAGGGAGGCCTGACGGCGATGTTCAGGCGAACAGCGCGTCGATCGGGCGTCCCAACCCGTCGCGGGTGACATACAACGGACGCGACTCAATCTCGTATGCCAGTTTGGGGGAGATGCCCAGTGACCGATAGATGGAGGCGTGCAGATCCTCGATGACCACCCGGTCCTTGATGGTCTTGCAGGGCCGTTCGTCGGCGGTGATGCCGTGCAATTGTCCCTTCTTGATGCCGCCACCAAACAAAAGAACGCAGCCGGCGTCGGTGAAATGGCGGTGCATCCCGTAGTGGGTCAGGGCCTCGATCCGCTCGGGCACGGGGACCTGGTCCTTGATCGGTTTGTCCGGTTTGCCTTCCTGCATCATGTCGCGGCTGAACTCGCTCGCCAGCACGATGAGAGTCCGGTCGAGCAGACCGCGCTCTTCCAGGTCGAGGACCAACTGGGACACCGCGCCATCGATGGCCAGCTTCATATTCACCAGCTTCTCGTGCCCATGCTCGTGGGTGTCCCAGTTCAGGAACGGAATGTATTCGGTGGTGACCTCGATGTAACGAGCTCCCACTTCGGCCAGACGGCGGGCGAGCAGGCAGCCGAGTCCGAACCGCTGGATGTTCGCCTTTTCATAGCTGCCCTCCCGGGTGAAATCGCCCCCGAGGCGGCGCGAAAAATCCCAGCCGCCCGGGACGTACTTCGCGACCGTCTCGGGCGATTCCAGGGTCAGATCAAAGGCCTTGGCGGCAGGGGAACCCAGCAGACGGTGGGCATTGTCGAGGGACCGGAGCAGCGATTCCTTCTGGTATCCGCTGCCCAGTTGCCCCACGGGGGACGCCTCAACGAGTTTTCGGTAAAAGGCATCCCGGTTCTCAAACCGCGACGGGCTCATGCCGCCGGGCGGAGTGACCACGTCCTTGGCAGCGTCAGGGAAGGGGACGTTGAAGGGCCCGTATTCACTCCCGAGGAATCCGCCGGTGGTGAAGGCCTTGAGTTCCTCGCCTTCGCCCACGTCGAGACGCTGTCCGATGTTGATGAACGCCGGCACCGCGGGGTCCTTGGGGCCCAGCGTGCGCGAAATGACAGACCCAATGTGCGGGCAGGCCACGGTCTGCGGGGGCGCATATCCGGTGTGCCAATGGAACTGATGCCGGGAATGGAGGATGAATCCGAGATCGCCGGCAGTGTAACTGCGGATCAGCGTGCCGCGGTCCATCACCTTGGCCAGCTTGTCCAAGCCTTCGCTGAAGCGGATGCCGTCCACCGCCGTGGGAATCGACGGGAAGGTAGAGAGGACCGACTTGGGGTCCATGCCCTTCTCGAAAGGAGTGTAACGCTTGGGGTCGAAGGTCTCGGTGGCCGCCATGCCGCCACCCATCCAGAGGACGATGACCGTGTCGGCGGTGGCCTTGGGGACGTTCAACGCCGTCTCGGCGTGGGCACGGCGGGGAGCTCCGGCGGCCAGCGCTCCCAGGGTGGCGGCGCTCAGGGACTGGACGAACTCGCGGCGGGTGTAGTCTCGAAGTTTCATGATGGGATGCGGTTCCGTTCCGGGATGCGTTCAGTAGGTCAATTGGAATTCTGGCAGCATTGCGATACTCCACAACAAGTCTTCCACGCCCTCGCGCCGCGGCTGGGCTCCGACCAGGCCGACCGCCAGCTCCAATTCGCGCGACGTGGGCGGCCGGGAGAGGGCCTGCTTGAAGACCTGATCTGCAAGGGCCTTGCCGTCCGATTGGCGTTCCATCAGGCGTTCCGCGCCCTGGCGGAGCAGTCGGGACAAGGTGTCGCCATTGGTGAGTTCCAACGCCTGGATGGTGGTGGGCATCGACTGGCGCACGGTGGTGACCTGTTCCCGGTTGGGGCGGCCCAAGGCCAGGGCCAGCGGGTCTGCCGCGGAGAGGGAAGCCCGGACCTGGCCGTAGACCGGCTTGCCGGCGACCGCCTGGGACAGGTTGGCGGCAACATTCCACGGCGCGAGCGCGGGATCACCCAGGACATGGGCGTTCTTCCATCCGGTGTCGGAGATCGCTTTCGGCCAATCGGAAACAGGCTGAGTGGCGGACTGCCAGTCTCCATCAGTTCCGAAATCCAGCACAGCCTCCGTCTGTCCAGAAGGCTGCCTCAAACGCCCGTAAACCAGGAGACCCGCGGGGTTCGGTCCATCGCCCCCGTTGATGGCTTCGACCGCGATGATGTTGGTGCCAGTCCGGAGCAGTTTCCGGACGTCGAGCACGCTGGGCTGGTTCCAATCGGCGGAATCGGAGCCCCTCGCGCGCTCCCCGTTGACCCACACCCGGGCCGAGTTGTCGGCATGGACCAGCACGGTGGCCTCGTTGGGCACGGTCGACAGGACGAAGACTTTCCTGAACCAGTTCTTTCCCGGAGCCACGCCGGTGGCGCCGTGCGGATCGCTCCAGATCCAAAACGCCCCAGTGGCAAGGGCGCCCGGCTTGCCCTTCTCCATCAGCAGGCCGTCAAGTCCACCTTCCGGCTTGTCCTGCCAGACGCCCGTCAACGAGCCCAGCGCATCGCGGAATTGCTCGGCGGTCAGGCGCCGGATGCCGGGGCCGTGGAACACAAAATTCTCCTCCGGCTTTTCAGGCAGGCTGACGGCCGGCAATTGGTAGGCCCGGGAGGTCAGGATGAGTTCCATCGGACGTTTCAGGTTCCAGCCGTGGGCAACGAAGTCCTCGGCCAGCCAGTCCAGAAGATCCGGATCCCAGGCCGGGTTCTGCATGACGTCGAGGGGTTCAACCAGACCCCTTCCCAGAAAACGGGCCCAAAGGCGGTTCACCAACGTGCGGGAGAGGCGTCCATTCCCGGGCTGCGTGATCAGTTTGGCCAATTGATCCAGCCGCTGGGCCCGCGATGCACCGGAATCCACCGAGCCCAGTTCCGGGAAAAGAAACTTCAAGGGCGCATACTTCCCGGTGGGCTTGTCGCACAGGACCATCTCCAGTTTCTCGTCCGAATAGATGCCGGCCAATCCGTAGGCGTCGCTCAGCTGCCAGTCATCAATGAAGGAATCGTGGCAGGAGGCACACTTCAGGTTCACGCCCATGAAGACCTGGCCGATGTTCTGGGCGGCCTGCATGGGCGGGGTCATGGACGCGTTGACGGTTCCGCGCCACACAATGCCCTTGGTGAATCCCTCGCTGGCCTCCGTGGGATTGACCAGCTGCCGCACGAACTGGTCGTAGGGCAGATTGTCACGCAACGCCGCATAGAGCCACGGACTGATCTGCTTCCGACCGCCGTCAATGTATCCCGTGCCCCGATAATCGTTCCGAAGCAGGTCATTCCAAAACGTCAGCCAGTGTTGGGCATACCGGGATTGGTCGGCGAGGAGCGTCTGGACCAGGCGGGTTCGCTTGTCGGAAGCCGGATCCTTCAAAAAGGAGTCGAGTTCCTCCGGCGTGGGCAGCAGTCCGATGACGTCGAGGTAAACCCGGCGGGCGAACTGGCGGTCATCCACCGGGACCGGAGGTGTCAAACCGTGGCGTTGGAAATACGCTCCAAGCAGCCGGTCGACCGGATTTTCCGGGCCGGATCCCGTCGGCAGACTGGGCTGGTGCGGCTGAAGATTTCGGGCCGGCGGTTTGGCAAACGTGATGTCGGCTGGCCAGGGTGCACCCTGGTCGATCCAGGCCCGCAGGAGCGCCACCTGGTCCTTGTTAAGTTTGGTCCCTTTTTGGGGCATGACCGCGTCGGGATCGGTCCCGGCCACCAGATGGATCAGGCGGCTGTGGGCGCTGTCGCCGGCCT
>JBGAPN010000568.1:0-2775 GCA_044221235.1 Limisphaerales bacterium
TTCACCGAGCCCCGAAAGTCGGGAAGAAAGAGATTCTCCTGGTGGATGATCATCCCCTGATGCGGGCCGGAATCCGGCTCGTCCTGCAACAACAGCCCGACTTGCACGTATGCGCGGAGGCCAGCTGTCCGGCCGAGGCATTGACTCAACTCTCCAAACAGGTCCCCGACCTGATCCTGACGGATCTAACCATGCCCGGACGTTCAGGAACCGAATTCATCGAGGACGTCCGCGCCGTCCATCCCAACCTCCTGATTCTCGTGCATTCCATGCATGACGAAAAGCTGTACGCCGAAAGTGTCCTGAACGTCGGCGCCCAGGGCTACGTGATGAAAGGTGCCGGCGCCGATCATCTGCTGCATGCGGTCCGTGAGGTGTTCAACGGAGAGGTCTACCTGAGTGAACCCGTCAAGAAAGGCATCCTGCGGGATCTGAGAACTCCAGGCCCACGCCATTCGACCTCCCCGCTCAAGCCCCTTTCCAACCGCGAATTCCAAGTCTACCAACTGATCGGGATGGGAAAGAAACCCCGGGAGATTGCCACCCAATATGGGTTGAGCGTCCGGACGATCGATGCCCACCGCTGCAACATCCGGACCAAACTGGAACTGGAGGATTTCGCCGACCTCACGGTGCACGCCATCCGGTGGGTGGAGGCCAACGCCAAGGGACCCCGGACCTGACGGCACTGGATGTTTCGGATCGATTCCAGCCGGCCTCCCGTCAGTGCCGGATCCGGAAATACCGGGAATCACCTTCCACCGGCACCGGATAGGGACTAACGGCAGACGGCAAGGCCTCCCAACCTCCAGACACACGGGTTGCGGCCTCCAAGGTCCCACTCGTCCACCGGAGTTCGAGTCCGGCACCCGAAGTGGACACTTCCAATCGAGGCGTCGTCAGCACCTTGAATTGGTAGATGACACCCCGGCCCCGGGCGTCGAGGGATCCGGTGGAGGAAAGGTCGGAAACGAACAACGAATCACGCGTCGCCAGCAAGCCATCCAGATGACCAATCTGTCGTTCCTGATTTCCTACAAAGTGAAAATAGTCCCGGGTCCGGAGGTTGACGTATACCAGTGGATTCTCCTCATTGGCCAGGCCACCCGCGCTGAACCGGCCGTGAAATCCGACAAACAGCCCCGAGTTCAGTCCTTCAGGGAATTCCGGAGGCGCGAAGGCAATGTCCGCCGCCCCTTCGCTTTCGGAACCATTCCAGGGTTGGAATGCAACCTCGGGCGGAACCCCGGCCCCGCCGACGACTTGGCCGGTCCGATAGGCGACATAGGAGGTAGGGAACCCGAAATCCGGCACCGGCTCCTGACCCAGGCGGTCGACCGGTACCCGGTTGAGCTCGTCCGCACTGACGGGCTCGTTGGGATCGACGAGACCATCGATACCGTTGTCCTGAAAAACGAGGTCACCTGTGACGGGATCAAAGACCAGGCCGGCGGCGTTCCGAAGCCCCGTGGCCACCCGGACGGGAGCATTTGCAAAGAGCTCTCTGCCCACTTCAGTGAACGTGACCCGATACACGGAGTCTCCGAGTAGGGTTCCGACGGCACCCGGAAACGCCGTTGACGACAGGCCGACCGTGCGCGCAGTAGGCTGGATGTTAAACTCCGATCCCAGCTGAAAGTAGAGTTCCCACTGCGCGACAATGCCCGGCACTCCACGAACCGCTAGGGCCGAGTGGGGATGAAGCCACGACCCGGACGGATAATTCAGCTCCAACTGGCCCACAGCCGTCAGTGCATCCCCCGGCTGGTCTCCGAGCCGGAGCACGTGGATTGGTTTGCCCCGCCCTTGTCCGGTAACGAAAACCCAGCGGCCGCCGATCCGAACAGAAGTCACCCCGCCAGGAAGCGGGTAAACCACGGTTCCGGCCGTCCACGAGGCGGATCAGTTTACCCGTGGAATTCCAGAAACTGGCTCCATCACTGACGCCGACCAACAGGGAACCATCCGTCAATTCGGCCATGCCCACCGGGAAATCCAACCCGCTGGCGAAGGCCGTGACGCGAAAATCCGCCGGATTGACTCCGGGTCCCTGGGGCACGGGAAGGGTCGTGGCGGCTTGCCCACTGAACCACGCCAGCGCCATCCACGCCATCCATCCACACCCAGGTAACCGTAGCATGGAGCAATCTAGGCTCCGGACACTGGGTGTCAGGCAAACATTCGGAACCGGCATACTTGCGCCGTCCTGAGGGACACCCCGCGGCGTCGCCGACCACGACCTCGCGTGGTTTCAGGGCCATCGATAGATCTGGCCCACCGATCCGATCACGTGACCCGTCGCGCTAATGCCAACAGGCAAACGATTCCGAATGTTCCCATGGCAACCGAGGAGGGTTCCGGCACCATCAACACAATGCCATAGAAATTCGAATCGTTCGCGAACGTCGCCGGGGGCGTGGTCCCACCGCCGAGGTTTCCAATGCTAACGATCACGCGCCTCTTGGCATACGCCGCCGCGTCCTCAAAGGTTAAACCCGAGGTGGTATCCCAGACCTGGACGACAATATACGCGGATCTGTGGACCGGTACATTTGGAATGACCAAGTTCTCGATGGAGAAAAGGCCATCCGCAACGAAGGGAACACCTTGGTTTCCGCCCGGCGAGAGTCTCGAATGATCCGCCGCGTCCAGGATCTCGACCCGCCCGAACTCCTTCGGCAAAAGCTCCCACGGCCATCGACTCACGTAGGGTTTCAAATTGGTTCCAGGAATCGTGTAGTCATTGCTCGCGGTAAACGTCCCCTGGGCAGTTAT
>JBGAPN010000052.1:0-18383 GCA_044221235.1 Limisphaerales bacterium
ACTTGAGAAAAACAGGTAGAAGACCAGGATGAGGAGCAAGGTGAACTTGACCGGGAGTCCGACTCCCCGTTCCACAAATCGAATGCGCTGAAGGAACACCTCGGGTGGAGGCGGAGGGGAGGCGGCCAACGCCCTTAGCCGGGCAAGACGGGTCCCGACTTCCTTCCAGGACATCGTCAGCGTCATGAGTTTGAATTGCAGGTTCCGTGCCGCCAGTTACGAACTGGGAACCAGTTCAAGCGCCCGCTTCACAATGCCATCGACGGGCCAGAGTCTTCCGATCCCCTCGTATCCGCAGGACAGGAGCCCTTCTTCGGGTCCGATGAACTCCACCCCACGGGAGTTCAGAGTCGCCACGTGCTGCCGGGTCGCGGGATGCAGCCACATCTTTCCATTCATGGCGGGCGCCACCAGGACCCGGGCGGAGGGGTTCAACGCCAGGGCGAGCGCACTGAGGGCATCATCGGCGAGGCCGAGGGCCAGCTTGGCGATGCAGTTGGCGGTGGCCGGTGCCACCAGCAGGAGCGCCGCTTCATCGGCCAGACGGATATGGGTCGGCCGCCAGCCCTCTTCCTCATCGTAAAGGTCGGTGACCACTGGATTCCGCGACAGCGTCTTGAACGGGAGGGGCTGGACAAATCGCTGGGCATCCGCCGTGAGCACCACCCGGACCTCGCGTCCCGCCTTGGTCAGCTGGCTGGCCACATCGATGGCCTTGTGGGCCGCAATGGACCCGGTGACGCCGAGGACGATGAGAGGAGAGGCGGCCATGTCAGTAAACCGGTTGGGTGCGGGGTCAGTCGGTGAACTGGAATTGCTGTCGATCCCGCCGGAGCGACTCGGCCTCGTAAATGGACCGGATTCGCCTCAAGTCGTCTTCCCGGGTACCGCTGACCACCAGGTAGTCGAATTCCCGCCATCGGGCCGCTTCCGATTTCGCGGCCGCCAGGCGACGCTTCAGAACGTCCTCAGAATCCGCGCCCCTTCCCCGAAGCCGCTTGTCCAGCTCCCCAAGTCCCGGCGGAGTGAGAAACACCGTGACGAGCGCCCGGGACAGGATGGAATCGGCATTGGCCACGGCACGGACCGAGGCGGCCCCCTGGACATCAATGATCAGCAGGACATCGTTCCCAAGGGCCAACTGCTCCAGCACTCCGGATTTCAGCGTGCCGTAGGAATGGTCGTAGACCGTGGCATGTTCCAGGAATTCCCGGCGGGCCACACGGGCGGCGAAATCCGCGGGACTGAGGAAATGGTAGTCCACTCCGGGGATCTCCCCCGGACGCGGTGCACGCGTGGTACAGGTGATCATGCGACGCAACCGGGGTGCGTGCTTGAGCAGAGCCTCACCCACCGTCGACTTGCCCGCACCCGACGGAGCGGAGATCAGAAGAATCAAGGGAAGTCCCATGGTCATTCAACGTTTTGTGCCTGTTCCCTAAACCGTTCGAGCTCGGTCTTCAAGACCACCACATCGGCGGAAATCAACGCGTCATTGGCCTTTGATCCGATGGTGTTCACCTCCCGGTTGATCTCCTGGGCCAGAAAATCGAGCTTCCGGCCCACCGGTTCCCGGGCGGACCGGCAGTCGTCAAACTGCGCGAAGTGGCTCGCCAGTCGCGTCAATTCCTCGGTGATATCGGACCGATCTGCGAACAGCACGATCTCCTTGAGAACCCGCTCGTCGTCGGGCGACACCGTTTCAATACCAGCCAGGCGCAGGCGTTGTATCAGCTGTTCCCGGTAACGCCGCCCCACCTCGGGCGCCTGCTGCCGGATACGGTCGGCCGCTTCCCGGAGCAATTGAATCCGGGATTCCAGATCCGTGGACAGGGCCGCGCCTTCCCGGCCGCGCATGGCATTGAACGCCTTCAAGGCTTCTTCAAAGGCTGGCGCCACCCGGGTCCAAAGCGCCTCCGGATCCTGCTCCACCGGTTCCGCCTGGAGAACACCGGGACATCGGACCAGGGCTTCCAGGGTCACGCCGCCCGCGAGTCCCAGAGTGCGGGATAGGTCATGGAGTTCCCGAGCGTAGGCCGCCGCCAGTTCGGCATTGACGCGCTGCGCCGCGTCGGTGGCCGGTAACTCCAGCTGAACACGCACCTCCACCCGGCCGCGAGCCACCGCCTTGAGGGTCTCCTCGCGCAGCCGCAGTTCGAGGGGTTCCAGTTCCGCAGGCAGTTTCAGGCTGACTTCCGCCTGCTTGCGGTTAACCGACCGGATCTCCACCACGACGCGCCCTCCCTCCGCCAGGTGGACACCGCGGCCAAAGCCAGTCATAGAACGCATTCCCGGAATCTGCCCCTGAGCTCCGCACGAGGCGAGCCCGAAGCGTTCCGCAGGGAGGCCCGGCGGTTTCAGCCGGGACGCACCCCCGCGGGTTTTGATTGCACTTCGACGCCTTCTCCCGTTCAACACGCCCGTGCAACCGAAGTTCAAGGTCGTCCCGGGCGCCATCGTCGCGCCCCAGGGATTCCAAACCGCCGGCGTGTTCTGTGACATCAAACGCCTGGGCACCGGCAAGGGTTCCAACAAGGGCGCCAAGCGGGACCTGGCCCTCATTCTGTCCGACACCCCCTGCTCCGTGGCGGGAATGTTCACCACCAACCAGGTCTGCGCGGCTCCCGTGAAAGTCTGCGTCCCGCGCGTCGCCAAGGGCGTCGCCCAGGCGTTCGTGGTCAACTCGGGCAACGCCAATGCGTGCACCGGACGTCAGGGAATGAGCGACGCCCTGGCCATGACCCGGCTGACGGAGACCGCGCTGGGCATTCCCGACGGATACGCCCTGGTCGCCTCCACCGGCCGTATCGGCGTGAACTTGCCCATGGCCCAGGTCCGCCAAGGAATCCGCGCCGCTGCCCGCATCATGGGAAGTTCTGTCGAACATTCGGAGCAAGCCACCGAGGCGATCATGACCAGCGACAGTCGGCCGAAGCAGATCGCGGTGGAGATCAGGCTGGGTGGCAAAACCGTCCGCATCGGCGGCATGTGCAAGGGCGCGGGCATGATCCAGCCCGGCATGAGCCACAACGGAGCCCGCCCCGCCGCACTCCCGGCCGGACTCCACGCCACCATGCTGGCCTTCATCACCACCGACGCTGCCATCACTTCCAAGGCCCTCCAGTCCGCGCTGCGCGAGGCGGTCGCCCTCAGCTTCAACCGCATCACGGTGGATGGCGATATGAGCACCAACGATACCGTCGTCGTGCTCGCCAATGGACGCGCCGGCAATGACAGCAAGGCCACCTCCAACCCAAAATCCCGCGAGTTCGCCGTGTTCGCATCGGCGCTTCGTCATGTGTGCCTCGAACTCGCCAAGATGATCGTGCGGGACGGCGAAGGCGTGCATCGCGTCGTGACCGTCCGGGTGGATGGCGCCCGTTCCGCGGCCGAGGCGGATGCCGCCGCGCGGGCGGTGGCCAACAGCGCCCTGGTGAAGACCAGCTGGCACGGCGGCGATCCCAACTGGGGCCGCATCATCGACGCCCTGGGTTACAGCCCTGCCACCGTGGTCGAGGATCGTGTCGATATCGGCTACAGCGCACCCAGCGCCCGGAAAATCCTCTGGAGCCTGAAGCGGGGACAACCCACCCGAACCACCTTCAAGTCCCTGTGCGCCGCGGTCGCTCCCAAGGAATTTGACCTCCATATCCGCCTCAATCTGGGAAAGGCCAGCGCCGTCATTTACGCTGCGGACCTCACCGAGGCCTACGTGGACTTCAACAAGGGCGACGTCTCCGACCCGACGTCCTTGGGTGGTTGATGCCCGCCGCCAGACCCGTGGCCCCGCGTTGGTCCGGGTCCGCGCTGGACATCAAGGGCGGGTCGACCTCACAACGGGACGTCCAAACCATGCAGGATCTGATCGCCAAGGCAGCCACCCTTCTTGAGGCACTTCCCTACATCCAAAAATTTAGCGGAGAGATCTTCGTCGTGAAATACGGCGGATCGTTCATGGATTCTCCGGATCCAGCGATCCGTCAGGGGGTCGCCCGCGACATCGTCTTTCTGGAAGCGGTGGAGATCAACCCGGTGGTCGTCCACGGTGGCGGCAAGGCCATCACCCGGGCCATGGAGAAGTCGGGCCTGAAGTCGACCTTCCTGCAGGGCCAGCGGGTCACCGACGCCGCCACCGTCGAGGTGGTCGACCAGGTCCTCTCCCGGGAAATCAATCCGGAGATCGTCAATACCATCAATCATCTGGGCGGCGTCGCCCAGGGATTCGCCGGCACAGATATCTTCACCTGCCGTAAGGCGACACCCAAGGGGCCCGACGGAGTCCCGCTGGACCTGGGTTTCGTCGGTGAGGTCGTGCGAGTGAACACCGAACCTCTGCTGGAATGCCTGCGCCACGGATTCACCCCGGTGATCAGTCCTACGGCCCGCGGCGAGGACGGACACATCTACAACTGCAATGCCGACGTCGCTGCAGCGATGGCAGCCATCGCCCTGAAGGCCCGGCGGTTGGTGTTCATGAGCGACGTTCCGGGCCTGCTCCAAAATCCCAAGGATCCCAGCACCTTGATCCGGCATCTGCGACAGGCCGAAGTGGATGTGCTCAAAAAATCGGGGGTGATTGACCATGGAATGATCCCCAAGGTCGACAGCGCCGTCACCGCCCTCCGCGCTGGCGTTGAAAAGGTTCAATTTGTGGATGGCCGCCTGCCCCACTCCGTTCTGCTCGAGTTCTTCACCGACGCCGGCGTGGGAACGGAAGTGGTGCCGTGAGGTCTCCCTCTTCGTTCCGACTGCAGAAGGAAGGGCCCGGGATGAGTTGAAGGTTGAAAGTTGAAGGTTGAAGGAACTTTTCCCTTCCCCGTTTTGCTCCGGAAGCCGGGGTGAGGGCTCGGGGCTGGGTGACCTTCGTCCGGCCTTCTGGCGCCTCAGGAAACAACTGACTCCATAATCACGATCGCTCTGATGAAGTTTTCCGACATGAACCCTTGAATAGTCGATTGGTTTCGTCAGGGTTTCCCAGCGCAGGAATTACTTGGGATGAACCTATCAAATGCCCTCGCTGGGCTACTTGTGGGCATCGTAGTTGGAATCACGGGCGTCGGCGGTGGCGCGTTAATGACTCCAATTCTCGTGCTCCTGTTCGGCGTTTCCCCCCAGACGGCGGTCGGGACCGACCTTCTCTACGCCTCGATCACCAAGATCTTCGGGACCGCCGTGCACCATCAACACGGAACGGTGGATTGGCAGGTGGTCCGTCGCCTCGCCTACGGCAGCCTGCCTGCCGCGGCCGCCACCCTCACGTGGATGCACTTGACCGACACCAATCGTGTCAAAGCCGGGTTCATCATCACCGCGGTGGGCATTGCACTGATCATCACCGCTCTGGGGATCATCCTGAAAGACTGGCTCCATGGCCTGGGCCGCCATATGCGTTTGTCCAGCACCCAGAAGTTCAAACAGTGGCAGCCTTTTCTGACCGTCGTGGCCGGAATCATCCTGGGGGTCCTGGTCACGCTGACGTCCATCGGCGCCGGCGCCCTGGGGACAGTCATGCTGGTCTACCTGTATCCGCTGCGCCTCAATGCCAGCAAACTGGTGGGAACCGATCTCACCCATGCCATCCCCCTCGCCATGATCGCCGGGTTGGGGCATCTCTCGCTGGGAAATGTGGATTACCGGCTCCTGGTCAATCTCCTGCTGGGCTCGATCCCCGGGGTGTTGATCGGCTCCATGATCAGCACCCGGGCTCCATTGGCATTCATCCGATACGCCATCGCCGTGGTCCTCGGCGCCGTGGCGATCAAGATGCTGATGGTCACGACGTCCTGACCGGGCCAACGGTCACTGCGGATTCATGCGGCGGGCGTATTCCTGCTGGATGGCCTCCAATTTGGTCCATTGCTCCCGCCGCGTCTCCTGCATCCAACCGGGAACCGGCATCGCGTCGAGCTGCCGACCCCATTCTTCCGCCGCCGCTGTGTCGCCCAGCCCCCGGGCCGCTTCCCAAAGTGACGCCACGATCCAAAATCGCTTGGCCGGGTCAGCCGGGGCATTGGCCAGCGACGCCTGGGTGTATCGGAGGACCTCCTTGCGAATTCGTCGGGCGTTCACGGCATCGGCAATCGCTTCGTCCGTCCGGTTCGCCCGGAGATGGTGCACCGACCGAAGGTCCAGCAGGAATGCGAGATTGATTCCGTTGTAGTGATCCTGCTTAAGGAAAAATCCGCGTTCGTAGCTCGCCACCGCGCCATCCAAATCCGGCCATTTCTCGTCCAGTTCCCAGAGTCGTTTATGGACGGCACCCCAGAGTCCCAGCGTCTCGGGATCATTCGTCGTTTCCGGCTGGAGCTTCTGAAGAATCTCCTTCGCCCGGAGAAGCGCCTCCCGGGGCGAGGGCTTCTTCGATTTGTAGGTCGCCAGCGCCAACTGCTGGAGGACGAACGGATCATTGGGCCGCTGTTCGAGCACGATCTTCCAGTTTGTCGGCTGCCCCCGCAAAGTCGCTGGAACCGCCCGGCGGCGGATTGATCATCGCCAGGGCCTCGTCGAGACACGCCTTGGCATTGGGAACATAGTTGGAAGAATTCGCATTCGCCAAAGGAGCCAAGGCTCCCGCCGGAGATTGGCGTCCAGGTGGCATCAGATCCGGCAGGAAGGTATAGACTGGACTGTCCGTGTTCGGTGTCGCCTGCGCCTTCAACGTTTGAATGAGGTCACCCAGTTCCTTCCGGATCCGCTTGGCCTCCTGGCGCCCGATATCCTCCCCCAGGTGCTTGTATTTGAAGATCGTGATGTGGCTGACATCAAACGGATGGGTGAACTTCTCCTCCGCAATGATGATGGTCGCCTGCGGCTTCAATCCGTAACGCACCCCCAGCTCAAAGGCGGCATTCACGTTGTAGGTGGACAAATCCGCGATCACCAGATCGGCCTCCAGCAGCATTTGGTACATCGGAAGGTCGATGGTTCCGGAATGACGAATCTCGTCGGCCCGAATGCAGTTGAGGCCGGCACTTTCGACCGCTTCCTTGATGACTTCATAGGAAGCGTTCAGGTCGAGGACCCGACCGTCGGTGTAATCGGTCTTCTTTCCAAAACCCTGGACCACAAAGCAGGTTTTCATGGGGTGGGATTCATTGCCGCAGGAGTGGGTTCGAACCGGAATCGCCGCCTAGCGACGGGCCTTCTTTGACGCCGTTTGCCGGGATTTCGGGGTCGCGCGTGACGGCGCACCGCGCCGCCGGCCCGCTGCCGGCTTTTTTGTGTCCGTGGCGGCCGGGGATCCACCGGACGCCGATTTCAATCCAGCTGCGATTTGATCCAGGGCGTCGATGACTGTGCGCCCGGCACCGACGGCCTTGCCCATCCGGGAGAGGTATTCGATCTGGTTTGTCACCGAATTCCACTGCCGATCGTCGGCGGGCACGCCCTCGCTGGCATCGAGGTATCCCTTCACCAAATCCAACGCCTCATCCGGCAAGCGTCCGGCGATGGCGGCCTGGGTCAGCCGGACATCCATCGGAATGACCGCATTGAAGAAGTCCGGATTCAGCGCAAAGTCGGCCACGGCGCGCTCCGCCGCCTTTGCCAACAGGGCGTCTGCACCGGGAGGCACCGTATCCAGAAGCAGCGCCAGCTGGAGGTAACTGGTCACGGGATACGGATTGAAGGCGTCGGACTCAGGGTCACCCACCGCAGCCCGATACGCCTCGAGGGATTCTCCCAGCGTCCGCCGGATATCGTCCCGTGGCGCTCCCCTCTGGACCAGACATGTCGCCAGCCGTTTCAGCACACTGCCGTAAATGGCCAACCGCTCGGAATTCGACTGCAGGGGCGACGAATCCTTCCCCCGCGCCGCGGACAGGACTAGGAGACCCTTGAGACGCGCCGCCGCCTGCTGGATCAGGGATGGGTCTCCAATCCTCTCTCCATGACGCGCCTCTAGATTGGCCAGCTGCTCAATCGCACTGACGGTCAAACTTCCTTGGCGGTCCACGGCACCGATGGCCTTCTGGTACGCCGCAGCTGCCGCCGCAAAATCACCCACCGCGGCATAGAGTCGGGCCATTTTCTCCTGGATTCCAGGCAAGGCAACAAATCCAGCGGGCGCAGACGAAATCAACTGCAGCAGGTCGGCCGAAGTGACGGTGGCAGGCTCCTTCCCGCGGCGCTTCGCCCGTACAATCAACCGGCTGATTTCCGCCTCGAGCTCCTGGGCGGAAACCCAGCGCCGTTCCCGGCCGGATCCACCGGTGTCCTGCGGTTTCCCGAGTCGGTACGCCGGATCGCCATAGGCCTGGTAGGCGCCCCAGGTATTGCAGTCCGGCATTTCATCCCAGACTTGCTTCCGTGCCGCGAGCACCGCTTCACCAAACGTCTTCCCCTCGGCCAGCAGGACCCGATAGAAGGTGCGGGCGAACAGTTCGGCGGCCTGGTCATCCACTTCCCATCCGGCCGCAATCACGCATCGGACGCCGCTCTCGATCAGTTCCCGGGCCAGGCTGTAGGCAATCTTACCGCCTTCCCTGGGACTGGCGTTGGCCACTCCGAGGTGACAGCAGTTGAGGAAGACCAGTTCGGGCACCACTTCCAACTGCCCGACTTCGGCCGCCGAAAGAACAATCCCGTCCGACAACACCACCCCGGTCCGCGACTGGCCATCCCGCCCCGCTTCCGAGAAGATGCCGTGCGCTGCCAGGTGGAGGATTCGGTGCGGTCTTTGGAACAATCCTCCCAAAACCTCCCGGGCACTGGCCCACGGGCTCAGGGCCAGAACGTCGAAGTCCTGACGGCGGAGGATTCCTGCAACCGCGTCGGCTTCCTTGGCCGCGCCTCCAAGGGACGGCAGCTGCTTTTCCAGGGCCGGATTCTTTACTGCGAATACCTTTCCGAAGCCTTCGGTGGAGGGATTCCCCAGGACGAAGGCACTCTGATTGGTGGCCTGCTTGATGCGGGAACGGAACCGCGTGGACGCCAGTTGCCGGACAAGCTCGGTCCGTGTCACCAGCGGTTCCTTTTCCGCCACCAACATTTCCCACGGGAAGTTGGCGGTCGCGCCATCCACGACCAGCAACAGGCGCTCAGCCAGTCGCGCCGCTTCCTTGAAATCCGTCGGCACCATGAGTTGGAAGAACAGACGGGACAGTTCCAGATCGAACTGGGACGTGTGAATGGCGCTGGCCACCAGGGTCTCGATCAGCTGCGGCTGACGCTGTTGGACCACCGCTTCGGCCCGGGCCCGTTGGGACAGGAACAGGTAACGAAGGCGTTGGGCAATCCGCGTGGGCGCGGGTTGGCGGTTCGTTCCGGGTTGGTTCCCGCCGTCCTCCGTCCCGGCATCCTCCGCATCGGAGGTGTCGCACGGCGTGCCGGCATCGGTGACCAACATCCGCGGCCAGTATCCCGAACTCGAGCCGGTATCGAGAAGGCGTGGCGACGCCCCCTCGCCTTCCCCGAGACAGTCGTCCGGTTCCAGCACCACCTGGGCTCTGGTGAGCTCGGCCCGCATCCGCGAGGGTAGGTCCCGGAGCGCGTGCGCGGCGCTGATCGCGGTGTCCCGGTACAGCTCAACAAACTCCAACTCGGTCACCTGCAGCCGGGACGTCGGCATGGCTTCCGCGAATTGCCGGTTGGCCGCAATCACGCCCCGAATCAGCGAGGCCAGGGAATCCTCAATGCTGATGTGCGTGGTCGAATTGTACCCCAGGAGCAGCGGCGCCAGCGCCACGCCGTCGGTCCCCTTTTCGGCATTTCCCCGGAATCCCCGTTCATGCATCACCACCAGCAGACGGAGCACCCCACAGCGCACCGTCTCGACCAGCATTGCGCTGGTCAGCGTCCCGTATTCTCCCAACCCCACCACCAAGGCCCCCTGAAGCCGGGATACCAGCCCAACGTTCTCGTCCTTGGGCAGGAGGACTACGGCCGACGATCCAACCTCATTGGCATAGAAACCCAGGCGTTCCCGTTGTCGCAGGCCGCCCTTCACGATCTGCCGGTCGAGAACGTCCTCGGCTCCGGCAATGGGATCGCTTTGGTAGTGACCGCAAATGACCGGCTTCTGCATGAAGGTCAGGTCCCCTGCGGGTCCCCTGCGGTCACCGAAACCTTGAGACGGCGGCGCGCGGTCGGAACCCGGCGAATCTCCGGCTTGGGCCGGCCCAGGATTCCCGCCGCCAATTCCTCCTCGGTCGGCATCACCGGGGGTCCCGGCTCAAAGGGAACGGCGCGGGATGCCAATGCCCGGGTGGCGACCGGAAGTCCCCGGCGCACCCCTTTGCCCTGCGTGACGCCCGCGAAATCACCGGTCTGCAGCAACTGCAGGATTCCCGGAAAGGCATCCTTCGTGCGGGCCAAATCCCCGTGCGCCGCCGGAATCCACCAGTGGCGATGGTCCGGCAGATTCGAAAGCCGGCCGGATTTCCAGGTAACCGAACCATCCCCTTCCGCGGTGACGAGCATCTGCAACCCGCCCTTGCCGCCGTCGACCCGCACCCCGCAGGCCGTCGTGGAGTCGACACCAAACACATACGCCACACGGTCCACTGGACCGGCCACATCATTGGTCGGCAGCGCGTCGGACCAGAAGGCTCCCGCGAGGTCGAGGGCCACCCCGTTGGGAACCACCGATGTCCCGTCTCCAAACCACCGGTCCCGGGCATTTTTCTGGAACTTCTCCCAGGGCGACGTCGTAAAGTAAGTATCCTCCTGCTCGCCCGCCGTGTCGACAAAGCCCGGACGGGGCAGCAACTGCAACGCCCCCGGCAGGGTGGCGGCCACCTCCAGGATGTCCTTCAGATTGTTCTTCAAGTCAATCCGGGCCAGGTTGCGCGTCGTACTCGCCTTACCCACCAGATGCTGCACCAGCAGGTGGGACCCGTTGTTCGGAGTGCCCAGCATGATAAAACGCCCTCCGGGATGGGTCGTGATTCGCTTCCAAAGATCCGGTTGGGCCTGAATCATCGTCCGGCACACCAGGCCGCCCATGCTGTGCGCCAGGAGCCGAACGGGCTGACGGTCTCCGACCAGGTCCAGCACCTTCGTGACCTCCGTTTCCAGCCGACGGGCCTCATCCTGGATGGGTTTCCGCCAGTCGTAGGCGAAACGGACCACATGGTGCGTGGCTTCGAGGAAGTCGCAGAGGTCCCCATAAAACATCTCGAAGAGTCCATCGGGTTCCAGCGGACGACCATCCGATCCCGGCGTCCATTCCAGGCGCTTGAACCAGCCCACCATGATGTTGGGAAGGCTAAACCAGACGCGGGCATCGGTAGGGCCCTTGACTCCCGGTGTCCTGGCGCGGAGGTGACTGCCCATGATTCCCGGCAGGAAGAAGACCACCGGCTTGGAACCGTCGGGCACTCCCGGCGCTGCCGCGCGTGACGACCGACGTTCCGACTCGCGCGCTTCCACCGACCGGCGGTCCGCCAGCGGCTCGAAGTCACTATCGTCGGGAACAGCCGGAACCAGCCATCCTGCTAGTGCCTTTCGCGTGCGGGGATTCTCAAAGTACCGGAAGTGATTCACCCGCGGCCCCTGGTCGAACAACGCCTTCGCTCCGCCATCCCGGGCCAACCCCTCGTACATCGAGTCGGTATCAACCACCAGGTCGTTGTCGAGGTCATCAAACAATGTCCAATCCGCCACCAGCACTCCCAGCCGCTGCCAGAGCGTTCCCCCTTCGATGTCTCCCGCGATCACCGAACACTGGAGGGAGTCCGCACGCCGCGCCCGGGACAGCAACGCCGGCAGGGGTGCGTCGGGCAGCATTGCCTCAATACCCGGAATGACCTGGGGATCCATCCGCCGCTTCGCCACTTCCAGAACCAGGCGGGCCAGCCCGGAATAGATCCGGCTGGCCCGGAGTCCCGTCACCGTCCCCACCACCGACAGCAGGGCGGATAGAAAGACGTCCAGATTGGCGCTGGCCAGCAGGGTTCCCCGGGCCGGGGAGGCCACCCGGACATACCGTTCCCGGACCAGTTCCCGGGCCTTCAACAATTCCCTCAACTCGCGGAGCAACTCCCGCTCGCGCCGGACGACCGCTTCAATCTCAGCCGCATCCGTACCCGGGGCCGGCCTCCGATCCCAGGTATTGATCTCGTCATTCGACAATTCCTTGAGGCAAAGCAGATCACCCACCAGGCCCCCGCGGGAGTGGGTGACGATGCGCAGCCGCGCCCCCTTGGGCAGCGACCGGACCAACTCGATCGCATTCTCCACCGGACTCGACGACAGGGTGTGGTGCTCAAACGCGTAGATGCGCTTCCCAAACGTCTTCTGGATGGAATCCCACTCCGCTGAATCCGACCGCAGATCGGCGAAGCCACCGCTGGTATTCGACGCCGTTCCGTGGATGAACAGGAGAAGCGGACCGTCCGCGGCATCAGCTTCAAGGTCCGCACTGGAGACTGCTTTGAGATCCGAAGACTCATGTTTTGCGCCGACCCACCGGTAAAGACCTGGCGACTGCAACAGCCGGGACTCAATCACCCAGGCGAGGGCCCGGGCGCCCACCCAGCTCGGGCCATCGATCAAGACCTGCTGCACCTTCTTGCCGAGCCATTCCTCCGCCAGTTCCACTGCCTTTTTCTTCGCCTCGGCAATCAAGGAATCCTCCGACAGGTCCAGCACCGAGACCTTGCTCCACAGGAATCCGGCCAGCCCGCGGCCTCCGGAGCCGGTGGGCACCAGGTCGTCCAGACGCAACTGGCCATCCGCCAGCGCTCCGCGCCGTGCCGCCGCCTCGCGGAGGGTTTGGGGGTTGATGAACAGGGTTTCTCCGGTGCCGGTCTCCAGCGCCAGCACCGATTGTTCCCCGACCTCCTCCGGCTTGAGCGGTGCGGCCGCCGCGGCATCACGGCTGGCGCGGGAGAGGTCGATCACCGATCGCGCCGTCACCACACCGGAACCGAGAAACGGGTCGGTGTCGACGGCGCCGCGGTTGCCGACGCTCAGGGCGGCGGGGAGGGAGGGGGTGGAGGCTTTGCGCCCCTGGAGTTCCAGGCGGATGGGTTCGCTCATGGCATTGGACCACCGTCCGGGGGGAAGCCCGACGTTCACGGGAGAACGGCGGACTCGTTTCCAGACGGGTGGAGGTTCGGTGGTTGGCTAGACGGTCGAGCTTTGTCCGCAGTCGTCCCGGTGGCAATGACAGAGATGACGTCCATGCGAAGTGGGCCGGCCACGCGGGTGAACGGATCGCTTCCCGACCTGTCGCGCCCGCGGTGACGGGGTCCTTGGGCCACCGATCCGTTCCCGAACGACTCATCAAACCAAACTGGCGGATTTGCGGCGAACCTTCCAGCGGGCCACTCCCCGGCTGGCCAGAATTCCGCCAATTGCCAGCGGCCCGGTTCCCCCGACAATCGCCACAAAAATTAGGATCCAGTCACGGCTCTGGACGATCACATAATACTGGCTCTCGGTGCCGGAAAAACGGATCGGAGCGGAACCGGCGAGCCAGAAGCCCTGGTAAGCTGGAAACCGGCCGGCAACGGGATCCCGATACAGCCGGTGAGTTCGCTTCTCCGGATCAAAGGGCAGCCGGTCCAACCCCACGGCGGGAGTCTGAGCGGTGTAGGCGGGGTGCAAGACAACCACAAAGCGATTCTGTGCCAGCTTCGGGTCATTCCAATCCGACGGATCCGCAGGACCCACGAGCACGATCTTGCGCGCGGGGTCGTTGAGTGGCTCGGAACCGCGCGTGGTGATCGTGGCCAGCAACAGGCCCAGCACCTCCTGTCCGGAACCGTCCGGGGTACGAATCGCCGCGCTCAACCCAAAGCGGCACGTGCGATCCGGATAGCGGCTGAAGAACACCTTGGACAGGTGAACTCGGCCTGCCGGGGAATTCGTGGCCCCGGCCAGGGGTTCCGACCAGTCGCGATCCAGGAAGTCGGTGACCCGGGGCGGACCTTCCTGGAGCGTCCGCGCGAGGAGCCGGCCCGACGCGTCATAAAGGCTCCAGGTATGGAAGGGCTGTCCGGCAATCCACTGGAGGCGTGGGGACGCATTGGCCCGGTTCAGGCCTTGCTCGACAAACGCCTGCAGCGATTCCGTCCGACGCTCCCGCATGGATTCCGCCAGCCCCGGACTTCCAACCGCAGCCCGCACTTCCCCGGCGAGTCGATCCAGCTGCTCCTGCAGCATTTCAGCCGTCAGATGCGCCACCTGCGCGTTGACCGCGAGCAATTCCTCCCGGGCCAGCATGGCCGCAACGGCCATCAGGATCAGCAGCACTACCGTTCCGCAGAGGAGCCCCGCCTCCCTGGGATTCCTTCGGAGAACGCGCCAGGCTCGCCCGCCCATGCCCACAGGTCGCGCCCGGATCGGTTCCCCGTCCAGGAACCGTCCGACGTCATCCGCCAGTTCCCCGGCGGAAGAATAGCGTCGGCCGGGTTCCCGTTGGAGGCATTTGAGGCTGATGGTTTCCAGGTCACGCGGGACCTTCGGATTCACCGAGCGCGGGAGGGCCGGCGTTCCGGCAATCACCTGCCGGAGTGTCTCCGCCAGATTGTGGGCGCGGAACGGAGGCCGGCCGGTGATCATCTCGTATAGCACGGCGCCCAGGGAATAGACATCGGATCGCACCGAAATCTCGCCGGCCTTTCCCTCCGCCTGTTCGGGCGACATGTAGCTGGGTGTCCCAAGAATGGCGTTGGACTCGGTGACGCCCGACTCCACGTGCAACTCCTTGGCCAGCCCGAAATCCATGATCCGAGGCCGGCCAGCGGGATCAATCATCACGTTGCCCGGCTTGAGATCCCGGTGGAGGACGCCCCGGCTGTGGGCATAGTCGATCGCCTCGGCCATGGCCCGGATCAGTTCCGCCGCCTGGCGCGGTTCCAGCGGAGTGCCCCGGAGCATCGCGGCCAGGCTCTGCCCCTCCACGTATTCCATGGTGAAGTAGCAGCAGCCATTCTCCTCCCCCACCTCGTATATCGGCACCAGCGCCGGATGTTGCAACTTGGCGGCCGCGGAGGCCTCGGTCTTGAAACGACGCAGTTCGGAGGCGCGGGCCAGTTTGCCCGCGTTCAACACCTTCAATGCAACCACCCGGGGCAGATTCTTCTGACGGGCCTTCCAGACGGTCCCCATCCCGCCCTGCCCCAGGAGCCCGACGGTTTCGAAATTTCCAAACTTCGGCCAGTCGGACGGCTCGACGATCTCGGTTTTGTCGTCAATCAACACAGGCTTGCTGGGTTTGATAACGGATCCACGGCGGAAGGTTACAGCCCAATCTGCTGGTCCCGCCCCAACCGCAGGAATAGGCTGCCGCGACATGTCGGAGGGCGAGCATCAGGTTCCCGGGGACGCCGCGTTTAGTGCGACTCACTGGACGGTGATCTACGCCGCGCGGCAGGAATCTCCGGAGGCCCTGGAGAAACTTTGCCGGCGATACTGGCGGCCACTCTATGCGTACATCCGGCACAGCGGCCACTCGCGGGAGGAGTCGGAGGACCTCGTCCAGGGATTCTTCGCCGACCTGCTCTCCCGTCCCTTCCTCCGGGATGTCTCTCCCGAAAAGGGCAAGTTCCGGTCGTTCCTGCTGGGCTGCTACAAGCATTACGCCGCCAACGTGCGGGCGCGTGAAACCGCCCTCAAGCGCGGCGGCGGGGCGCCGCTGCTTCCCCTGGAACTTGAGGACCTGGAGGGGACCTACACCCTCGAACCGGTCGACACCCTGACCCCGGAAAAACTCTACCTGCGCCGATGGGCCCGGACACTGTTCGAGGACGTGCTGTCGGAAGTGGCCGCCGAATACCGGGGGCGCTCCGAAGTGTTCCGCGTGATCGAGCCGTTCCTCCGCAACGAGAGCGATTGTGGATACCGGGTCGCCGCCGAAAAACTGGGAATGACCGAGAACGCGTTCAAGCAGGCGGTCTTTCGACTGCGGGAATTCTTCCGCGGCCGTTTTCGACTGGCCGTCGCGCAGACGCTCGCGCCGGGCGAGGACCTGGACCAGGAGATCCGCGACCTGATGGCCGCATTGTCCTAACCGCCGCATCCGCCACACCCTCCGCATCCGCCCCCGCACCCCCCGTCGCCTCCGCTCGTCCCGCAGCCGCCTCCGCACCCGTGGCTCGATTCGGTTCCAAAATGTTGGCGCAGCTTTTCCATGGGGGTGCCCTCCAACGCCTGGGCGCCCAGCAATCCCACCGACAACGCCAGCGCGGACGCCGCCACAGAACCGGTGGGATCGTCGGTTTCCGAAGGCGCCAGCCGGTGCGCTCCCTGCAGAAGTTCCAGGACACGATCACCCCGCCGGGTGCGGAACGGAGGCCGCGTCAGAACGATCATCACCACCGTTCCCACGGCCAGCAGGAACACCAGCACGCCGACCGGACGGTCCAAGGTGATCCCGTGCCAGATCCGCAAAGCCCCAATCACAAAGACAATCCCGGCGACGAACTCCGCCGCCACGTGCAACCCCGCGCCGTCCGAGCGCCGCACCAGGAGTCCCAGGGTCTCGAGCCGATGCCGGATCGCGCCCGTCCTGCCCTGCACGGTCTCCCGCAGTTGCGTCCAGGTCCGTTTGCTGCCGTCCACACTCTGGCGAACGTCGGTCTCCATCGGGTCCAACACGTCGCGCAAACGTCCCTTGCCCGTCAGCCTTCCTTTGCCATCGAACTCCGCAGCACCCGCTGCGTGCATCCGCACGGTTAGGGCCTGAAGCACTCGATTCGCCCCTCCGGCAAGGAAAGCCTTTTCGTAAAGGTCCAGCTCCGGAGCCACGATACCATGCACTGGAGGCCCCTTCAGAATCCGTCGTACCCAGGCACAGAGCACGATCGTTCCGACGAGGAAAACGGAGTACACGGCGAGGAACGTCGGCCCATCCATTTGGCAACCCGACGAGATGCCGTCCAAGGCGGCGCATCCCGGCAGGAGCAGGAGCATCAGCGCCCCGGCCATGGGCAGGGAACGTTTCACCAGCCAGGCGGGCCGGGGAAGGATCCAATGGCGGCCGGTGTCTACGCGCCGGTAGATGCGCCGGTCCTCGTCCCTCTTTTTCGAGGGCTCCGGCCAGATGTCCCGCGGCTCCTCGCCGAAGAACGATCGATAGCTCTCCAGGGTCTGCTCATACCAATTCTGGAACTTCACGGTTTCCTCCTCGCCTCCCTTGCTGGGCGCATGGTGCAACGCCCGGCCCAGCACCTCCGGGCAGAAGGTCTTCCAGTAGGCGGCGGTGTAGGTCAGGTGCAGATGCCACACCTGGTCGACCGCGTCCGGCGGCGAAACCGGATGTCCGCAATTCACGGCGAGAAACGCAAACCTCCGGTACTCGAGCAGGCATCGATACGCGAATTCGGAGGTCCAGGCGTTTTGCAGGACCAGCTTGCGGGCGAAGATCACGTCCTCGGCCGCACTGACAAGCGGCGCCCGCTCCAACTTCTCCCAGGCGGCAGTCCATTCAGCATTCATAGATGTACGCCACCTACAAACGCATCCGCGGGGAAAGGTTACGCACACGGAGTTTTCCATGGAGCTCGGCATCCCGGGTTACCGGTCACACATCCGTTTTCGTAACCAACCCGGGAGGATCCGTTTTCCATGGGTATGAGCCACACCACGCCGCTTCCGTCGACCCCGCGCATCATGGCCGTTCCCGGGGATCAGCCGGGGACCGACACCCGGAAATTTCGCTTCCCACTGCATCTCCAGGTACTCGCCGGGTTCGCCGCAGGAGGACTACTGGGAGTCCTATCCGGTCCGGATGGAATCCTCCGGGATGTCACCTCCGCGCTGGGCGACCTGGGAATGCTCGCGATCCGGCTGCTGAAGACATTTTCCGTCCCCCTGGTCTTTCTCGCGGTCGTCCACGCCATCCTCAAGACTTCGATCTCGGGACGCCAGGCGAAGCGGCTCCTGAAGATCTGCGCCATAAACGCAACCGCGGCCCTCCTTCTTGGCCTGCTGTTGATGAACACCCTGCAACCGGGCAGGTCCATGCAACATCGGATTGCAGAACTGGCCGCCCAGCGGGGGACGGAGGCAACCACCCACGGCCCGGCAAACCCGGCTGCCCCGACGCTCAATCCGCTGATCAATCTGGCCGGTTTTCTGCCCGAGAGCGTGCTTCAGCCTTTCTCCACCAATAACATCATCAGTGTGGTGCTCATGGCCCTTCTGGCCGGGTTCGCATTACGCCGCGCGAAGGAAGCGCCCGAACAGGCGGTGGGAATCCAAACCATCGAGGCTGTCATCGGCACCCTCTACGACGGCCTGATCCAGATGCTCTCGTGGATCGTGCGCGCCGTGCCGTTCGCCGTGATGGGCCTGGTGGCACAGGCCGTGGGTCGCTCCGGCTTCGGGATCTTCACCTCGCTCTGGGCCTTCGTCCTGGTGCTGACGGGCGGGCTGATGTTCCACGGAGCCATTTACTATCCGCTGGCCGGATGGCTGTTCGCCGGCAAATCACC
>JBGAPN010000053.1:0-1489 GCA_044221235.1 Limisphaerales bacterium
GGAATGACAACACGGGGTTCACGAGCAACTCCTGACCCTTACCCATCCAGCAATCCCGAGGCAACGGTCGTTGCGGCATTCGATATTCACCCCAAACGCGGCCGTTGATGGTCCATTGACAGCGGTGGTGGCGGTCGCCGGATAGTCGGGTCGTGGCACGAAGCGTTGTCCTCGCCGGCACCGAACGCTGCGGCGGATGTCAGATGCCGCCGCGGTGGTGCGTGTGCGAGGCGGTTCCCCCCGTGGAGTGCCCGGTGGAGGTGGGGGTCGTCTTCCATCGGCGGGAACAATGGCGTCCCACCAGCACGGGCCGCCTCATCCAGCGGGTGTATCAGGGTGCCCGGGCGTATTTGTTCGTCCGATCCGGGGAAGGGAACCCGTTCCCCGACGAAGGGGGACCGGCTCGCACCGCCTGGGTCCTGCATCCCCGCGGTGAACCGCTTTCACCGGAACTGGCGCAGTCCGTCGACCCCGGCCGGCTCCGGGTGCTGTTGCTGGATGGAAGCTGGGCTGAGACGGGTCGGATGCTGCGCGGCGTGGAGCGATGGGGCCGGCCGGTTGCCCTCCATCTTCCGGGGAACAGCCGGTACTGGCTTCGGGATCAGGTTGCCGATGGCAGCATGTCCACGGTGGAGGCCCTGATGGGCCTGCTTAGGGCGATCGGACAGGAATCCGCCGCTGCCCGGCTTGGATTGCATCTCGAGCTGATGGTGTACGCCAGCCTCCGGGCCCGAGGGCAACGGGACGCCGCGGCCCAATACCTGGAGGTGTCGCCCATCCGCTCCGAATTGCCCGAACTGCTCGAACGCCTCCATGCCCGGCGTCCCAATCCCTCCCTGCCGCGCCGCCCCGTATAGCTCCCGCCTACCGCTTCCCGCTTCCCGCTTCCCGCTTCCCCCTTTCAGCCCACGGGAAAGCGCACGACAAATTCACTGCCCTTGCCCGGGGCGCCACTGACACCCACCGAACCGCCATGGGCCTCCACCACCGCCTTCACTAGACTCAGCCCAAGGCCGAGACCTCGCTGGGATCGGCTGCGATCGCCCCGGTAAAGTCGGGTCCAGATCTTGCCCTGTTCCTCGGGCGAAACCCCGATCCCGGTGTCCCGGACCCGGATCACCGCCATCCCGTCATCACGGCTCGCCGCCAGGGTCACGGCCCCCCCCTCGGGGGTGTACTTGAGCGCGTTGTCCACCAGGTTCCCAAACACCTGCCGAACGCGGTCCCGGTCCACCGCGGCCTCGCACCGGTCGGGCAACTCCGTGTGCACCGTAATCTTCCTCTCCTCCGCGACGAATGAATACATTTCCGCCACCTCCCGCATCAGTTCCACGAGGTCGATGGACTGGCGGTTGAGCTTCATCATGCCCGCCTCGGCTTCGCTGACGTCCATGAGTGTTTTCAGCATGCTGAGGACCTTTTCTGATTCCTCGGCGCAGTCCGCCAGCGCCTCGCGGGCGGCGTCGGGATTCGACTCGTCCTGCAAGGC
>JBGAPN010000053.1:1532-18002 GCA_044221235.1 Limisphaerales bacterium
GGAGCCGGGTAAGCGGCGTCCGGAGATCGTGGGCCACGTTGTCGAGCGACTCCCGCATGGCCACCACCAGCGCCTCGTTCTTGTCGAGGACGGTGTTGAAGTGACGGGTCATCTCCGCAAGTTCGTCGTCACCCGGCGGCACGGGCACCCGGGCATGCCGTTCCCCCTTCTCGATGATTCGCCGGGCGGTGAGGGTGACTTCCCGGATGGGACGGGTGGCCCGCCACGCGAACAGGCTTCCGCCGAACAACCCGAGCAGGACGGCGGTGCTGCCCATCTTGAGGAAGGCAAGGCGCAGAGGGGCGAACAGAACGGCCCGGCTGTCGGTGCTGCGTCCGACCTCCAGCATCACGCCATTGGGAAGCTGGCGCTGGGTGATCTGGAAGTCGTGCATGGCATCCACGGGGATGCGGATGTCGCGCAGGTTTTCGGTCATGTAGAGACCCCGCGCCGGTTCCGGGACCTCGGGTTTGGCCACATTGACCCATTCCGGCGGGACTTCGGCGAGGAGGACATGCTGGCCGTTTCGGCTCAGCCGGACGAAGAGCGAGGTGACCCCGGGGAATCCGGCGTTCTGCCGCACCGCCAGGCGCAGTCCTTCGATGCCCTGCTCGAGGTAAACCGTCGCGAACCGGTCGCTCATCGCCTCCAACACCGCATTGGTCCGCTCCTCCACCTTCCCGGCCACGAAGCGATACAGGGCGGTAAATAGCACCGTCGCTGCCAGCAGGAACACCAGCGCAAACCACAGGCTGAGCCGCCAAGCCAGCGACCGGTGAAGCCGATTAACCCACTGGACGAAGGACATAGCCCACCCCCCGGATCGTGTGCAGGCGCTGTTTCTCCGGGTCGATCTTGCCCCGGAGCCGGTGGACCAGCACGTCCACGACGTTGGTTTGCGGATCGAAGCTGTAGTCCCAGACATGCTCAAGGATCATGGTCTTGGTGACCGTTCGTCCCGGATTGCGCATCAGGTACTCCAGCAGCGAGAACTCGCGCGGCTGCAAGTCCACCCGTTGCCCGGCGCGGGTCACCTCACGGCTGAGCAGGTCGAGGGTGAGATCGCCCGCGGTGAGCCGGGTGGGCTCGGCGGTCGACTGGGTGGCCCGACGGATCAATGCCTGGACCCGCGCCAGCAGTTCGGAAAAGGCAAAGGGCTTGGTCAGGTAATCGTCGCCGCCCGACTGAAGCCCTTTCACCCGGTCGTCCACCGTGGCCCGTGCGCTCAGGAACAGCACCGGCAGGCGCGCGCCCTTGGCCCTAAGCCGCTGGACCACCGAGAGTCCGTCGAGTTTGGGAAGCATGATGTCCACCACTGCGGCGTCGTAGTTGGTGGTTTCCGCCAGGCTCAACCCCGCTTCGCCATCTGCGGCGTGATCCACGGCGAACCCGCTTTGTTTCAGTCCCTTCACCAGAAAGGAAGCGATCTTGGGATCGTCTTCGATCACGAGCACGCGCATGGAGGAACCCTACCTGAGGACCGCGAGATTTCGAGGATTATGGCGTGCCGAACCGGCGGGGCAGGCCGTTTCTAGGACGAACTAACGGCTCGCCAACTCCAGACAAAGGAGCTGCCCGGTCCCTTTCAGCCCATCCCGAACATACAGGCGTCCACCCGCCAGGGCCGGTTCGCACCAATTCACTCCGCAGACCTGGGTTCGACCGACCTCCTGATAACCCGAGGGCCTTGGTTCCCACAGCACCAGTTGCCCATCGTCCAGCAGGGCCAGAGCCCGTTGGGTGTCAAAGACGAACCCGGCATGCGCCCGTTCCGCCGAAGTGGTCACCCAGGCGTCCTGACTCCAATTCAAGTTGCCCGTCGACAGATCCACGCAAACCAGGTTTCGGTTGGCGCCCAGGCCGTAGTAGCTGCGGGCATGGGCGAAGCCGCTGGAGAAATTGGGTGCCGCGGCCTCGTTCTTCCACGCCGGCTCCACCGTGTAAGCGCTGTCCCGGGACTCGATCCGCACCGCGATCAGGGCGGTCTGGTGGGATCCGAAGATTACCAGCTTTTCCCTCTCGTAGAGAACCGGGGTCATGACATGCCTCGAAAAGGCGGTCTTGAGGGGAAACTTCCACAGCTGACGTCCGGTAGCGGCATCGAAGGCGGTGATGCCGTCGGCCATGAAGTCCACCACCTGGGCGGGCCGGATCAGCCGTGTGATAACCGGGGCGGCATAGGCGGCGACCTCATTGCCCGACTTCCATTTCACCGCGCCGGTCCGTTTGTCGAAGGCCACCATTCCACCGCCGTTGGTGGACCCCACCGAGGCAAATAGAAAGTCGCCGGACACCAGCGGCGAGCCGTTGTTGCCGTGACGCATGGCGCCGGCGGCATTGCCCTTTTCCCCGATGAAGACGGCTCCGAAATCCCGGCTGTAATTGGCGCCCCAGAGCCGGCGACCGTTTTCGACGGACAGGCACTGGAGTTCCCCGCGGCAGGATTGCGCGTAGACCCGGTCGCCATCCACCACCGGCGTGCAGCGCGGTCCCGGAGGCCCTTGGGAGTCCTTGAAACAGGCGTCCACGGCTGTCCGCCAGAGTTCGTGTCCCGTTTCGGCGGACAGCGCCCGCAGGGTTTCCTTGCCGTCCTGATTGTCGAAGAGGAACACCTTGCCACCCGCGACCACCGGCGACGCAAACCCTTCGCCGGCCTTCTCCCGCCACCGGACCGGGAGGTTGGCGGGTAGTTGCGACGGGATTCCCGGCGGACCGGGAAGGAAGCCGGTTCGCTCTGGTCCGCGCCACTGGGGCCAGTCCTGCGCCCGGGCGGGCGCGGAGAGGGTGGTCAGAAGCGCCGCCAAGGCAGCGGAATGAAGCCAGGGAGCTTTGCCAAACGGGGTCACCGGCCTACTCCATCCAATCCATTGCCGTCGGGTCAAGTGGACTGGCGTTTTTCCGGGCTGATCCCAACAGAATATTCCGGACTGGTGGACCGTCGGTTCCCTGCCTATTCTTTTCACGCCATGATGAAGTCTCTGCTTTTGACCGCGCTGACGGCCATCGTTGCGGCCGCTGTGTTTGTCCCGGCCACCCTGGGGGCCGACAAGGACGCGAAAGGCAAGTCCGCCTCGAAGGACAAGCCCTATCCGCTGGAGACATGCATCGTTTCCGACGAAAAGCTGGGTGAGATGGGCGACCCGTTTGTGACCTCGTACAAGGGTCAGGAAATCAAGATGTGCTGCAAGAGCTGCAACAAGGATTTCACCAAGAATCCCGACAAGTACCTCAAGAAGCTCGCGGACGCGTCGAAGGCCAAAAAGAAGTAATCCCTCATCGTTCCGGGAATCCGGCACTCCGCCTCTCATACCATGAAGTCCTCCTGCACTCTGCTGCTGAGCCTGTGGCTCCTCGTGGTGCAGTGCCTGGGGGTTGTGTCCTTCCCGGGGTCCGGCCCCACGGAGGCCCGGTCCGCCCACGCGTGCTGCCCGCGGGTCGAGGCAGTTCATTGTCATGCCGCCTGCTGCGTGACGTCTTCCCTGCCAGCGCCCGTCGAGCGCTCGGTGCCAGCACCCAGCCAGTCCCTGTTGCAGCGCGGGTTGCTGGAGTCTCCTGCTGCGCTGACCCTGCTTTGGTCTCTTCCTCTTCCGTCCTCCGCTTCCGGTGTCCACCTTCCTTCTACGGCATCAGGCACCTGCCTTCCCGCCGACCTGCCCCTGTTTCTGCGGCATGCGGCGCTTCTGATTTGAGCTGATTCATTGCTGACAGTCGACGTGTGCCCCGGCGCGGGCGCAGGTCTGTGCGTTGTTCCTGTCGCGCCGATTCCGCAACCTGTTGATGCAATGAGTCATGAGCGTTCCATATTTGAATTGTGCCGCGACGGCTGAATGCCGTCTGTGGCGGTTGACCCTGACGTTCGCTGCCGTCGTTTCCGGTCTTTCCGCAACCCCGTGTCGAGGTGCAGAGACCACCGAAGTCCTCACGCCCGTGGTGGTCCGTGGCTGGGTGGATCTCATGGCCTCGAACAATCCCGCCCTCCGGGCCGCCCAGGCTCAGGCTCGTGCTGCCCACCTGAATGCCGATGGTGTGCGGCGGTTGGCGGATCCCAACCTGATCCTCGGCGGCTCCCTGTTCGGAGCGAAGGGAGACACTCCGTCCACCCAGGGCAACCTGATCTATGGGATCGAACAGCCGCTGCCCTTGCTGGGAAAGGAGGCCGCTGCGAAGTCGGTGGCACTGGCCAACGCCGAGGTGGAAGCCGCCCGAAGCGATGCCCGGTTCCAGGAACTCCGGCGCAATCTCGCCGTGGCCTTGTTTCAAGCCGCTCTGGCACGCCGGGAAACCGTGCTGGCCGATGCCGATGCCCGCTGGCTGGAGGACATGACGCATTCCCTGGAGGCGCGCCTTGGGTCGGGGCAATCCAGTCCGGTGGAAGTCCTGCGGGCCCAGACCGAACATGCCCGCCGCCGCGTGGAGGTGGAGAATCTGCGCAATCGAGAGGCGGAAACCCGGGCGGCCGTGAACCGGCTCCTGGGACGCAATCCCGATGCGACTCTTCCGGACTTCGACCTGCCGACGCTCGCGGGTCCGGTGGCCTACAGCGAGCAGTTGGTCCGGCTCGCCCAGGCGGCTGAGCCCCGGCTTCGGGTTCTGGATCGCGAGCGTGTGGCCGCCCGCGCCGCGGTGGATGCCACCCGAAAATCGCGTCGTCCGGACCTGTCCCTGGGGGTTGAAGGACGCCAATACGGGGGCGACGGCGACTTCCGTGAGGGAACCTTTCTCCTCAACGTCAGCCTTCCCCTGTGGAACCGGTCGAAATACCGGAAGGACCTGGATCGGGACCGCGAACGGCTCCGGGTGGCGGAGGAGGAGCATTCGGATTCCACGGTGGGACTGCGCGAGGAACTCCACCACATCACGCTCCGGCTCAGTGCCGCGAGACGCGAGGCGCTGCTGAACGAGGACGAGATACTGCCCCGGGCTGAGGCAACGTTCCAGGCGGCCCTTGCCCAATGGTCGGGCGGCAAGGGGGACCTTCGTGATGTCCTGGATTCACGCCGCCTGATCCTGGAATCGCGCATCCAGCTGGCCCGCGCCATCGCCAATCAGTGGGCCGCCCTGTCCGAACTCGTCCTCTGCTGCGGCCTCGGCGACCTCGAAGCCATCGACATGCTCCGGGCCCCGGAGCCTGCACCCTCAAAACCCTGAACCTGTCCGCTTCAACGTTCGCATCATGAAATCACGCATTCTTTCCTTCCTCCTGGTGGCTGCCGTCGCGGGTGCCGCCGGTTGGCTGGCCCGTTCCTGGAAGCCGGCGCCCGCCGCCCCGGCGAACCCGGCGCATTCGGAACGCCGCATCCTGTACTACCAGTCGGCCATGCACCCGTGGATCAAATCGGATCACCCGGGAAAGTGCACCATTTGCGGCATGGACCTTGCCCCCATCTTTGAGGGCGAGTCCGGATTCCGGTCGTCGCCCGACATCATCGCGCTGCCAACCAATAGTGTGACGGTGGTGCATGTCCGGACGGCTCCGGTCCGCCGGGCGCCCCTGTCCCGAACCCTGAGGCTCGCGGGCACGCTGGACGACGATGATTCCCGCCACCGGTTCCTCAGCGCCTATGCAGGGGGGCGTCTGGACCGCCTGTTTGTGAACTATGACGGAGCGGAGGTCCGTGAAGGCCAGCCGCTCGCCCTGCTGTACAGTCCCACGCTGCTGACGGCCGTTCGTGAGTACCTGGCGGTGGCAGGCCGCGCCGGTGCGTCGAATGCCGAGCCCTCCCGGGCGCGCCTCCAATCGGCCGCCGCGTCACGCCTACTTCAACTGGGAATGCAGCCTGCGCAGATTGCACAGCTCGCCGACACCTTCACTGAAACCAATCTGCACGTGGAGATTCTGTCCCCGATGACGGGGACGGTGGTCGCCCGGGGCGTGTATGAAGGCCAGGCCGTCGAGGAAGGGCAAAAGCTCTTCGAACTCGCGGACTTCTCCACCATGTGGCTGAAGCTCCAGGTCTACGAACAGGACCTGCCCTGGCTGCGACCCGGCCAGCCGGTGGAGTTCACGTTGTCCACGCATCCTGGCCTGCTGCTGACCAACATCATTGCCTTCATCGATCCCAACTTCGATGAGGCGACGCGGAGCACGCGGGTCCGGGTCGAGGTCCCCAACCCCATGGTCGAGACGTCGACCGGACCGCAGCGCCGGTTCCGGCATCGGTTGCAGGCCGTGGCGCGGGTCCGGACGGTCGGCGAGGAGGCGCTCGTGGTGCCCCGGAGCGCGGTGCTCGATGCCGGAACTCCCGTGGTGTTCGTGGAAGGTTCGGATGGCACGTATCAGTCGCGAAAGGTAAGTCTCGGCCGCCGGGGAGATACCGAGGTGGAGGTGCTTTCGGGGTTGGGCGAGGGAGAACGCGTGGTGGTGGAAGGGGCGCTGCTGCTGGATGCCCAGGCGCAGTTGCTCCAATCCGCCCAGGACTCCGGAGGCGGAGGGGTCCCCTCGGCTTCCCGCGAAACGGCCGGCGTTGCCCTGACCGCCCTCGCGTCCCACGAATCCACGGCATTGAACGCCTTCCTCGCCCGGGCCGATGCGGTCCGGGAGAGTCTCTCCACCGATTCCCTGGACCAGTTCAACACGTTGGCCCCGCAGCTGCATGCGGCAGCCTCCGAGTTGAAATCCGCCCTCGCGGGCAATGCGGCCTGGCTGGGACGGATCGAAGAGGTCTCCCGGAACAGTCATCTTGATCCGGCGCCGGATCTGGCCCAGGCCCGGAAGGAGTTTCACGCCTTCAGCGTGTCGCTGGTGGATCTGGTTCGGGTGATTCGCAGCCAACCGGGATTCACCCAGCTCAAGCTGTTTGAATGCCAGATGACCCGCCGGGCCTTCCCCGGGGCGCCTGCCCGTGCGGCCTGGATGCAGCTGGCGGGTCCCACCCGCAATCCGTACTTCGGATCCGAGATGCTCGATTGCGGGACGGAGGTGAAGCCATGATCGAGCGACTCATTGAGGCGGCCCTGCGAAACCGCTTCCTCGTGCTCAGCGCATCGTTGCTGGTGTTTGCCTGGGGCTGGAAGTCCATGCGGACCACTCCGGTCGACGCCATTCCCGATCTCAGCGAGAACCAGGTGATCGTCTTCGCGGACTGGCCCGGTCGAAGTCCGCAGGAGGTGGAGGACCAGGTCACCTTTCCGCTCTCGGCCAATTTGCAGGGTCTCGCCGGAGTCCGGGATGTCCGGGCCACGTCGATGTTCGGGTTCTCCCTGATCACCGTCATCTTCGAGGACCGTGTCGACAACTACTTCGCCCGGTCCCGGGTCCTGGAACGGCTCAATTACCTGAGCCAGCTGATGCCCGCCGGCGTGACGCCCCAGCTCGGCCCCGATGCCACGGGTCTTGGCTGGGTCTACCAATACTACCTGGATGTGGACCCGAACCGGTCCCCGGATGGCGGGTACGACCTGGGTCAGCTGCGTTCGCTGCAGGATTGGTTTCTCCGCTACCAGTTGAACTCGGTTCCCGGGGTTGCCGAAGTGGCGGGATTGGGCGGATTTGTGCGTCAATACCAGGTCGAAGTGGATTCCCTGCGAATGCGGAACCTCGGGATCACCTTGGAGGAGGTCCTTTCCGCTGTCGGCACGGCCAATCTCAACGTCGGCGGAAAGACGATTGACGAGAACGGCATGGAGTTTGTGGTCCGTGGTGTCGGATTGATCCGCAATGTCTCCGACCTCGAGGACATCGCGGTCAAATCGGTCAACGGAATACCGATTTACCTGAAGCAGGTGGCCGAAATCCGTATCGGCGGCGATTATCGGCGCGGGGCGCTGGACGTCGCCGGCCGCGAGGTGGTGGGCGGCGTGGTGGTCATGCGCACCGGCGAAAACGCCATGGAGGTGATCGGGAAGGTGAAGGAACGGCTGGCGCAGATTGCACCGAGCCTGCCACCGGGGGTTACCGTCCGGCCCTTCTACGATCGGAGCGACCTGATCTCCCGAACCATCGCCACGCTGCGGGATGCCCTGGTCGAGGAGGTCATTCTCGTGACGCTGGCCCATGTGCTCTTCCTCTTCCATTTCCGGAGCATCCTCATCGTCACGCTGCCGCTTCCGTTTTCGATCCTGATCTCGTTCATCCTGATGAACGGGTTTGGAATCTCCTCGAACATCATGTCCCTGGCGGGCATTGCCATTGCCATCGGGGTGCTGGTGGACGCCGGGATTGTCATGACCGAGAACGTCATCCGGCATTGCGAACACGCGGAGGACGAGAAGCGGAGACGGGCCCCGGACGGTGGTCCTGTTCGGTTGACGGCAGAGGAGACCCTGGAGTGCACGCGGCGCGCCGCCCGGCAGGTGGGGCGTCCGATCTTCTTTGCGATGGCCATCATCATCCTGGCATTTCTCCCGGTCTTCGTGCTGGGCGGTCAGGAGGGCAAGCTGTTCCGGCCGCTCGCCTTCACCAAGACCTTCGCTTGCCTGGGTGCCACGCTGCTCGCGGTCACACTGGTTCCGGTTTTGTGTTCCATTCTGGTGCGCGGTCCGTTCCATCGCGAGGAGGACAACCGGCTCATGCGCGTGCTGCTCCGCCTGTACGATCCGGCCCTCCACTGGGCCCTGGAGCACCCCCGTTCGATCCTCGCATCCGCGGCGGCGCTGCTGGCGGCCGCATTGGTGATCGCCCTGGGTCTTCGTCCTGCGGGGAACACCTGATCCATCGCGGCGCCCCAGCGGCCCTGGTGCGGGCGGTGTCCGGCTTCGGAAAAGAGTTCATGCCGCCGCTGAACGAGGGCTCCCTCTTGCTCATGCCGGTGCTCGTGCCCTCGACGTCGCTGTCCGAGGTCAAACGGATCATGGCGTGGCAGGACCAGGTCATGAGCACCTTCCCAGAGGTCGAGTCGGCGGCAGGCAAGCTGGGGCGCGCCGACACGGCGACGGACCCCGCGCCGGTGGAGATGATCGAGACCACCATCACCCTCAAACCGGAGTACATCACCACCCATCGCTCGGTGCTGGGCCTGATCCGGATTCCCTGGACTGAGCGGAACCCCGCCTGGCGGGAGGACATGACGCGGGAGAAGCTGGTGCGCGACTTGTCGGCGGCGCTGACGTCCGTGCCGGGTTACGTCCCGGGATTCCTCCAGCCGATCGAGAACCGGGTGCTCATGATCTCCACCGGAATCCGTGCCCAGCTTGGGGTGAAAATCCTGGGGGACAACCTGGAGGCCCTGCAGCGCGAGGCGTTTGTGGTCCAGCGGGTGATCGAGACCATCCCGGGTGCGATCGGCGTCGCTCCCAGCCGGGTTCAGGGGAAGCCGTACCTGGAAATTGAAGTGGATCGCCCGGCCATGGCCCGGTTTGGACTCACGGCCCAGGCCGTCCTCGATGCCGTGGAGGCCGGATTGGGTGGCCGCGTTGTGACCACCACCCTGGAGGGACGCCAACGATTGCCCATCCAGGTGCGTCTCGGACGGGAGGAGCGCGAGGATCTGGATCGAATCCGTGACATTGTCGTGTCGGCTCCGGGCGGCGTGCCGGTGCCGCTCGGGCAGGTGGCACGCATCCGCCGCACCACGGGCCCGAATGAGATCAGCAGCGAGAACGGCCGCCTCCGGGTGTTCGTCCAGGCCAACGTGCAGGGTCGCGACCTCGGCGGGTTCGTGGAGGAGGTGCGGCGCCGGATCCAGGCGGAGATTGTGCCCCAGCTTCCCCCGGGCATGACGGTCGAATTCAGCGGTCAATACGAGGAACTCCTGCGCGCCGAGCGGACGCTCCGGGTGATTGTTCCCGTCTCGCTGCTGACCATTTTTCTCCTGCTCTACATCGTCTACCACTCCGCCAAAGAGGCGGCGCACGTGATTCTGGCGGTACCCTTCGCCCTCAGCGGATCGGTCTTCCTGCAGTATTTGCTGGGCTACAACTTCAGTGTGGCCGTGTGGATCGGTTACATCTCGCTGTTCGGCATCGCCATCCAGACCGGCGTGGTGATGGTGATTTATCTGGAAGAGTCGCTGGAGCGGAAGCGGCGGGAGCGCGGTGGGCCGCTAACCCGCGTCGACCTGATTGAAGCGGTGAAATCCGGGGCGCGGCTTCGGCTGCGGCCGAAGGTCATGACCGTGGCCACCACCGTGGCGAGCCTCTTGCCCATCATGTGGAGCACCCGGGCCGGGGCGGAGGTGATGAAGCCCCTGGCCACGCCCGTCATTGGCGGCAGCATCAGTTCCCTGCTGCACATCCTGATTGTCACCCCGGTGATCTTCCTTTGGATGCGCCAGCGGGAGGTGGATCGCGCCACCCCAACAACGAGATGAACGAGTTCCGGAGCCCATTCCCGATCCAGCCTGCGCCGATTTCGAGACATTGAGCCCGTTTGGGATCTCCATTGAATGATCCGCCGTTCCTTGGGCACCGAACTTTGCTCCGCCGCTGTCTTGTCCCGGACCGGGCGATGCTTACTCTGGCGTTGCCCATGGAACCTGCCGATTTCACCAGCTTCGACGCCGCCGGCGCGCAGCAGTTTCTCAAGGAACTGACGCCGGATACCCGCCGTCAGGGCGAGGAGCTTTACGGACGCGGCGCCCTCCAGGAGCTGCGGTGCGTGGAACCTGGTGTGGAGTACGTGGCGGACATCGAGGGCGAGACCCTGCTTCAGACCTCGTTGTCCTACGACCGCGACACCAAGGCCTGGTGGGAAGCCTGTTCCTGTCCGGCGGGCGGCGGTTGCGAGCACGCGGCCGCCATGATGCAGGCCCTCCTGGCCGAACAGAGCGCCGCCTCGGCTCGAAGTCTCAGCACGGGAAAGAAGCGCAAGAAGGCCGAGGCGGTGACGCCGGTTGCCTCCGGAGCCCTGGCCCAAAAGGTGATCGAATCCCTGGGACGGGATCTGTCCCGTGCCGAGTCGGAATTCGTCCGCCGGGTCGAGGAGCGGTTTGTCCGACTCAAGGAAAAGCCGTTGATGACCGGTGAGGATCTGGCGGCGCTCGGGTTCCGGTTCCAGGGTAACACCTGGGAGAAGCTCGACCTATGGCCGTCGCTGCCCAAGGATGAGCTGGAGTTCTGGCGGTATCTGGCCCTGGCTGCCGAGGACCGCGACCTGAAATGGCCCGAGTTCCTGCGTCCGATCACCGAACTTGCAGAGCTCCAACAGCGCGTGCTGGCCTGGCGACGGACCCGCGACGTCGAACGGTGGCGCAACCTGCTCAACAACCTTCAGCTCGGGCCGGCGGAAGATGCGCGGTCGGCAGATGAAGTGGAGTTGCGCCTGCGGTTCACCGAATCCGAGGCCCTCGTAGAATACCGGAAGTCGGGCGCGCTGGACTGGACGTCGATCAAGCCGGGCAAGTTCCGGGACTTCGACGAGAAGAATGGCGACCAGCTGGCGCCCGAAGTGGCGTTGCTCTGGCAGCCGCTGGCGCAGCGGGCGCGTTACGGGTACCAGATCAACCTCGTCTATCACGACCAGCAGACACGGCGCCTGCTGAACCGCTTTTTGCGTCTGCCGGCGCTGGATCCGTTCCTGGTGGGCATGGAAGGGGAATCGCTGCGGCGGCCGGCGGAACCGCTGCGGTGGCAGCTGGATTCGGCCGCTGACGAAGGTGACGACTACCGGCTCGCGCTGGTTCAGCCGGACGGTTCCCCCGCGCCCCGCACGCTCGCTGTCCTCATGGGTCGTCCCACATTGTATCTCACGGCCGACACCGTCTGGCAGGGACCGCCGGTGGAGGACCGGGTGCTGGACCCGACCGTCGCGACCCCGATTCCCGCGCCGGCGCTGGAGTCCGCCACCGGGGTCCGGTTCCTGCAGTATCTCGGTGCACCCCTGCCGCCGCGCATTGCCGAGCGGGTCCGGACCGTGCCCCTCCAGCCGCTGCTCCAGGGCGAACTTCGCACGATCGCCTTTGGAAACGACACGGAGTACGCCGTGTTTGATGCCCTGGCGGTCTCGCCGGACGGATCGTATGGGGAACGCTGGAATGGAAGCGCCTGGCTGGATGCCAAGCTCAAGCCGGCGGAGGGGAACGGTTCCAATGCGGCCGAGCAGCTCGTGACCTATGACCGGAGCGCGCTGGCGGAAGTGCCGCGGTTGCTGGAACCAGCTGGATTCAAATGGGATTTTGCGCGGCAACGGTGGCTCATGCGGGTCACCGCACGGTTCCCCGACCAGTTCATGGCCTGGCTTGCCGGCATGCCGCCCCAGGTGCGCCTGGAGCTGAAGGGGGAGCTCGGTTCGTTCGAGAATGCCACCGTGGCCGGACGCCTGCGTCTCGACGTGGCCGAGGCCGGGATGGATTGGTTCGATCTCAAGATCATCCTCGATGTCACCGACACCCAGCTGACGGCCGACGAGATCAAGGCCCTGCTGGATGCCCGGGGAAAATGGGTCCGGCTGGGAAACAAAGGATGGCGGAAACTGGAATTCAAGTTGTCGGCCGAGGAGGACGCCCAATTGGCGAAACTCGGCATCAATCCCCACGAACTCACCAGTGAGGCCCAGCGGTTCCATGCCCTGCAGCTGGCGGATGCCGCGGCGAAGACCTTCGTGGGCGAGGAGAAGTACGAGGTCATCCGCCGCAGGGCCGCTGAAATTCAGTCGCGTGTGACGCCGGAGATTCCGTCGGCGCTCAAGGCGGAGCTGCGGCCGTACCAGCGTGACGGCTTTCACTTCCTGTGTTATCTGGCCGCGAATCGCTTTGGTGGCATCCTGGCCGACGACATGGGTCTGGGTAAGACGCTGCAGACCCTGGGCTGGATTGCGTGGTTGCGCGATCAGGCGGAGGCCAACGGGGACCTGCTGCCCATCGAATCGACCCCGGTGGCTGGAGCGAGCAAATCGGGGTCGCGTCGAAAGGCCGCTTCGACGGCGGCAGCCGTGACCCCGGTCGAGACCGCGCTGGCGCCCGGTGCGTCCCGAGCCCGGCCCGTGCTGGTGGTTTGTCCCAAGTCGGTGACGGATAACTGGCGGGCCGAGGCCGAGCGGTTTGTGCCGGGACTCCGGGTCAGTGTCTGGCGAAGCGAGAAGGTCAAGGACCTGCCGGCGCTGGCGGCCTCCGCGGACCTTCACATCATCAATTACAACCAGCTTCGCATCGTGGGCGAGGGACTGGCCAAGATCGATTTCAACGCCGTGGTGCTCGACGAAGGACAGTACATCAAGAATCCGACCAGCATCACCGCGCAGCTCGCGCGCGGATTGAAGGCCCGGCACCGGCTGGTGCTCTCCGGCACGCCAATCGAGAACAAGCTGCTGGATCTGTGGAGTCTCATGAACTTCGCCATGCCGGGAGCCCTGGGCAGCCGGGCCGAGTTCGCAAAACTCTTCGATTCCAAGGGGGATTCCCTCGCGCGCCAGCGGCTGTCGGCCCGGGTCCGGCCGTTCCTGCTTCGCCGCACCAAGTCCCAGGTCGCGAAGGATCTTCCCGACCGCATCGAGGAAGACCTGTTCTGCGAACTCGAGGGCGAGCAGAAGACGCTGTATCGCGCGGAGCTCAAGCGCGCCCAGGCCATGCTGCTGCGGGTGAACACGCCCGCCGCCCTGGCAAAACACCGGTTCAACTTCCTCACCTCGCTGCTGCGGCTGCGCCAGATCTGCTGTCATCCGCGCCTCGCCAAGCCCGACTCCAAGTCGGAGAGCGCGAAGGTCGAGGCGTTGATGGAAACGCTCGAACCGCTCATGGAGGAGGGACAGAAGGTTCTCGTCTTCTCGCAGTTCGTGGAGATGCTCGACCTGCTCAAGGACGCCATCGCCGAGCGGGGATGGCCCACCTACTACCTGGTGGGGGGCACCGAGAAACGCGGTGACTTGGTCCGCCAGTTCCAGGCGCATGATGGGACGGCCGTGTTTCTGATTTCACTCAAGGCCGGCGGCTTTGGACTCAACCTGACCGCCGCCAGCTACGTGGTGCTGTTTGATCCGTGGTGGAATCCGGCGGTGGAAGCCCAGGCCATCGACCGCAGCCACCGCATCGGGCAGACGCAGAAGGTCATTGCCTACCGGCTGCTCATCAAAGACTCGGTCGAGGAAAAGATCCGTTCGCTCCAACGCCAGAAATCGCAGCTGGCGAATGACATCCTGGGCGAGGAGAAGTTCGCCCAAAGCCTGAGCCTGGACGACCTGCGCTTCCTGTTGGCGGACTGAGGCGGGGCCTCGGAGTCCCGCGGGATGGGCCTCTCAACCCCGCATTGATTCGGGATCGACACCGAACTTGCGGCACCAATCGGCGTAGGCGAAGGGGGAGATCTCGCTGGGCTTGATCTCGCTGCGCCCCCCCCAGAACACGTTGGTGTAGCTCACGGGGATGCCGGCCTCCTCGAGGTGGCGATCGATGGCGGCCTTGTGTGCCAGGACCATTTCCTTGTCGGTCCCGTGGGCCACGCCCATGATGTTCACGTTGCGGAACTCCGGTCCGCCCTCGCGCCAGTAGGCGTGCGTCATGATGTGGTGACGCCCCACCTCGGCCCCGGCTTCCAATTCCCGGCCGGCCGGCACCGCCCAATGGAACAACGCGTTAAAACGGGTCACCCGTTCACCGGTGGAGAGCGTCTTCACGTGTTCGAGAAACGTGCTGAAGCGCCCGATCACCTTCCGGGCATTCAGGTCCTCTGCGACTTCGATAAACACATCGAGAGGCACTCCGGCTTCGACCGCCCGGGCCCGCCACAAATCCGTGCCCAGTTCCTCCGGGGTAAACTCCCGCTTGAGGGCGGTCAGGACGCGCCACTCGAGGTCGTTCAGTTGCGTCACCTGCACCTCCAAGGCCTCCGCCGGGACGTCTGCACGGCTTCCGGGTTCCATGCCCCGGCGCCGGACGTGCCCCACACCCAACGCGAACAGGCGCTTGGCCTGCATCAGCCGATAGGCGTCCGCCCCGATCAAACGGGCCAGCAACGCGGCGTGTTTTTCGAGCGAATAGCCCTGGGGGACTTTGAGAGTGGTCCACAGGCGGTAATTCGATCCGGGCGTCGCGGCATCCGTGGAACGGACCACCACATGGCCGCTGAAGGGATCCTGCAGGAAGAGGAACTCGAATGCGGCGTCGATCCGGTCCGGGGGCAGTTGCCAGGCGCACAGGGCGCCATCGGCCAGGTTGGTGGCCAGCAGGGTCTGCCGCACCCGCCGGATGGTGCCGGCATGCAGCATCGCCTGGATCCGTTCCACGACGGTGTCGACCGGGAGTTCCGTGAGACGGGCGATGTCCTCCATGGGGTCCCGGGAGAACCCCTGGATGCGGTCCTCGCTGACCGCCAGGATGCGGGCGTTGATGGGGTCGGTGGTTTCGACCGGGATGGAAACGGAATTCATGGCAATGAAGCGGCGGTACGGACTCAAACCTGGAAAAAAGAGAGCCCCGGGTTTCGCCGGGGCTCCGACGGATGCCGAACGGTAAACTCAGCGCTGGCCACCGGCCACAAAGGCCTTGGCCTTCGACACGAATTCGTCCGGGTTCTTGGCGAAGTCGTTGCTATCCGTTTCGATCGCCAGCACGCCTTTCCAGCCGGTCTTCTCGAGTTCGGCCAGAAGGGTGGCCAGCTTGCCCTGCCCCTCCCCGATGTAGGTGTCAAACGACACGTCGTCACCCTGGGTTTTCTCCACCCGCTTGTCCTTCAGGTGGATGTCGTACACCCGGCCTTCGTATTCCTTGAACACTTTGGTGGGGTCCATGCCCGTGGAGGTGATCCAGCCCGCGTCCATGCACACGCCGACGTGCGGATCGAGATTCTTGAGCAGGGTCCGGACGACCAGGGGATTGCCGTACAGGGATCGGATTCCGTGATTATGGATGGCCACCTTGATGTCGTACTCCCGGGCCAGCTCGGCGAGATTGTCGAGGATCTTGAAGTCGGGCGGCTCCACGATGATGAGCTGGATGCCCATGTCCTTGGCGAAGGTGAACAGCTTTCGGTTTTTCTCCTTGTCGAGGGAGGTACCGGCGACGCCGAAGGTGTAGGCCCGGAGCCCATTGGCTTCGAGCACCGCCTTCTTCTTCAGGTATTCCTCGCGGGGGGATTCCGGATCGATGTGCTTCGCGATGACCTGCATGTTGGTGATGCCATGCTTCTTCGCGAACTCGACCGCCTGCTCGAAGTTCATGTTGCGAAGGGTCCAGGTCTGGAGGCCGAGCTGTCCTGTCAGGTCTCCCGCAATGGCCCATCCGCACGCCAGTGCCGTCGCAACGACGGTTCCAAGAAATTTGCCCAGTTTCATGTGTGTGAGTTCCCTTTATGCGTCACCGGCGACCCGGAAGCAAGCGATGCGGCGATGTGGGCCACATCGTCAAAACTGACCCATCCCAATTCCGTGAACCACCCCACCGGCACCCCGCGCGCAGAGAGGAATGCAATTTGGAACGCCGGAAGGCAGGAAGGGGAACCGGCGGGTGGGTAGGGTTGGCTCGCTGGGCCGACCCCGCCGCTCCAAGCGCAGCGATGGACGGCGGAAGATCGGGGCGTGGTGCGGGAGAACGGTGAAGCCCACCGGCACCCCGGCGCGGAGAGGAATGCAATTTGGAACGCCGGAAGGCAGGAAGGGGAACCGGC
>JBGAPN010000054.1:0-18596 GCA_044221235.1 Limisphaerales bacterium
GCCGTACAGGCGCGTCGCCTGGGCCTTTCGAATTTCTCCCTCCTGGTGTCGCAGGTGCGGGTTCCGCCCGCGATGGAGATGGTCCTCCAGGCGCCGGGAAACCGGGTGCGCGGGTTCCTTGCCGCCGGCCACGTGTGCAGCGTGATGGGAGTCGGGGAGTATGAACCGATCGCGCAGAAGTATCGGGTGCCGATTGTCGTGACCGGTTTTGAGCCGGTCGACATCCTGCAGGGCATCCTGATGTGCGTGCGCCAATTGGAATCGGGAGACGCCCGTGTGGAGAATCAATACGCCCGGGTCGTCCGTCCCGAAGGCAATCCGGCGGCCCGGCAGATTCTCACCCAGGTTTTCAGGATCGTTTCACGGCGATGGCGGGGATTGGGGGTAATCCAGGACAGCGGGCTGGCGTTGGCCCCGGAATGGGCGGCGCTGGACGCCGAGGTTCGGTTTGGCGGAATTGGGCATCGGGAATCCGAGACCGGGGAATGCATCAGCGGTCTGGTTCTCCAGGGGCTCCGCAAACCGGTCGAGTGTCCGGCGTTTGCCGCCCGGTGCACACCCGATCACCCGCTTGGGGCCACCATGGTGTCGGGGGAAGGGGCGTGCGCCGCGTATTACCGCTACCGGAGAACTTCGGGAAGGGAACGGAGCGATGTCCGCTGAATTCCAACCGGCCTGCCCAATACCCCTGCCGCAGGGAGGCCACATTACGCTGGCGCATGGTGGGGGCGGACGACGCATGCGGGACCTGATCGAAGGCGTGTTCCTGCGGGCCTTCGGGGTGCCGCCCGGCGGACTGCACGATGGCACCGAGGTCGATCCGGGCGGATGCCGCGTCGCCATCACCACGGATTCCTTTGTCGTGCACCCGTTGTTTTTTCCGGGGGGTGACATTGGGAAACTGGCGGTGCTGGGGACCGTCAACGACCTCGCCATGTGCGGTGCAACCCCCCGGTGGATGAGTGCCGGATTCATTCTCGAAGAAGGGCTGTCCCTGGAAACCCTGGAAAGGGTGGTGCGGTCCATGGCGTTGACAGCGGACGCCTGCGGCGTGCGCATCGTGACGGGTGACACCAAGGTGGTGGATCGCGGGAAGGGCGACGGAATTTATATCAACACCACTGGCCTTGGACTCGTCGATCCGGGGCAGGTGATTTCGCCGTCAAGGGTCGAGCCCGGCGATGCCATCCTGTTGAGCGGTGACGTGGGGCGGCATGGGATTGCCGTCCTGTCGGTCCGGGAGGGGCTGCAATTTGAAACGGTCCTCGAAAGCGATTGCGCCTCCCTGGCAGGTCCGGTGAGGGCGCTTTTGGATGCGGGGGTCGGCATCCACTGCCTCCGGGACCTGACCCGCGGTGGACTCGCCAGCGCCCTGAATGAGATTGCGGATGCCGCCGGATTGGCGATGGAGATCGATGAGAATGTCATACCCGTTTGTGACGCCGTTCGCGCCGCGTGTGAACTCCTGGGACTCGACCCGCTATACGTGGCGAACGAAGGACGCTTCGTGGCCTTCGTTCCACCCGAACAGGCGGTCCGGGCGTTGGAGGTCTTGAAGGCGGCGGCACCAGGGCAGGGGGCCGCGCTCGTGGGATCGGTCCAATCCGGAACGCCGGGGCAGGTGATTCTGCGGGGCCGAGTTGGCCAGGCCCGAGTGCTCGACCTCTTGAGTGGCGAACAATTGCCCCGCATCTGCTGAGGTGGTGGTGGCCAAGACCTGGGGAAGGCGGTGCATTGAGTTTCACGGTTTCGGCAAGGGACAGGGCATGAATGTCGCCATCTTAGGGGTGCAAGAGGGGAATCGTGGAGCGAAGGGGGGTAGTGGAGCGGGAAGGGATCGAGATGGGGCCGCGGGCACCGCAGCCCTATCGATTGGAAGGGTGGCCCCTGAAAACAAAAGGCCCGCGCCGGGGTGCGACGCGGGCTGTTCTTGGGGGACCCGGGGATCAGACCACCTTGGTGACGCCGGGGACGGGAATCTCGTAGTTGCCTTCGGCGTCGGGGAGATCCTTGGGCTTGGCATCCCAGGCGAGCTTGTCGGGGAAGTAGCTGTGCGCGGAATTGATGCCTTCATCCCAGGAGATCTCCTTGCCGGAATAGGTGGCCATGCGGCCGAGGATGGAGGTCATGGTGGAGTGGGCTCCGTAGACGGCCTCGTTGTAGGGCGTATTGTTGCGGATTGCGGCAAACAGGTCGTCGTGTTCCTGCTGATACGGATCCACCCGCTTGCCCTGATAGCGCCAAGCGTCGGATCCCTTGGACTTGATGACGTAGCGCCCGATATCACTGTTCCCATTGCTGCCGATGGCATGTTCGTCGACTTCGCTCCAGCATCCGGGCTGGTGACGGCATTGACTGAAGCAGATGCTGCCGTCCGCGTAAGTGAACTCGACCATGTGGTGGTCGAAAATCTGGCCGTACTTCTTGTCGGTGAGCACCTGACGGCCGCCCATGCCGCGGGCCTTGACCGGATGGCCGTTCTTGACCCAGTTGGCGACGTCGAGGTTGTGGATGTGCTGCTCGGTAATGTGGTCGCCGCAGAGCCACACGAAGTAGTACCAGTTGCGCATCTGGTACTCCATTTCGGTCTGGTCGGGCTTGCGCGGATTCACCCAGACGCCGCCGTCGTTCCAGTACACCCGCAGGGCGCTGAGATCCCCGATGGCACCATCCTGGAGCCGCTTCACGGTTTCGATGTATCCGGGATCGTGATGGCGTTGCAGGCCGATGCCCACCTTGAGGTTTTTCTTCTTGGCCTCCTCGGCGGCGGCGAGGAACTGCCGGACGCCCGGGGCGTCGGTCGCCACCGGCTTTTCGGCAAAGACATGTTTGCCCTGGCGGACGGCTTCCTCGAACTGCATGGGCCGAAATCCCGGAGGGGTGGCCAGAATCACGACATCGGCGAGGCTGATGGCCTTCTTGTAGGCATCGAAGCCGATAAACTGGCGGTCGGAGGGGACGTCAACCTGCGCGCCCTTGGCTTCCTTGAGACCGTTGAGCGCGCCCTGGAGGCGGTCTGGAAACGCGTCGGCCATGGCCACCAACTTCGTGCCCGGGACGCTCAGGGCCTGGGCGGCGGCGCCGGAGCCACGGCCGCCGCAGCCGACCAGCGCGATTTTGAGCGTATCAGACCCCTGTGCAAAGGCGAACCGGCTGGCGGACAGGGCGCCTACGGCCGCGGCACTGGTGGTGGTCAGGAAGCTGCGCCGGGTGACCGGCGTAATCGTTGAGGAGGAATTCATGGAAATGCGATGTCGGCGGAGCTGACGAGCCGGGGTTCCCCCCGATTCAAGGCTGCCGAGGATTTGTACTGGGACCGCGAAGACCATGCCGGAACGCCCTCGAATCGAGCAAGGCAGTTTCCGGGAATCCATGGCAATGGCCGACGAAGGGCATCCTGCGCCTGCCGAACGGGAGTCCGACTTCCCGCTTGCAGGGGGTTGGTCGAAGTCGGGAGCCTTTCGACGGCAACGGCCGGAGGCTGCGAACCGGCACCCTGAATGAACGTCGACACCGAATCGATCCTGCCTCCCTGCGTCCAGCATGAGGACCGTGACCTGTTGGTGGTGTTGAAACCACCCGGCTGGAACACCCATGCCCCCGCGCCCTTCGCGGGGGAGGGCATCTACGAGTGGCTCCGGCACCGCGAACCGCGCTGGGCTCCGCTGGCCATCGTCCACCGACTCGACAAGGACACCAGTGGGCTGATGGTTTTCGGAAAGACGCCCGAGGCGAATCGGTCGCTGACGGCCCAGTTTGCGCGGAGGCAGGTGAGCAAGGAATACACTCTCGTGACGGATCGTCCGGTTCGTCGGGAGCGGTTTGTGGTGGAGTCCAAGCTCTCCCGCGTCGGTGACCATTATGTGTCCCGTCCGATGAGCGAAACCGGGGACCGGGCGGAAACGCGGTTCCAGGTGGTACGTCAGGTGGGCCCCCTGACGTGGATCAAGGCCGAGCCCATTACAGGACGGACCCATCAGATCCGCATTCATGCCGCTGCGGAGGGCATTCCGATTCTGGGGGATGTGCTTTATGGGGGAACGCCGGCGTTGCGGCTGCACCTGCATTCGGCAGTTCTGGAGCTCCAACATCCGGTGGATGGACGAGAACTTCGGTTCGAAGCGGATCCCGATTTTCAAACCGACCCCGCGATTCTGCGACGCCGGGCCATCCTCGATTCCCGGGAGACCACGGCGTGGAGGTGTCTTCACGGCGCGGCGGATGGACGGCCCGGATGGTATGCAGACCGATTGGGCGACTGGGTGCTGGTCCAGGGTGAGAATGCGGCGTCGCCGGCGGACGTGGCCTGGGCCATGGCGCCCGACCTCTCGGGAACGCCTCCGCGAGGGGTCTATTTCAAGCGCCGGTTGCGGCAGGTCCGGCAAACCTCGGCAGAGGAAGCCTCCCCCCAACTTCTATCCGGCGAAGCGGCCCCTGCGCGGTTTTCCGTCCGTGAGAATGGAATGGAATTTGGCCTGGGCATGGCCGAGGGCTATTCAGTCGGGCTGTTTTTGGATCAACGGGACAATCGACGGCGGCTCCTGCGAGGCCATGTGGCAGCAGGCTTTCCCCTGCACGCGTCCGGGACCGGCACTCCCGAGGTGCTCAACTGTTTTTCCTACACGTGTGCGTTCAGCGTTTGTGCGGCCCGCGGCGGTGCGCGCACGACCAGCCTCGACCTTTCCCGAAACTATCTTGACTGGGGACGGGACAATTTCGTCCGGAATGGAATGGATCCGGCGGCCCATGACTTCATTTACGGCGATGTTTTCGACTGGCTCCAACGACTGCTGAAAAAGCCGCGGCGTTTTGACGTCATCCTGCTGGACCCGCCGACGTTTTCGCGGTCCCGGGAACATGGCGACTTCCGCTCTGAATCCGACTATGACGACCTGGTCGGGCTGGCGTTGCCCCTCCTCAAACCGGGAGGCGTTCTGTTTTCGTCCACCAATGCCGCCCGGCTGCTTCCCGAGCGGTTTCTCACTCAAGTCCATGCCGCGATCGCGGCCCAAGGACGCCGGGTGCTCCAGGAACATTATGTCCCGCAGCCGCCGGACTTTCCCATCAGCCGGGAGGAACCGGCCTATTTGAAGACCGTTTGGATGAAGGTGAGTGGAGCCTGAGTGCCTGACCGCTGCACGTTTGAACCCAAGGAATTCAATTCTGGTGCGTTTTCCTGACAGTGATGGAGACTTGCATCGGGCTTTGGGAGTGGCTGACTGGCCGCATCCAGACATCAACAATCATGAGACTTCCACTTCTCGCTTGGGCCCTGCTGTTCGGGCTTGGGCTGGGCCTGGGAACAGCCCACGGACAGGGTTATCCAGAGCAGAAATCGGCGGCAGAAGCCTTGGTTCAAAAGGGAGACTTCGCCGGAGCCCACGCCGCCTACGAACGCATGTCCACCAACGGACTTCCCCGCGAGGAACAACGCTGGGTGGCGTTTCGCCTCGACGATACCGGATGGCGGATGCGCGACGCGGCCAACCTGCCCGCTGCCGAGGAGGCGGTCCCGGTTCTCGTTGAATTGGCGGACCCGAATGTGAAGCCCGATCAACGGGATCGGATCTGGGCCGAAGCACAGGAATCGCTGGGAGACTTCCATCAGCGCAAAGGAGAAGCCCCGAATTGGGCTCTGACCCGATACACGGGAGCCCTCGGCTGGTGGGGCGGTCAGACCAACCTGAACCTGGCCCGTGATCGGTATTTGGACATTGTCTTCAAGGTGGAGCGCCCGGACCAAGGGTCGTTGCCCGGCCGGCCGCGGAGCGGAGGTTCGCTCCAGCTTCCCGATGAGGTCGTCACGCGGGCCCTGGGGATTGCGCAACGACGCGAGGACCGGGTGCCGCTCCTGCTCATGCAGGCCCGTCGCCTGGAGTTCCGGCGGGATCCGTCCACAGTGGTTCGAACCGAGCAGGCCTTTGAACGTGCCTTGGCGGATTCGGAAGGACTTCCGAACCGGGATACCGTCCTGTGGACTTATGCCCAATGGCGGGAGCGTTCGGGACGATGGACGCCACTGGCGGACGGCAAGTGGCGGGTGGATGCCGATGCAGAAGGCGCCGTGGCCCTCTATCGTCGACTCCTCACGGAGTTCTCACCCGGGCGGTCCCGATTCCGTCAGCCCGCGGAGCAGCGCCTGGCCGATTTGACGTCGACCGCCTTGAATGTGGCGGTGGGCAGTCCGTTCCTACCGGGATCCGACGTCGAATTCAACCTGGGCGCCCGAAACGTCCAGCAGGTGGAGATCAAGGTGCGCGCACTGGAATTGGGCCGGGACCTGAAACTGCCCGTGGACCGGAATTTCGACGGGAATTGGACAGAAGGCCTGACTGCAAACGGTCCGGTCGTGGAGGAATTCGCCGTTCCCGTCTCGGGAGCGCCTCATGCCTGGGTGACCCGGCGAGTCCGGATGCCCCGTCCGCTGGGTCCCGGCGCCTATCTGGTGGAGGCCACGGCCTCGGGGAAATCGTCACGGGACCTGCTCCAGATCACCGACACGGCGGTGGTCGTCTCGGCAGGGGCCGGTCAATGCACGGCCTGGGTGGTCAATGCCCTCGACGGCCGGCCCATGGCTGGAGTCCCGGTCTGGGTGGCCATGAACCGGGAGCGACGTTGGACGCCGTTGGAAGAGCCGCGGACGACCGATGCCCAGGGGTTGGTGACCATTGATTTCAAGGGTCGGCCGTCTTCGCGCGTGTTGTTGATTGCGGGGACCGCCGGACACCAGGCATGGGCAGAGACGTGGAGCGGCGGAGTCTCTCCTGACGAATTTCAGGACTGGCAGATTTACGCGTTCACGGATCGTCCGGCATATCGTCCGGACGAGACCATCGAATGGAAATGGATCGCCCGAAAGCGCCGGGCCGGTTCTTACCAAACCCCCTCCGGGGAGAAACTGGGCTACGAAATCCAGGGTCCCCAAGCGGAAGTCGTCACCAACGGAGTGGTTCAACTCAATGCATTTGGCTCGGCCTGGGGTGCCCTGAGGCTGGATGCCCGCGCAACGTTGGGTGACTATCAGGTCTGGTTTCATCCGGTGGGCCACCGTGATCGCCCGTATGGGGAAGCAACCTTGTTCCGGCTGGAGGAATACCGTCTTCCGGAATTTGAAGTGATCGTGAGGCCACCGGAGGAGAAGGGACCCGACGGTGCGATGCGGCCCAAGCGGCTGCGATCCGGGGAACCCGTTCCGATCTCCATTCAGGCCCGGTTCTACCATGGCGGGCCCGTGGTCGGAGGCACGGCTGAAGTGGTGGTGCGTCAGATGCCGTATTACTGGAACTGGCCCACGCCATTTGAGTTTCCATGGTTTGTTCCGCACGAGGAACGCGGGTGGAACCCCTGGCAAGGACGCGAGCCCCTGGCGCGTGTCCGCATTCCACTCAACGCCGAAGGACGGGGCGAGTACGCCTTCGATCCCGGAATGGGGCAGGGGAATTTCGAGTATCAGTTCGAGGTCGCCGTCTCCGATGCGTCGCGCCGTGAGGTGCGGACTCAGCAGACCCTTCGCGCCACGGAGCTGGGGTACTCGGTCCATGCCGAACCGGTTCGCCGCCTTCCGCGGCCCGGGGAAACCACCCGTGTTGAATTCCGCGCCAAGGATGCCAATGACCATCCGGTCCAGGTCGCCGGCGAGGTCACAGTAACGCGGGAAACCTGGTGGGAAGTGTGGCTCGACAGCACCGGCCGCGAAGTCGAGGGCGAGGCCTTGCGCAAGAAGCGGGCGGAGTCCGCCGAATGGCCGCCCAAGGTGGATGCAGGGATGAAGGAGTGGACCCTCAAATCCAAGGGATACCGATCCGAACGGGTTTCCATCCAGTCGGTGAGCACGGGGACGAATGGACTCGGGGAATTGAGATTTACGCCGGACCGCGAGGGATACTTTCGCATTGCCTGGGAAAGTCCGGACATCTGGGCCATTCCCGGTGCCCGTCAGGCGGTGACCAATCGCATCCGTGCCGACTGCACCGTGTGGGCCACCCAGGGGGCGCTGGACCTGGGCTACCGGACGGATGGGCTGCAATTGATTGTGGATCGGAACAGTTTTCGTGTGGGAGAGCGGGTCCCGGCGATGGTCGCAACCGCGAATCCAGGACGGTGGGTCTGGCTGACCGTGGATGCCGGGGGCCCAGCGCACCAGGAGGTCTTTGAAATGACCGGTACGACCCGGCTGGTGATGCTGGAGGTGACCGACCGGATGGCGCCCAATTCGTTCTTGAATGCGGTTTCCGTATTGGAGGAGCTCTGATGCAAGATGCGGTTGAGGTGACTGTTCCCCCGGTTCGGAATTTCCTCCAGGTGGAGAGTCACCCCGGACTCCTACGAAGATCTCCCGGGAAGCGGCGGCCGCTGTCCGTGCTGGCAGGATTGGGAGGCAACCCGGTCTCGGCCGGGGTGGCGGTCTCCCTGGTCGACCAGGAAGTGTCTTTGCCATTCCAAAAGCCCCTGGCGCCGGACCCGCGTTACTTCTTTTTTGGCCCGGCAACGTCCCAATGGGGCGTCGCTGAGCGCGGCTTCAACCAGGGCGGTTATCGGCGAATGAATCGGCCCACGCCGTCCGGCGAGGCGGCTGGCGCGGGAGGAGAGCAGATGACGAATTCGCTCGCCGAATTGGACCGCGTGCTCATCGCGGGATCCCTGATTCCGACGGCGTCCGCCGGGTCGGAACGTGCCACCATGGATTTTAAACTCGCGGCCGGACAGGTCCTGTCGAAGTCCGAATCGGGACAGGACTCCCCGGTCGTCGTCCGACGGGACTTCCGAACCACGGGATTCTGGAAGCCCGACGTGCGCACCGATGCCTCGGGCCGGGCAACGGTCGAGTTCAAGTACCCCGACTCCACCAGTCGATGGCAGGCCCGCGCGGTGGCGTCGACGGTGGGAAACCAGTTCGGCGAGGCGACGAATTCCGCGGTGACCCGTTCGCCCCTCATGGTTCGTCTGCAGGTGCCGCGTTTCCTGGTCTCCGGCGATGGAGTGACCGTGTCCGCCAACGTGAACAATGACAGCGACACGACACAGGAGGTGCGGATTGAGCTCTCCGTTCGCGGTGCCCGCATGTTGGGACGCTGGAAGGAAGGCCGGGTGGTGAAGGAAGAAGCCTCGCTGGTTTCCGTGCCATCCCATGGTGAAGCGCGGGTAGACTGGCAGGTCGAAACCGACGGGCCCGGCGACGCAGTGTTCACGGTGACCGGCAGATCGGCCACGGCGTCCGACGGCATGGAGCGAACGGTACCGGTGTTCGAGTATGGACTGGACCAGCTGCTGGCCCGCTCGGGCGTCACCACCAACGAAGCGATCGTGGCGCTGAACCTTCCAACCGCGCGAAAAGGTCCCCTGGAATTCACCGTCCAGGTGGCGCCCAGTCTGGCAACCACGTTGCTCGATGCCTTGCCGTACCTGGCGGACTATCCCTACGGATGCACCGAGCAGACCCTCAGTCGGTTTCTCCCGGCGGTGATTGTCCGCCGCACCCTGCGGGACCTGGGACTCGATGCCGAGACTGTCCTGTCGCGGGCTTTCGGCGGGATCTCCACGGACAAGGGGGGAAAGACCGCACCAGGACTCGGCTCCCGGAAGGACCTTCTCAAGTTGGACGATATGGTCTCGGCCGGGCTGCAGCGGCTCTACAGTTTTCAGCATCCCAACGGGGCGTGGGGATGGTGGGCGGAGGGCGCTGACGACGCCTGGATGACGGCGTATGTCATCTGGGGGCTCCGGGTCGCCGAGTCTGGTGGAGTCAAAGTGGACGAAGAGAGGATGAGCCGCGCGGACGACTGGTTGAGGACTCACCTTGTGGACCTGGAGTCGGCCGGAGACCGGCTCGCCTGGGGGTTGCACGCGCTGGCGCTGGCTCGCAAGGAGGCGGGGAATCCGCCTCCCGATGAGTTTGAACGACGGGCTTGGGGCCGGCTCTGGGAGGGCCGGCAGCAATGGAACGCCTACACCAAGTCCCTAATGGCCGTGGCTGCCCAACGGCTCGGCCTGGCCGAAGCGGCGAAGACGTTGGCGGGGGAACTTTCGGCCAGCGCCGTTCGGAATGAAGCGCCGGACACCTCCGTGTTGTATGGCACCCAATTGACCGGCGGCAGCACGCTCCCCACTGCGCATTGGGGCCGGACGGAACCCACCTGGATCTGGAGCGAGAACGGTGTCGAAGCGACTGCGTTTGCGATGCGGGCCGTGCTGGGGTCCACCCCGCGCGATCCGCGAGTGGATGAGGCGGTCTTTTGGCTGTTGAAAAACCGCCGTGGCGCCTCGTGGAGCAACACCCGGTCCACCGCCATCAGCATCCTTGCGCTCGCCGACTACCTCCGCGAGCGACGGGAATTGCAGTCCGATTTGTCGTACGACGTGCTGGTGAACGGAACATCCATCGGACGCGGCACCGTGAAGGCCGGGGACCTTCCAGGAGCTCCCGTCCGCCTCGCAGTACCGGAGGACGTCGCCAAAGCCGGCACCAATCAGGTGGTCATTCGCCGGATGAGCGGCTCGGGTCCCCTGTATTTTTCGGTGGAGGCCCGGTTCTTCAGCCAGGAGAGACCCATCCCGGCGGCAGCCGGCGACCTGTTTGTGCGGCGCGACTATTTCCGGCTGGTGCCTGTTCCGACACTGCTGGAAGGCGTGGTGGACCAGCGGGTGCCACTGAAAGACGGGGAGAGCGTGGCCAGCGGGGACCGCATCGAGGCCCGGTTGGTGGTCGAGACGCCGAACGATCTGGAGTATCTGCTCCTGGAAGACTTGAAGCCGGCCGGACTGGAAGCCTTGGAAGTCCAAAGCGGTTACCGGCTGGCCGCGCGAAAGCTGACCGCGGCGGGACTCGGTCGTCTCCGTGAAACGCCGGGTTCCGCGGTGACGTCTGAAGGCTACGCCGGGGACGAGGAGTCCCTGTACGTGGAATGGCGGGATCGCCGGGCGGCGGTGTTTGCGTCGCGATTGGGCGCCGGTGGCTGGGAAATCCGGATTCCCTATCGGGCCGAGGCTCCCGGACATTTCTCGGCGCTGCCGGCCGTGGGCGAGGCCATGTATGCTCCGGAAATCCGCGGCAACTCGGCGGGGCGCGATGTGGACGTCCGTGACTCCGAACGCTGAACCCGGCGGGGCTGTTGGGGTCAGTCGGCGAACCGCGCCATCGCCGCGGCACCAAATCCAACCAAGGCGATCGCGGCCGTGGCAAAATAAGCCACCAACAGGGCCAACGTGAGCAGGACGCCCGGTGGCCGGGCGTTCAGGCGCTCAAAGAGGTTGAGCGACTCGGTGGCCACCACCTTGACCGGTCGGGCCTTGGCGGTGGACGCGGTCACCGCCTGGATCAGCGCCAATGCGGTTTCCTGCGGGATGGTTCGTCCCTCATCGGACACGGCCACGAATCCGGACTTCTGTAGGGACTCAGCCAGGCGTCCCAGTCTCCAGGTGGCGGGAAGGGACATGCCCATGAGGACGGCGAGGAAGATCCAGAACTGGTCGCCGGTGGTCATCGTGGCAACGACGAAGGCTGCAGTGGCTACGGCCTTGAAGCCCGTCTCGAGCCAGGCTCTCCGGCAGAACAAGATCGCATTGAGATACCATCCGCCGTCCAAGGGCAGAAACGGCAGAAGGTTGAGGGTGTTGATCACGATCAACAGCATGGAGACCTTCTCCAGCCAGGATTGCTCCACGACCACCGCAGCCACGGCGAGGACGGCTCCCACCATGATGCCCGGTGCGGGTCCGGCCAGGGACACCAGCGCCTTTTTCCAGCCTGCTACGTTGAAGTTCTGTCCGGAAACGGCGGCGCCAAACAGTGGGATGAAAAACATCCGGAGATTCCGGTACCCGAAGACCTTCATGGCCAGCCAGTGTCCCGCCTCGTGGAAAAACAGGATGGGCACCAGCAGCAGGACAAACTCCCAGTCCCACTGGCTCCCACCCAACACCACAAAGGCCAGCAGGGAGCCGCCGAGAATCCAGAGGGCCGACTTGAGAGACGGTTTGGGATTCTGGAGTTGGTCCATGGCCAGCAGCACTTCGGCGTGCTCCGAGCCATGGTGCTCCCGCGCCTGTTCGGTGACTTCCGCCGCCTGTTGCTCCTGGGTCTGCTGGTCCTGGGTGAGCGGCACGTAGAGTCCCCGCTGGATCCCGTGGTCAAAGCAGAAGCGCTCGTATTCATCTGCCAGTCGTGCGGCCTCGACGTGGTCCGGCACCGGCACCAGGGCCTCCAAGTCTTTCCTGCGATTGAGGGCGTCGGCGTGGGCCTGGGCCAGCTGGGCTGGAGCCGCCCCGGGAATGCGCAGGACCTCCACGGCGGGATTGGGCTCAAACTCCGGGCGGAGTGGTGAAGTGACGAACCAGTGGTCGTTGCGAAAGATCGACAGGATGAACACCCGGGTCTTCTCCGTCGGCGGGTGGGACTGGTGGGAAACGACGTACATGACCCGGGCAATCGAGCGGGCGTCCTGGGAGAGCATGGCGGCCAGGAAGATCTCGATCTGCGAACGGGAATTGGCGTAGCGGTAGAACTGGGGTGAGTGGTATCCGGCTACGGAGAGTTCCGAAACCAAGGGGTCCAGCTGCGCGATCGCCGGGGCCGGAAGCGTTTCCCGGTCAAGTGGGTGCTGATGGACAGAATCCGGGTAGGACATGGCCGGCAGCGGCAGCCGGATTCGGAGCAATTTGAGGAAACCCAGGATGAGGACCGTGGCGGATCGGGTCTGGTACCAGCATTCCCGCCAGGTCAGACGACGATTGTCGGTGGTGTAGAGGGGTTCTGACATGGGAAAAGAAGTGGAGGTGGCGGCAGAGTGGGTGGGGGCCAGAATGGGAGGCAAGAGGGAAGGGGCCGGAATCGGCCGAGGTGGTTGGGGAACCCCTGGGGCGTTGCATGGACTTTCGCGCAAAAACCCGCTGTGATGTCGCGACCGATGCGCATCCAGCGAACCAGCCAGCTCATTACCCTGGGCGTTCTTGTTCTGGCCGCGGCCAGCGTGGTGTGCGCCGGGATATCGCTGACTTTGCGGGCGCGGGAGGCGGCCATTTATCAACTCCGTGCCGAGGCCTCCCACACGGCGGAACAATTGGCGGACGGAAGCGACCGGTTGACCACGGCGGTCCGCGGTTATGCGGCAACGGGGGACCGACGTTACCTGGAGTCCTACCAGCGCGAGCTTCAGACGGATCGGACGCGGGACATCGCCATGGACCGGCTCCTGAAACTGGGCCTCGCCTCCGATGAACTGGACCTGATCCGCACCGCCAAACAGAACTCCGATGCGCTGGTGCCTCTGGAGACCCGCGCGATGGCTGCGGTGGCCCGGAACCAGATTCCGGAGGCCATCCGGTTGGTGTTTGGGGAAGAGTACAACCGGGCCAAGGCCGCCATCATGGCTCCCATTCGTGAGGCGCGGCAACGGATGGAGCGACGTCTCACCCAGGAGGCCGTCCGATTGGCCGCGCAGGCCAGGACGGCGGGCCATCTGGTCATGACCGCGTTGGGACTCACGGTCCTGATGGTCGTCGGATCCGTGGTGCTCTTTTACAACCGACAAGTCGTGCGACCGTTGCTGGGACTCAACCAGACGTTGCACGACCTCCTCGACCGCAAGCCTGGAACCCAGGTGCAGTATCAGGATCGGCAGTCTGAAGTGGGAGAGCTTGCCCGATCCATCTCCAGGTACCACCGGGCTGTGACCGAGGCGGAACAAGAACGATGGGTGAAGATTCAGGAGTCCGAGGTCGACCGCGCATTGCATGACGTGGAACAGGTCGAGTCATTCGCGGAGAAGCTCATGGAAAAACTGACTCCCGCGGTCGGGGGCGGTTGGAGTGCGTTTCACGTGCTGGACGCCGACACCGGCGTCTACCGGTGTGCGGGTGGATTTGGCCTTCCCCCGGGAACTCCCCTCCAGGAATTCCGCTCGGGTGTGACATTGGCAGGGCAGGCCGCGGCTGAGCGCAAGACGCTGGTTGTCGAGCAGGTTCCTGCGGACTACATCCCGGTGGTTTCCGGGCTGTCCCCGGCGCCGAAGACCCTGGTGCTGGTCCCCGTGGTGGCGGAGGACACGGTGCTCGCGGTCATCGAGGTTGCGACGCTGGGAACCTTGGGAAGCCAACAACGACTCCTGCTCGAGGAAGTGGCGGCGACGATGGCCCTCCAAGCTGAACGTCCTGCTCCGGAACCAGCGCACGCGACAGCTCCTCGAACAGGTCCAAGCCACGGAGGCGGCGCTGCAGCAGGCCAACCGGCTCGCGGACATGGCACTCGAACTGACCCGGAGCGGCTATTGAAGGTCGACTACAGCGACCCCGACTACTACTGGCAATCTGAACGGGCCGCCCGGATGGTCGGCGAGAAGATCAAGCCGGATGGCCGGTACCATCTTCAAAAGGAATGGTTTTCCAGGCTCATCGAGGCGAGTCCCGAGATGGCGCAGAAGACTGCGGAGATTTATCAGGCCGCCCTTGAAGGCAGAATTCCCCAGTACGACGCCATCTACCCGTACCGCCGGCCTGCGGACGGGAAAATCGTCTGGCTGCATGCGTCCGGCTCGCTCGAACGTGCAGCCGATGGCCGGGCCTTGGCGATGTATGGCGTCTACCAAGACATCACCGAGTCCCACGCTATCGAAGAACAGCTGCGCGAGAACGAACGGCGAATTCGCGAAACCGAGCAATTTTTCCGAAGTGTCCTGGAGTTGGCACCCGACGGCCTCATGGTGGTCGATGAGACGGGCGTCATCACCCTGGCCAGCGTCCGATGTGAAGACATTTTCGGATATCGTCGGGATGAATTGGTGGGTCTCTCCGTTGACGACTTGGTGCCCGACGAAGTCCGTGCACGGCATCCCGGAATGCGTGCGGCGTTCCACCAGGCACCGGCAGTCCGTGAACTGGGCTCCGGACGGCGACTCTGGGCGCGGCGCAAGGACGGTTCCACAGTGGGGGTGGAAATTGGGCTGAGTCCATTGCCGCGGCGCGAGGGCCGTGGAGCCGAGGTGGCCGTTTCCATTCGAGCCTCCCGGGCAGACGCACCCAAAGGATCCAGTTGCCCGGTATCCCATGGAGCCTGAATCCCAGCCGGAAGTATCTGAGGACGAGAGGCCGGACCTGCCGCCGGACGCCTCGATCACCCGGGATCTGTTTCTCCAGTGGCGGTCGCCGCGGGAGGGCAGTGTCAACCCCGAGGAGTTGAGCAATCCCGTCTGGACCTGGCTGGTGCGGTCCCGTTGGAATGCCTGGCGGGCCACCCGTCACTTCGACGGCCCCAGCGCCATGGAGGCCGGTCCCGGCTGGTGTTTCGATCGCTTCGGTCAGAGCGTCACAGTGCTTCCCGATGGCAGGGAGGTGTGGATCGCTGGGGAACACGAGGATTACTACGATCCGGATTTTTACATCTACAACGACGTGGTGGTGCGGCATCCGGACGGACGAATTCAGATTCTCGCCTACCCGCGGGCGGTTTTCCCGCCGACCGACTTCCATTCGGCAACCCGGGTCGGGAACCGCATCGTGATCATTGGGAACCTGGGCTATCCGGCGGACCGGCGTCCCAGGCAAACCCCGGTGTTTGCGCTCGATCTGGAAACCTGGGCCATTTCCCAGATGACCACCTCAGGAACGCCGCCCGGATGGATCAGCGAGCATCAGGCGAGACTGAACGCGGACGAATCCGGCATCCTGATCTCGGGCGGAAAACTGGACCGGGGTTCGCCGGCGGAGTCCCTGCTGGAGAATCTGGATGACTGGTGTCTGCACCTGGCGGATGGACGATGGGAACGGCTGACCGCCCGGAACTGGCCCCGGTGGGAGGCGCGGCGGGTCGATGGGAGGCGGCTTCACCTGTGGGAATTCCAGCAGGCGCTGTGGGAACGCCGGTTCCCGGAGTTCGCGCAGACATCGCCGGAACTGGAGGGCATTGAACTTCCCACGCTGGAGCAGGAGCTCGGAGGTCCACCCGAGTTGGACCTGTTCCCCCGCTTGTTCCTCCCGGAGGTTCCCCATGAACCCATTCCTTCGGATTCGGAGGCGGACTTTCGAACTCACCGAATCCGCGTGCAAGGTGTGGTCGTTCGCTTTGTGGAAGGCGACCACGGCGTCCAGGTGACGGTCGAAGGGTCGCTCGCCGATTCGGTTCACCACGCGCTTCTGGAGGATCTTCAGTTGAAACTGGAACGGTTGGAACGGCAGTCCTGTTGCGTGAAAGTGCTGGGATCGGACTGAAGAGGAACCTAGACGGTCTCCCGCCGCTCCATGCCGCTGTCTCAATCGCGGTAAAGAAACTCGTTGGAGGCGAAGACGGCCTGGCAGAGGGATGACCACATGGCGGATGACGAGGCGTTACCCGCTCCCACCGTCTGACCCGAGAGAAAGCGCAGGGCTCGCGTGGATTCAGCGTCGGTCGGCTCGCGTCCGAAGCAAATCTCGTAGAGCCGCTGCACCCGGGCGGCATCGTCGACCGGTTGGTCCAGAAGCGCCTGGCCGAGGGTTCGGGCGCAGGACTTCACCAGGGGACTGTTCATGAAGAACAGCGCCTGATGCGACACGACCGTGGGCGTACGTCGGGCGGTCCCCACGCTCGGATTGGCAAAATCGAATAAGGTGAATACGTCGTAAACCCGGTCCCGGACAATGGGCAGGTACAGGGACCGTCGCGTGGATCCCTCCGACACGTCATCGGCCGGCACGTATTCGTTGTTCTTCCAGGAGACCAGGGAACCGCCCACGGTGGAGTCGAGGCGCCCGGAAACCATGAGCAGGGCGTCGCGGACCATCTCGGCTTCCAGACGCTGACGCGGGAAATGAGAGAGGAGCCGGTTTTCCGGATCCAAGTTGGATCCATCCTGTGAATCGGTCCGTGGAGCCGGGCCCTGGCGGTAGGCCTGGCTTCGGACCAGCAGGCGGTGGAGGTGCTTGAGGTCCCAGTTGCTTCGGATGAACTCCCGAGACAGCCAGTCGAGCAATTCGGGATGGGTCGGCTTGTCACCGCGGAGACCGAAATTGTCCGGCGAGCGCACCAATCCCTCGCCGAAGTGCGCCTGCCAGACCCGATTGACAATGACCCGGGCGGTGAGCGGGTTGTCCGGGGAGGTGATCCATTGCGCCAGCTCCAACCGTCCGCTGGACGCCGTGGAGATGCCGGAACGGGCGCCACGATAGGCCGCCGTCAGGAAACCGCGGGGAACGGGATCGCCCGAGGGGCTCAAATGATTTCCACGAATGTGCACCGGAAGGTCGACCGGTGTGTCGTCGCTGACGGCCAGGGCAAAGGCCTTCGGTGGAGGTGCCGACTGTTCCAGGGCGGCGCGGGCGGCCTCCAGCTCGTCAATCCGGTGGCGGGCGGAATCAGGAAGCAGGGGCTTGGGATCGGCGGGCAGTGCCAGGAGTCCACCGGCGCCCCACAAGGTCTCCGCCAGCTCGGCCCGGGCGATGTCGTGTTCCTCCGCAGGAGTCAGTTGGTTGAACTCCCAGCGGGCCACGACGCCGGAATCCTCCGGACGTTCCGGATGTTGGACGTGCTCTAGGATCTCCGCCGGACTGAGCACACGGTCAAAGACACGGGCCTCGTCGAGACTTCCCCTGAAATGGATATAGCCGTCCTCGCGTCGCCCCAGCGCCAGTTTGCCGGAGCCTGGTTGACGTGGGCGTTCGATAGCAGTTTGTCCGGCCGGCGTTCCATCCACAAACACTCGAAGTGTCGTCCCGTCATAGGTGAACGCGAGGTGATGCCACTGGTTGGTTTTCAGCCGGGGCCCGTCGCTCCAGAGCGCGAACAGATGTTCCTTTCCGCCACCGATGTTCAGGTAGGCTCCGGGACGATCGCGATCGAGGACGAGGGCGTAATGGCCCTCCACCCATTCATTGCCATTCTTGTTGATCAGCCAGCGTCGGGTATCGCCGCCGGCGGGAAATTCCGGCGCCCGGATCCAGGTCTCGACGCTCAAGACGGAAGGATCCAGGGCGGGCGAATGGGCCAGCTCGACGGAATTGGACCCCGAACCGACAAAGGCGCCGCCCACCCTTCCGGGTCCGATCCGAAGTCCGCTGAAACCCGCGCGGGCGGCCTTGAGTTCCTGGAGACCGGCGGCGGGATCACGGGAGTGCGCCAGTTCCCTCAAGAGTCCACTCACCCGGTTGGTGCCGGGGTCAGCGGCCATGAGCGTCTGGAGGCGCTGAAGCCGTTCCATGTCCCTGGCAGTTGCGGGAAGGGGCCCTCCCTGAACCGTCGTGGCCCCTGTCGAGACGCTTGAAGCCGGCAGCGCACCTGTCGCTGCCGCGGTCAGCAATGCTGGAAACTGCGCTTCCCATTCGGCTTGGAGTGCGACTCCTGCCTCCTGGAGTGTCGACTCGATCTCGCGTTTGGCCGCCATCAACCGCTGTCCGTGGGTCTCGATGGCGGCCAGTTGGGCCCGCGTGGAGACCGGGCGTTCGTTGAATTTGGAGACGAAGTCGAGGTTCTCCATCGCGCGGGTGCTCTTGAAGATGCCGGCGAGCGCGTAGTAGTCGCGTGTGGGGATGGGATCGTACTTGTGATCGTGACACCGGGCACATCCGACGGTGAGTCCGAGGAAAGCCCGGGTGACCACATCAATCTGTTCGTCGACCAAGTCCATCACCAGCTT
>JBGAPN010000055.1:0-2037 GCA_044221235.1 Limisphaerales bacterium
ATCTGCTCATAGCGCCCGCTGAGAGCGATGAGGATGGCCGTCACACCTTGCAGCGCCACCGCCGCGACGGGCACATGCGCCCGCGGATGAACCCAGGCGAGGGCCCGAAAGAAGAGTCCGTCGCGGGCCATGGCGAAGTAGACCCGTGGAGCGGTCAGCATGCCCTGGCTCAGGAAGCCCAGCGTGGAGACCACAATCCCGGCGGCGATCAGGAACGCCCCCCGTTCTCCCAGCGCCAGCTTGGCAACATCGGACGCCGGCGTCGGGGTCTGCGCCAGGCCACCGGTTCCCAACGCTCGAAGGCACACCCAGTTCACCGCCAGGTAGAGCGATATGACCCCGATGACGCCCAGGATGAGGCCGAGCGGAAGGTTGCGTCGCGGATTGGTGACTTCTCCACCGATGAACGCCGCGGTCTGCCATCCACCGTAGGCAAACAACACCGGAACCATCGCCGCGCCGAACTGACGGAACGCGTCGGCACCCGTGGCATCCTGGGCACCGATCAACGCGGCGCCCGAGGCCGGCGTGACGAAGGCCAGTCCACACCCCACCAGACCAGCGATCGCCAGCATCTTGAGGACGGTCAGGGCGGTCTGCACCCGGGTACCCGCCTTCACTCCCAGGCAATTGATCACCGTCAGGCCCGCCAGCGCGATCACCGCAACCAGCTTGCCGGCGCTCGATCCCATTTTGTCGTCAGCGCCGGGCAGGAACCGTCCCAACGCATCGAGAGTCCCCACCACCCCCTCCGCTCCGACACTCCTCAGCATCTGAACCAGGTAATCGGCGAAGGTGATGCTGACGGCCGCCATGCCGCCGGTTTGTATCACCAGCAACAGGCCCCAGCCGTACAGGAAAGCCACTGCGGGATGGTAGGCCTCCTTGAAGTAGGCGTATTGCCCTCCGACGGCCGGACGGGACGCCGTCAATTCGGCGTAAATGAAGGCGCCCAGCAAGGCAAGCAGGCCGCCGACCAGCCAGGCACCCAGGATCAACGCCGGAGAATGGACCTCCTTGGCGACGACATGCGGGTTGCGAAAAATTCCCGCCCCGACGATCCCACCAATCACGAGCATGGTGGCATCGAACAACCCGATGCGACGCACCAAGCCCGGCAGTCCAGCCGGATCGGATGATGTGGAACCTGGCGGAGGGTTCTTCAAGGTGCTCGTTGCGGCGCAGCATGTCTGGAGTCGGTCCGGGTGACGAAGGAAAAGGGAGGAAAAGTGGGGAGCGGTTGGAAGGGTGAGGCCGGATGTTGAACGTTGAAGGTTGAAGTGGAAGTCATACCGCATACATCCGCCGTCCATCGCTTCACTCGGATCGGCGGGGCCGTCGCATCGCAACGGTCCGAGCTGCCTCCTCGAAGCGCCACGTCACTCATGATAGGCCAGTTCGCCGGCTTCGATCGGGAACGGCAGCCAGTTCTGTCGGGGCGGCAAGGGACAAGTGGCAAAGGACGTGAAGCTGCAAGGAGGATTGTAGGCGTAATTGAAATCCAGAATCACGCGACCGGACCCGTCCTCGCGGGATACATGGAGAAAACGTCCGGAGCCGTAGGTGCTCCTCCCCGATGTCGAATCCCGAAACAGCACGAAAAAGTTGCCGGTCTCCTCATCGATCAAGGCGTCGAGATACTGGACTTGTCCATTCACCTCGAAACGAAGTCGCCCCGGACACGGCTCGGATTTGGTAACACCCGTGACATCGGTGATCGGCAGCGTCCGGGCGTCTTCAGACGGCTCGAACGTCCCCGCGATCCGCCATTGCGGCTGATACGGGAAGTATCTCAATCCGCGGAATTCCCGGCGGGTAGGGGCTTCCGGATCCTTCATTCGCACTCCCAGCCGGTCTCCCCGCCGAATCACAAAAAACCGGACCGCACCACACTCCAACACATCCGGCTTCGCCCCGCCGTCATCGGATTTCAGTGTTCGCGCGATCACGACCCGGCCGCGAAGCAGGACCGTCGCCGTTTCCGACGTCGTGAACCACGCCCGCTCACCGCGGCGCACGATGGTTCCGGCATCGACC
>JBGAPN010000055.1:2048-18196 GCA_044221235.1 Limisphaerales bacterium
GTCCCGGCAACTCAATCCGATTGGTACCTTCCTTCAGCCACTGGAGTCCAACCAAGGTTGCCCAACCGTTGGTCCCAGCGACCGACTCCAGGCGTCGTTGGCGCCACGTGTTCCATCCTTCGGGTCCGTCATTCTTCGGATTGGTTGCGCACCCGGAGATCAGGAATAGAAGGACGGGTAGAATCCCGTTCAGCACGCTAGTGCAAGCGTGTCCTCGAACCCGAGTCCAACGATTCCGAATCGCGCCTGTGCGGCATCGCCCTGGATTCCGGGACATGTTCTCGACTCGCATCCGGGCTTACCGGTCAGGACTTGGGAATCTCATTCAGCCAGTAATAGCCCACTGCATGGAGGAGCAGCTGCCCGGCTTGGGAGCGCACGCCCGGCATCTTCAGTTCGTGAACGTGTCCCGGAGTCAGGGCCACCTTGATCCGAACGCTCCGGCCATCCGGCGCCACGGTGGCGGATTCGATGGGGGGTGTCGCTTTGTCGACTTCCGGCGAGCCGTAGTTGGACTGATAAATATAGGTGTAATTTTCGAACCGGTACGACTCGGGCTTGCCGGCCGTCGCGGGGTCCACCGGTTCAGTGAACGTCAGCTCAAAGCCGTCGGGTTTTGCGCGCATTTCGTGCACTTCAAACGGGGTCTTGCCGCTCCACCGCAGGCGTTCCAGCGAGAACGGCTTGCCACCACGTGCGCCCCAACCGCGATCCGTGCCGCCCACAAACAGCGAGCCGTCTGGTGTCATCTCAAGACTGAGGCTCCCGGACGCCTGGCCTTCCCGGAACGGGAAACACGCGCCTTGATAGACACCGTTCACCTTCTCCAGAAACACCCGCATGACCAGGCTCCAAGTCTGATCTCCCACAAACAGCTGGTTGGTGAAGGGGCCGAATTTCCCGCCGGTGTAGTCGTTGGCAATGCCGGAGGCGCTTTGTCCGAGCTTGTTGTAGGGAAAGGCGATGGCCGGCGGAATCAGCTCGGGGATCTTGGCCCGCTCCACGGCAATCCGGCTTCCACTCAGGGGCTCCTTGGGAGCGGCCCCCAGGTTGGTGGCGTGCGAGTACCATTTGAATCCGCCGGGATGCCCGACAAATCCGCCGGGAACCAGCGGCTTCAACCAACAGGTGCCGTTCCAGGGACCCTGGTTGTCGGTATAGAACATGTCCCCGAGGTGGTTGGTGGCCACGCCGCCCGGCGAGCGCAGTCCGCTGGTGGTCGGGATCACCTTGCCCTCGGGGGTCACCCGCAACGCCCAGCCACGAAACAGGCTGTCGCTGCTGAAGGAACCGGTGAGGCATAGCACGACCCATATGTTGCCATCGCGGTCCGGCTTCGAGCCGAAGGCGTATTCGTGGTAGTCCCCATTGATTCCCCACCCGTCGGCCACCGTCTCGATCACGTCGGCGCGGTCATCACCATCCGTGTCCTTGAGACGAGTCACCTCCCCGCGCTGGGTCGCGTAGATCCATCCATCGCCGGAGCTCCAAAGTCCCAGCACTTCGTGGAGTCCCGAGGCAAACCGGGTGAATCGAACCGACTCCGGCGGACCCTTCAGCGCCCCGTCGACCAAATAGATGTCCCCCAGCCGGGTGGAGACCGCCAACCGTTCTCCGGGCAACACCTGGATGGCGCCCGCCTCCAACACCACTCCCTCCGGAATGGGAACCGGGGTGATGGGATAGTATTCGGCCTCGCGGTCAGACTGCGGTGAGCCCAACGCCGTCGAACCCATCCCGGCCCACAGCAGACCTGCGGCAAACACCGCGGCGAACAAACCCATCCCATGACGCATAAAATCCCTTACCATGTGAATTCCTCCACCAGTTCACCCGGTACCGTCACCGGAACGCGCAACTCCTGGTTGACGATGCGCGGTTCACCCCCGCCGCGGAACCGCAACCGGAGTTTGTCATCAATGATGTAGCTGCCGTCGCCCTCCTTGCGAATGTTCCCGGTCGCGGCACGAAACCAGAGGGAGCCGCCCGCCGCCCCCTCGAAGCGGAGGGTTCGAACGAAGGACATGTCGACTTCCCCCGGTCGCGGAGTGAAGGAATCGGTGATCGTCATCCCTCCGAGTTCATACTGGAAGGACGGCCGACGTTGGGCATCCAGACGGTATCCCTTGAAGTGAACGTCCTCTCCGGCCGGCCACGGGGAATCTGCGTTGGCGAGGACCGCCAGCGCTGCACCTTCCGGAAAGGAAATGCGATGGTCGCCGAGCGGCGGTTCGAAGCCGACGCCGCGGTCGGTGCTGTGTCGGGCTGCATCGATGAAGCTGCCCTGCCAGACCATCGCCAGACGGGACTGGGCGGCATCAAACGCCAGATTGGCATGCTCCGGATACCCGACTCCAATGGCCCGGGAACCGGCGCCTTCGATGAAATTCCGGTAAATCACAGGTTCCTTTTCCGCCACCAGTTCCTTACGTCCCCGGACCAACCCCGCGGGCACCTCGGCCTGGTCGCCGCCCTTCAAATAGGCCCACAGGGCCCGGATCTGGGCCTCCATGTCGCCGCCCAGAATGTCGCGATTTACCGCGTGCCCCTCGGGCCAGAACGTCGGCATCCGGGTCCCCGGTCGCAGCGCTGCCGGATCCGGAAGGTACCGACGGAACCAATCCCATTCCAGCCGCTGGCCCATGGTGTTCAATCCCAGCGCCGGGATGCCCATGGAGCCGTAGGTGGTGAACGTGTGACAGGCAATACAGCTCAATCCGTCGCGCCCAACCAGCTTCCAGCCAAACTTGGCGTCTCGATCGGTAACAGCCGGCTCCGCCGCCGCTCCTGGAGTCCGATCCGCGGCCCGCAGCGCCGCATGCAGGAGCCGCGCCTGGTTGGTGCCAAACTGGGGCATGCGGGTGGCCATGTAGGGCCGGACTTTGGTCCCGTGAAGCAGCATTTCCTCCAGCCAGGCCGACTTCAACTTGCCCCCGACGCCGGACAACAGCGGCGGAATCCGACCTTCGTCCCCGAGGTCTGCCTCCCCCACTACCTTGAACCAGGCGTCGCGACCCGAGGCCGCTGGACCGCCCACGTCGTCGCGGCTGTGGCAGGCGTAACAATTGAGGCGACTGAATTGCAGGGCCGCAGCGACCGCTGGAGAGGCCGGCGCCTGCAATGCCGCCGCAGCGGCAACGGTGCGGCGCAACGCGTCCCGTTGCATCGGGGTCAGGTCATAACGGGGAACCCCAGCCGGGATGGGGTCCGCCAAACAGCCCATTTGGCTGGACGCCGCCAGTTCGAGAAGCGGGCGGGCCGGACGGGCCGCCATATCTGTCCCTGTATGGCAGGCCGCGCAATTGAGCTTCGAGAACCACTCCCGCCCGGCGGCGATCTTGGAGGGATCCGGCGTGAATTCGCCCTGTCCAAGGGGAACCAGGGGACGCGACTCGTGCCGGAACACCGTCGCCGGGAGGGTCCCGCGTGGGATACCGGGGCCGGACCACTGGACGGCCAGTTCGGATCCTCCGCCTCCTTGATAGAACAGCAGTTCGAAGGGATGCAGGCCGCGCGTGAGCTTGACCTTGCCGGAGCGGGCCTGGGGCGCGTGGTTGCCGTCATTATTGACCACCAGCTTGCCGTCGATCCAGATCTGCGAGCCGTCATCCGAGGTGGTTGAGAATTCGTATTCCCCGTCGGTGGCTATCTCGATCAGCCCACCAAAGCGCAGTCCGAAATTGTTGCCCCGCCGGGCTACCTTGGGATCGATGGTGTCCGATATGCCCGTGGCGACGGCCGTGCCCTTCCCGAGATCGGCACACTGGTTGAAGTCGCCTTCAAAATAGTCCCACTTCAAGCCCATCACCGGTTCCACCCGGGCCTGGGCCGCGGCGGCGAGCTGTTCCCGCAGAAGGTAGGTGGCGATGTCGGTCGCTTCGCTGGCGGTCAAGCCGAGCGACGGCATGCGTCCACCGCCCCGATGCGCCACCGGGTCGAGGAGGAAGCGGACCAGTTCGCCCGCCGGGTACTTGCGCGCAAGGGCACCCAATGGAACAGCGTTCAGGCGGGCCTTCTGCAGGGACTCCGCAGAGGCATCACCCGCATCCAGTGGAGCGTGGCAGGCGACGCAGCCCACGGAATGATACAGGGCCTGTCCCTTCGCCGCCCGGGCCGGATCGGCACTCACCCCCGAAGCCGGCCCCGGAGGACTGATGGACACGAGGTATTGGGTCAACGCTTCCACCACACCCGACCGCTCCGCAGGAGCCAGTGCCCCCAGCAGGTGAGGCATGGTCGTGCCGGGTTTGGAGACGGCCGGATCATTCAACCAGGCTCGGATCCATTGGGGCGTCAGACGCAGTCCGCCGGGACCCAACTTGGGGGCGCCAGGGGGATCCAGGCGGCGAAGCACAGGCTCGGGCGCCGAATGGCAGGCAGTACAATTCAGCTCACCCAGGAGCAGTTCGCCCTCATCCACCCCGTTCGGCCTGGGAGCGGGAAGCTGCACCCCGGCGGCCTGCAATGGCGGGAGGCATAAAAGGACGGTCCAGACGGACGCCAGGAAGGCACCGGAGAATCGGAGGCGCCGGTAAGCAAGCCACATGGAGCAACGCGGACGGGACACGTCCAAAGGCTATTCAGTCGCCGACCCCGTTGCCAACCTCCTTGGAGTCCGCTTGCCGAAATTCTGAGCCGAAGACGTTCCGATCCCCGGGAACCAGGGACGCCGGAGCCTGGAATCGTAATCCTGGCGCAGGTCTGTTGTCTTGACCGGATTCCCTCGAATGCCAGACGCTCTGCGACGTCGATTCTTCGCCAATGAACACCCCCGATGCCGTTCCCGCCCAATCGCGGCGGAGCTTCCTCCGAACTTCGTCTGCCGCCACCGCATTCGCCCTGGCCGCCCCTTCCGTGATCATCCGGGAGAAGGCGTTCGCCGCGAACAGCGACACGCTCAAGATCGGCCTGATCGGCTGCGGCGGCCGCGGCACGGGCGCTGCCGGCAATGCGCTGACCGCGGACGACAACTGCGTCCTCACGGCCGTGGCCGATGTCTTCCCGCAGGCCCCGGCCCTCGCGGTCCAGGGATTGAAGGAGCAGTACGGTCCCCGGGTGGCTGTGACTCCGGACTCCACCTTCATCGGCCTCAACGCGTACAAGAAGCTGATCGATTCCGGTGTCGACGTGGTGTTGCTGGCCACTCCGCCGGGATTCCGTCCCATGCATCTCCGGTACGCCGTGGAAAAGGGAAAACAGATTTTCTGCGAGAAGCCGGTGGCCACCGACCCTGTCGGCCTGCGCCACGTGCTTGAATCGGTGCGCATCGCCAAGGAAAAGAAGCTGAATTTCGTGTCCGGGTTCTGCTGGCGCAGCGACCTGCCCCGCCGCGCCCTTTACGAGCGCATTCTGAACGGCGCCATTGGCGACGTCCGTGCGGTGTACGGCACCTACCTCACCGGGCCGGTCAAGCCGATGCCCGCTCCCGAGACCCGCAAGGAAGGAGTCACCGACCTCGAATGGCAGGTCAAGAACTGGATGAATTTCTCGTGGCTCTCCGGCGACGGCATCGTTGAGCAGTGCATCCACACCGTGGACAAACTGGCCTGGGCCATGGGAGACAAGGCCCCGATCAAGTGCACCGCGAACGGGGGCCGGATGATCCCGAATTTCCAGGGCAACATTTATGACCACATGACGGTAGTGTATGAATACGAGGGCGGCATACGCGGTGTCATTGCCCAGCGTCAGATCCCCGGATGCTACAACGACAATTCGGACTATCTGCTCGGTTCCAAGGGTTATGCACAGAGCGGCTGGGGCATCCCGGTCATTCGCGGCGAAAAGTCCTGGCGCTATGACGGCGAGAAGAACAAGGACATGTACGTCATCGAGCACGAGGAGCTGTTCGGCAGCATCCGCGGCTCGAAGCCCTACCGTTTCGACGGCGACTGGCTCGCGTCCAGCACGCTGCTCGGCCTCATGGGACGCCAGGCCGCCTACACCGGCGGCGAAGTCACTTGGGAGCAGATCAACAAGTCCAATGAGAAGCTCAGCCCCGAGGCGTTCAACCTCGACGGCGACGTCGACTGGAACATGAAGTGCCCCATCATGCCCATCCCGATGCCGGGACGCTACAAGGCCGCGTGACCCGGAATCGCTCATCGCACTTCAACACGAAAATGTTATGGCCGGACAAGGATCCACGGGGAATGTCATAGCCGCCTTGTGCAGCTTCTTCATTCCTGGACTGGGACAACTGATCCAGGGGCGCCTGCTCATGGCGATCCTCATGTTTGTCCTGTCCGGCATCCTGTGGGTCTTTCTGCTTGGCTGGATTGTGCATCTCTGGTTCGTGCTCGACGCCGCCCTGTTCAAGCCGAAGGGCGGGTAGTACTTCCCGTCAGGCTCGGTCGTTTCGCAGAGTTTCTATTCCCATGAATCGTCGTTCGTTCCTCCACCTCGCTGCCGCCAGCACGGCGTTGGCCGCTGCCCAGACGGATCTTGTCGTCGACACGGTCTCAACCAAACGCCCTCTCAAGAAGGGCATCATGTGGGGCACCATCGGGGTCAAGGGCACCACGCTGGAGAAGATGCAGGCCGTCAAGGCCGCCGGTTATGACGGCGTTGAGATGATGGGAGGCATGGATTCCGACGAGGTCGTGAAGGCCCTGCAAGCCACGGGCCTGAAGGCGGGCAGCGTGTGCTGTCACACCCACTGGGCCAAGCCGCTTTCGGACCCGAATCCGGAGGTCCGCAAAGTGGGTCTGGAAGGGCTGATGCAGTCCTTGCGCGACGCCAAGAAATACGGCGCACCCTCCGTGCTGCTGGTTCCGGCAGTGGTCAATGACAAGGTGACCTACGACGAGGCGTGGAAACGGTCGACCGAGGAAATCCGCAAGGCCATCCCCCTGGCCGAGGAACTCGGCGTAAAGATCAGCATCGAGAACGTGTGGAACAATTTCCTCCTCAGCCCCATGGAGGCCGCGCGGTACATCGACCAGTTCAATTCCCCCGCGGTCAAGTGGCACTTCGACATCGGCAACGTGGTGGTCTACGGCTGGCCGGAACAGTGGATCCGCATTCTCGGCCCCCGCATCCAGACGTTGCACATCAAGGAGTACAGCCGGACCAAGGCGGACAAGGAAGGACGCTGGGCCGGGTTCAATGTCGAGTTCCTCAAGGGCGACAACAACTGGCCCGCGGTGATGAAGGCGCTCGACGACATTGGCTACAAGGGCTGGGGCATTGCCGAACAGGGAGGCGCCGACGGCCCCGAGGGACTGCGCAAGCTGAGCGGCGAGATGGATCAGATTTTCGCGAAGTAGGCCAACGAGCACGTAGCCGCGGAGGGCACGACGCGCCGTCTCCCCTCCCTTCGCCTCAACCCGCGAACCCGGCCCGTGGGGCCCACCGGGGAACGCCAGTCAGCGTCTCGTTCCCTCGTCGGCGACTCGGTGAACAATCCATCCTCGACACCCGGCCCGCCGGGTCGAACCTAGTTGGATCATGGCGTCCGGCGACTTCGTCCACCTGCATCTGCACACCGAGTATTCCCTGCTCGATGCGGCGTGTCCGTTGGAGCGGCTGATGACCCGGGCCGCCGCGCTGAAACTGCCCGCCCTTGCCATGACCGACCACGGGGTGATGCACGGAGCCATTGAGTTTTACGAAGCCGCCCGCAGCAAAGGCATCAAGCCCATTCTGGGATGCGAGGTCTACGTGGCTCCCGGCAGCCGGCTCGACAAGAAACCCGGCTCCGGAATGCGGGATGTCTATCATCATCTCGTCCTGCTGGCGAAGAACACGGTCGGCTACCACAACCTCATCAAGCTGGTCACTGCCGCGAACCTGGAGGGGTTCTACTACAAGCCGCGCATCGACAAGGAACTGTTGGCCCGCCACAGCGAGGGCCTCATCGCCCTCTCCGGCTGCCTCGCCAGCGAAGTGTCGGAGGCCATCCTGAAGGGCGACGAACGGAAGGCCCGCGACACCATCGATTGGTTCAAGCAAACCCTTGGACCCGACAACTACTATCTCGAACTCCAGAATCACGGAATCCCCGAGCAGGCCCGCGTTAACCGCGCCCTCATCCCGTGGTCCAAGGACTTTGGGCTCAAGCTGGTCGCATCGAATGACGTCCACTACGTCGAGCGCGCCCACTGGAAGGCGCATGACTGCCTGATTTGCATCGGCACCCAGTCGCTGGTCTCCGATTCGAAGCGCATGCGCTACCAGCCCGAGCAGTTTTACCTGCGCTCGGCGGACGAAATGCGTGCGCTGTTCGCCGAAACGCCCGAGGCGGTGGCCAACACCGTCGAGGTGGCGGAGAAGTGCAACCTGGAAATCCGATTCGGCAAGGGCGCCGAACACTATCCGGTTTTCCAGCCCCCCGAAGTCTGGACCCGCGAGGGATTTCTTCGAAAGCTCCTCTGCGATGGACTTCGGAAGCGCTACACGATCGAGGCGGAGGTCGTGGACGGCGAGATCGTGGTCCGCGGGATCCAGGAACCGAGCCGTCTCGACTTCCTGCTGCCGTCCGCTTCAGGCGACGCCATCCCCCCCGAACCGGTGGCGCATCCCGGCATCCGGCAAATCTTTGACCGGCTGCACCTCGAGCTCGGGGTGATCGAAAAGACCGGCTACGTCTCCTACTTCCTCATCGTGGGTGATTTTGTCCGTTGGGGGCGCGATAACGGCATCGCCTGCGTGGCGCGCGGTTCGGCGGCCGGCTCGATGGTCACCTACCTTCTGGAAATCGCGAACGTCGATCCGCTGCGGTACGGCCTCCTGTTCGAACGCTTCCTCAACCCCGAGCGCGTCAGTCCGCCCGACATCGACATCGACTTCGCCGACGACCGCCGCGGCGAGGTCATCGAGTACGTGCGCAACAAGTATGGCCGAGACGCGGTGGCGCAGATCATCACCTTCGGCACGCTCGGAGCGAAGTCCGTCATCCGCGACGTAGGCCGCGTCATGGGCCTGAGCTTCGGCGAGTGCGACCGGCTGGCGAAAATGATCAGCGACGCCAAGTGGGGCCTATCCGACGCGCTGGAGAAGAACTCGGACTTCAAGACCGCCTACGAATCGGAGGAGGTGACCCACGAATTGGTGGATGTCGCCCTAATTCTTGAGAACCAGGCCCGCAGCGCTGGCGTCCACGCGGCCGGCGTGGTCATCGGCGCCCAACCGCTGGTCAATCTCCTGCCCCTCAAGCAGGACGACGATGGCGGCATCGTCACCCAGTACGCCATGGATCCCGTGGGCAAGCTGGGCCTGCTGAAGATGGACTTCCTGGGGCTCAAGACCCTCACCGTGCTTCGCAACACGGTCGAACTGGTCCAGCGCACCCGGGGTCTAGCCATCGACCTCGACAATCTGCCGCTTGACGACCAGAAGACGTACGCCCTGCTCAACAACGCGCAGACACTGGGCGTGTTCCAGCTGGAATCCGGCGGCATGCGGGATCTCTGCAAAAAGTTCCAGATTGCCAGCGTCGAGCACATCACGGCGCTCATCTCGCTTTACCGTCCCGGTCCCCTGGATACCAAGCTGGAGGATGGTCGGACCATGCTGACCGTATTCGTGGATCGGAAGAACGATCGCGACACTGTCAGTTATCCGCATCCGGACTTGGAACCGATCCTCAAGGAGACCTATGGCGTCATCGTATACCAAGAGCAGGTCATGCAATGCGCCCAGATCCTTGCCGGGTACACCCTTGGCGGCGCCGACCTGTTGCGCCGCGCCATGGGCAAGAAAAAGCCCGAAGAAATGGCCAAGCAGCGGGAAATCTTCGTCAAGGGCTGCGCGGAGAAAAGCCAGGTTCCCGCTCCAGAGGCGAATGAGGTGTTCGACCTGTTGGAAAAGTTCGCCCGATATGGATTCAACAAATCCCACGCTGCCGCGTATGCCGTCGTCGCCTACCAGACCGCCTACCTGAAGGCGAACTTCCCGGTGGAGTTCCTGAGCGCGATGATGACCAACGACCAGGCCGACCTGTCGAAGCTCGCGCAGTACATCGCCGAGGCGAAGGGATTCGGCATCGAGGTGCTCGGCCCGGATGTGAACGAATCCGACGTCAGTTTCGCACCGGCGGCTGCCGGGGGCGACGCCACGCCACGAATCCGGTTCGGCCTCGCGGCCATCAAGGGCGTGGGCGAAGTCGCGGTTCAGTCCATCCTCGATGCCCGCCAAAGCGGCGGTCGCTTCACCAGCCTCAATGAACTGTGCGAACGGGTGGACACCCGCGCTGCCAACAAGAAGGTGCTGGAATGCCTGATCAAAGCCGGCGCCTGCGATGCGCTTGGTCCCAACCGGGCCACGCTGATGGCCACACTCGATGCCGCCATGGCCCGGGCCACCTCTATTGCATCGGACCGGGTGCGGGGGCAGTCCTCGCTGTTTGATTCGTTCGACGTGGTCCCCAAGAAATCCGATCAACGCGCCGTGGAACTGCCCGAGTGGCCGGTCGATGAGAAACTCGCCGCGGAAAAGGAACTGCTGGGCATGTACCTGAGCGGCCACCCGCTTCAGCCGTTTGAATCCCTGCTTCAGCGCTACACCCTTCAATCCATTGCCGAACTTTCGACCCTTGAAAACCGGGCCATGGCCCGTGTCGGCGGGATGGTCTCCGCCCTTCAGGAGGGCATCAGCAAGAAATCCGGAAAGAAGTACGCGATGGTGACGATCGAGGATCTCACCGGAACCGTTCAGATGCTGCTGATGAACGAGAATTTCGACCGGTTCCGCAGCCTGTTGACCCTCAACAAACCCGTCCTGGTCATCGCAGAGGTCAACACCGGCGAAGACAAGCCCAAGTTGTTTCCCCAGGAGATCCTGGGGCTCGAGGATGCGCCCCGTCGTTACACCAAGCAGGTTCACCTTCGACTGCGGGCCGCAGAACTGGATCGGACGCGCCTCGAGGCGGTGCGCAACCTGGTGGAGGCGCACCGGGGCAATGTCCCGCTGTTTCTGAGCATCCGCATGCCGTCCGGCCCGGTGGTGTTCCTCGAATCCAACGAACATTTCTCCGTAGCCCCGTCGGTCCTCCTGGAGGAAGCGGTCAATTCCCAGTTTGGCGCAGGCACCTACTGGGCCAAGCCGGACACCTCCCTGCCCGAACGGGCCCCTCGAAAATGGGAACGCCGGAACGGAAACGGCGGCGGCGGGGGCGACGAATAGCCCGGGTTCCCTGCCCGGACCGACGGGGAGCGGGTGGACGGCGAGCCGCCGGATCCCGGCCCAGGCGCGTCAATTCCTGTCCACCTTCCCCGTTTTTCGCCCCCTCCTTTGCCCATTGCCGGGGAACCCAACTCGCCGTAATCTGCCACCTGTCACCGAGTCGGCCCACGCCGTCCCCGATGAAACATCATCTTGATTTCGAAAAACCGATCATTGAGCTGCAGCGAAAGCTCGAGGATCTGAAGCAGCATCCCGAAAAACACTCCCTGGGCATCTCCTGGGAGGATGAGATCCGCCAGATTGAGCGAAAAATCGAGGACGCCCGCCGTCAAATCTTCACCAACCTGACCCCCTGGCAGCGGGTCCAACTGGCCCGTCATCCGCGGCGTCCCTACACGCTGGACTACCTGCGGTCGACGTTCAGCGACTTTGAGGAACTTCATGGCGACCGCCAATACTCGGACGACCGGGCCGTGGTGGGCGGGTTTGCCCGACTGGGCACCGAAAGGCTCGTCGTTTTGGGCATCCAGAAGGGACGCGACACCAAGGAGAACCTGCTGCGGAACTTCGGCATGGCCCACCCCGAGGGCTATCGCAAGGCGCTTCGGTTGATGCGGATGGCCGATAAGTTCGGTTTGCCCCTGATCACCCTCATCGATACCGCCGGAGCGTATCCGGGAATCGGTTCCGAGGAACGTCACATCGGCGAAGCCATCGCCGTCAATCTGCGGGAAATGATGTTGATCGAAGTCCCGTTCATCGCCGCAGTGATCGGCGAGGGGGGATCCGGTGGCGCCCTGGGCATCGGAGTGGCGGACCGTGTCCTCATCCTCGAAAATGCCTACTACTCGGTGATCAGTCCGGAAGGATGTGCCGCAATTCTTTGGAAAGTGGGATCGGCGGCCCCGGATGCCGCTTCCGCGCTGCGCATCACCGCCAATGACTTGAGAGCCCTCGGTCTTGTGGATGAGGTGGTGCCCGAACCCCTCGGGGGTGCGCACAACGATCCGGCCGCCATGGCCGCCACCCTCAAGGGAGTGCTGCTGAAACATCTGGGAGAATTGTCCTCCCTGTCGATTCCGGCGCGTCTCGCCGCCCGCTACGCCAAGTTCCGGGCCATGGGCCACGTCAAGGAACCGCAGGCGAAAGCCGCCTGACGTCCCTTCCTCCGGCTCGTCCACGCCTCCATGGGCCTCTATCCGCTGACCTTTCTTCCGGTTTTCAAGGAGCGCATCTGGGGCGGCCGTCGCCTCGAATCCACCTACGGCAAAACCCTCCCACCGGGCGCACCCATTGGTGAATCGTGGGATATCCCGGACCGCCCCGAAGGGGTTTCGGTCATCGCCAATGGACCCCTCGCCGGACGGGACCTCCGGTGGCTGATGACCCACCATGGATCCGAAGTCCTGGGCCGCGCCCCTTCATCCGGCGAACGTTTTCCCTGGCTGATCAAACTGCTGGATGCCCGGGAGGACCTTTCGCTCCAGGTTCACCCGCCCGCCCACCGCGCCGTGGAATTGCGGGGAGAGCCAAAGACCGAGATGTGGTACTTCGCCAAGGCAGATCCCGGTGCGCGCATCTACGTGGGACTTCGCCGGGGAATCACGCCGGATGAGTTCGGGCGAAAGCTGGAACAGGGCACGGTTGCCGAATGCTTCCATGTCCATGAAACCCATCCTGGCGACGTCATGTTTGTCCCCAGCGGACGGGTCCATGCGCTCGGCGGTGGAAACCTGGTGTTCGAGATTCAGCAGAATTCCGACACCACGTATCGGGTCTTCGACTGGAACCGGGTGGGATTGGATGGGAAGCCGCGCGAGCTACACATCGCCCCCTCCCTGGCTTCCATTGACTTTGACGACGTTGAGCCGGCCATGGTCGCGTCGGCCCTCGAAGCCCGCGATGGTTCCGAATGGCGTCCCCTGGTCCGCAATCCCCTGTTTGAAATCGACGAATGGGCCCTCCCGGCCGGGGCGAGCTCCAATGCGGGATGGACTCCGGGAAGCCTGACGGTGATCGGGATGGTGTCGGGGTCCCTCACCGTCGAATCCGAGAATATCACAGCCAACGTTCCGGCCGGTGGATTCACCTTGCTTCCCGCGGCGCTACCGGAGGCCCGATTCCATTTTCCGCAGCCCAGCCGCCTCCTCTGCGTTCGCTGGCCCCGCCCGGCAGCCGCATGAGCACGCCTCGCCACGCCCCTCTGTCAAACCAGCCTCCCGAACCCGGCCTGGTTCCGGAGGTGCTGGAGCAGTCGTCCCTGCTCCGTCAGCTCTTCTTCGAGAAACACTTTCGCTTCGCCTTCGCGGTGGTGTCGCTCACCGTCATTGCCGCAACCATCCTCCTCCCCCGGATGATCCGGTCGACGCCTCCGGATTTTCTGCCCGTGGTGCGGGTTCGACTCCTCGACAAATTGCAGGCCTGGTCCCTCGCGGATTCCGCCCGGTCCGCCGCCAGGCAGGGGCAACTCGATACCGCCGTACTTGCATGGCGGTCCGCCATTGCCAACGACCCCGGGGATCCGGTCCTGTCGCGTTCCCTGGTGTCCCTCCTGGCTGAGCAACCGGTTCCTCAGAAGAAATACCTGAAACTCGGCGCCGGCACCGCCCTCTGGCTGTTGCGCCTGACCGCGACGAACCGCAGCGATCTGGACCTCGTCGCCCAATATTTTGCGCGGTATGAACTGGACCAATATGTGGCGCTCCTGCTGCGCCCCGTGGAGACGAACCTGTCCCCCGCCCAGGCCCGCGAATACCTCAAGAGCCTCTACAACCTGGGGTTCATGGAGTCGTTCGGGCAGGCGTGGGACCGCTACAAACCCGTCGTGTCCGGTGACCCGGAGCTGGCGCTCTACCGGTCGGCCTGGCAGGCGGGTTGGGGACCCATTTCGACCCTCACGGAGGGAGCATCCAAGCTCGACGCCGCCCGAAAGAATCCAGCGACCACGGTCCTGGCCAATCGGCTTGCCTTGTCCGTCCACTTCTCCCGGGCGGATATCCGTTCCTTCGAGGAATCCTCGCCGTGCTGGAAGACCATCACCAGGACCGTGTGTCCGACCGCCAGGACACTGGCGACACCGCGATCCGCCATGCAGCGGGAGCGGACTGCAGAACTGGCAAAGGGTTATTCCAATCCCCGGACTCTTCTGCGGCGCTCATCATCGATGACCAGTCTGATGCGTCAGTGGGCCTGATTGCCTACGCATCGGATTTCCTGTCGCAGCAGGTCGTCAACTTCGACTTCAGCCCCGAAGTCTGGCAGCGCCAGGCCGATCTTTATATCGGCTTAAAGCGCTGGGACGATCTCCGCTCGCTGGCCATCAATGTCCGCGCTTCGGAACGGATTCCCGACCTGAACCCGGGTTTTACCTGGTCTATTCGGGCATTGCCGAGTTGCAGATGCAGCACCCGGAGTTGGCAAAAAGAGCCTTCGATTACGCGGTCGACTTCCCCCCAAACAACCCGCTGCTGACGTATCGGATGGCCACCCTCCTGAGCCAGTATGACCAGCATGAGGCCGCGGCGTCCCTGCTGAAACGGCTGGAGTCGAATTTCGGAAACCTCTCGGAATACTGGCTCCACGTCCTGCGCACCGCTTATGAGTCACGGAAGTTTGATGTGATGCGCGCGGCGGCGGCCCGCGGGTACGAACTCGAGACCAACAATCCCATCTTCATCAACAATTACGCCGCCTCCCTGCTGATCGACCGGACCAATCCCCCCCTCGCCGTCCAGCTCACCCTCCGCCGGCTCTCGATGGATCCCGACAACGACGGTGCGAAGATCAATCACGCCCAGGCGTTGATCCAGACCGGGCGGCTGGACGATGCCGGGCAGCTCCTGGCCCAGGTCAAACCCGACACCCTTGACGGGTACCTTCGGACCGACCTGTATTTCGCCTATTTCGAGCTGAATGCGGCAAAGGGAGACAAGGATGCCGCACTCAACGCCTATGGCGGGATCGAATTCCGCTTCCTGTTGCAGCCTCAGATCGACTGGCTTGACGGACAGTATCGGAAGCTCACTGGAAAAGATCACAGGCCGGGAACGTCAAGCCCTGCCCCGTAGAGTCAGCACGGAGAACGATTCACGGGCCCTTTGCCGCGGCCCTTTTCCGAGACCGCAGCCGATTCCACAGGCTGCCGCCGGATTTGACCGGAGCCGTCGCCAGTTCGCGAAACGAGGTCTGCAGGGTCCTTCGCGCGCGGAAGGCCCAGAACACCGAGTTCAACAAGCCCAGGACAAACCAGGAGCCAAGGAAGAAGCCGAAACTTGTCAGGAACTCCGACGGGCTGGAGTTTCGGTTTCCAACCTCCCACATCCCAATGAGCGCCACCAGGGTCAGCCACAGCACCCAGGGAAGCGTCAGCACGCGGAACAGGATGGACGTGGACGCGGCACGTCCGCTGGATCGCAGGCCGGTGAACAGTCCCAGCCATCCGATCGCCCAGGTGTCCAGCACCAGAAGGGCCATGCAGGCGGCACCGACCCAGAGCAGTTCCGACTCCCCGTCGGTCAATCCGCCGAGTCCTGTTTCATAAACGGTCTCCAGCAGGAACCAGACATCCAGAATCAGGACGGCCACCACCGGGCCGGCAAACTGCCGTCGCAAGGCCTTCCACCGCCCGTCCAGCAGATCCGCCACGGACAGCGATGTCGACAGGAGCAGTTCCATGGCGCCGCTTTGACGATCCTCCAGGAATTGACGCGGGGCCTCGTTGGCCATCCAGATTTTGAGGATCAGGTGGAATGCGGCGCAGAACGCCAGACCCACCGAGGGTTCCCACCATCGTTCACCACACAGTCCGGACCCTAGAAGCCAGCCGAAGGTGAGTGACCCTCCAATCAACCCCCAGACCAGCCAGACCCGTAACCAGTGCCGAAGCGACAGCCACGCGACGGGCGCCCGGTCGAGGAAGAAGCGGCGATAGTCCCCCTTGGAGTCCGGCGTCCGAAACCTCAGCGAATCCAACCAGCGAGTCGCCCGGTTTTCCCCGCCCCGTCCCGCCCGGTCCTGCCACGACC
>JBGAPN010000056.1:0-17677 GCA_044221235.1 Limisphaerales bacterium
CGCGGGCTCAACAGATTCTTGCCCATTACCTCGCAAAATGGCCCGACGATGAGAACACCCCGGAAGTGATCCTGCGACAGGGACTGATCCTCCGTCAGATGGGCCTCAGCAACCTGGCGCTCACCAAGTTTTACTCGGTCATGACCAGCTCCCTGGTGTTGAGGGCGGACAAGCTCAAGTATTACCAGCGGCTGGTTCTGCAGGCGCAGACGGAGATTGCCGACACGTATTTTCAACAGGGCAACTTCCAGGACAGCGCGGAGATGTTCGGACGCCTCTTGAAGCAGGATTCGCCGCTCCTCAACAAGCCCCAGGTCCACTTCAAACTGATTCGATCCCTGTCCAACCTCGGACGGTTTGAGGAAGCGGCCCGCCAGGCGAAGGATTTCCTCTGCCACTACGAGAGTACGGCCGAACAAGCCGAGGTGCGTTTCCATTTTGCAGTCGCCCTTAAACAATTGGGCCGCAACGACGAATCGCTAATCCAAGTCCTGCATCTCCTGCGGGAGCAGCAACCCCAGGCCACCACCCAGCCCGAAGTATGGAACTACTGGCGACAGAAGGCTGGAAACGAGATCGCCAACCGACTCTATCAGGACGCCGATTATCTGAACGCGCTCCAGGTCTATCTCACGCTTGCCAGCCTGAACACCAATGCGGAGTGGCAGCTTCAGGTGTGGTATCAGATCGGACTGACCTACGAACGGCTGGAGCAACCGGCCAAGGCCCTCGAACAGTACAGCCAGATCGTGAATCGGAGGAAGGACCTGGCCACCAACTCGACACCGGTTCTCGACACCATTTTCGATCTGGCGCGGTGGCGGCAGCAATACATCAGCTGGCAAACCAACGCCGAAATGGTTCTTCGAGAATTCAACCTTCCCCGGATCCCAACGGAGGACTGAAAACCCAATCGTCATGAGCTTTTCTTCAGATTCCATGCGGCGGGCCCTGCAGGCCCACACGACCCACTGCTCGCAATTGCTGGACATTGCCACCCACGAAGAGCAGGCGTTGCGAGGTCAGGACTCCTATCGCCCCGGAATCTTCGACGCCGCGCGCAAGCAAAAGCTGACCGAACTCAACCAGTCGCTTGAGACTCTCAAGAAGCACCGGATCGAGTGGCAGTTACTTCCCTCCCCGGAGCGGGCCCGGCACCCGGATATCTGCCGATGGATTCGGACCGCCCAGGAGGTCGGGATGAAACTCATTATTTTGGAGCGGGAAAACGAGCAGACGCTGCTGCGTCGGGGTTTCCTTCCCCAGAGCCAGGGCGGAACCTCTCCTACCGCCCCCGCCGGCAACTACCTGAGCGGGCTTTATCGCCGAAGCGCCCCCTGACCTCTCCCAATTCCTTCAGTGGCCGGAGTAGGGATTCCTCCTAATCGGATTTGGAGGTTTCCCCGCTGACCTCCTTTCCGAGCCCCCTTGACGGGTCGGTCTCGTTGGCCAACGCTGCCCTCAGCCCAAATCGCCGAGTTTTCCCTTGGTGCGAGGGCTTGCGATGCCGAAAACGCTCCTCTTCCGGTCGACATCCAGCCCCTGTCTGGCGGGCTGCGGCCTAACGGTCGCTCCGCGGTTCGCCATTCCTTCGGTGTCGCCACAACGACCCGCGCTTCCATTTCCAGGCGCCGCCCGGACCTCAAACTGACTGACTCTTCGCCATGCCAATCGAGAAAATCCTGATGGTTGAGGACGAACCCGGTATTCGGAAGACTCTCGAACAATACCTCCGAGGACGTCGCTACGAGGTGACCGCCGTGTCGAACCTGGAGGAAGCCGGATCATTCCTCGCCAAGGACAACTTCGACCTGATGTTTCTGGATGTTAATCTCCCGGACGGCAAGGGCACCGAACTCCTGAAGGCGCTCCAGCAGCGGCCGCAACGGCCGCTGGTGGTCATGATGACGGGATTTGGCACGATAGAATCGGCCGTCGACTGCATGAAGAACGGCGCCTTTGACTATCTCATCAAGCCCTTTTCCCTCGACCACGCCCTGATTGCAGTCAAGAAGGCGGAAGAATTTACCCGTCTGGTCCGGGTGAACCAGTTCCTGAGCCGGGAGGAGGACGAAAGCGGCGGTTATGAGCTGTTGGGTCGCAGCGACGCGATCGAGAACTTGCGCCAGTTGATCCGGAGAGTGGCCCGGACCCAGGCAACGGTTCTGGTTCAGGGGGAAAGTGGAACCGGCAAGGAGCTCGTGGCCCGGATGCTTTACCGCTCCAGCCCGCGCGCAGAAGGTCCCTTCATCAAGCTGAATTGCGCGGCCATTCCTGAAAACCTGATCGAGAGCGAACTGTTCGGACACGAGAAGGGCGCTTTTACGGGAGCCTTGAACAAGCGCGAAGGACGCTTCGAACTGGCCCACGGAGGAACCATCCTTCTCGACGAAATCAGTGAAATCTCCCCGTCGATCCAGGCAAAACTCCTGCGTGTGCTTCAGGAACGCGAGCTCGAGCGGGTGGGCGGAAACCGCACGCTCAAGGTCGACGTGCGGGTGATCGCCACCACAAATCGGAATCTGGAGGAAAGTGTCGCCAAGAAGGAGTTCCGGCAGGACCTGTTTTTTCGGCTGAACGTCATTCCCATCCATGTGCCGCCCCTTCGGGACCGGCGGGATGACATTGTATTCCTGGCAAACCAGTTCATGCAGCGGTTCGTGCGGAAACATGGCGTTTCAGTGCAGGGTTTTTCCGACGCCTCCATCGCCGCCCTCAACGCCCACTCCTGGCCCGGCAACGTCCGGGAACTGCAAAATATAGTTGAACGGGCAGTCATCCTGGGTGGGGATCGGGACAAGATCGAACCCGAACACCTGAGGCTGACCGCGGGTGCAGCGGCCGTGGAGACACCTAGTGAACCAATCCCTTACCCCAATCGGATCACACCTCCCACGGCGGCATCCGAGTCCACTCCGGCATCCGTCCTTACCATGGCCGAGATGGAAAAGCGCCACATCCTCGCTGCACTGGATCGATGCAACGGGAACAGGACTCACGCAGCCCGGCTGCTGGATATCTCCATCCGCACCATTCGAAACAAGCTGAACGAGTATAATGGAAGTCCGGTTGAGGCCGAGAGCGAGACCGAATAGCTGACTCGAGCCGAATCCGTGGCCAAGGGCCGGGCATTGGGATCAGAACCTGGACGGGTCTGAGGGTGCCGGAGTCCTCCAGGAACCGACGTCGTAGCCGCGGACAAAAGGACGCGCCATTCAGGAGCCTGTCCGATCCGTGAGGTCCACCGTGGCGTCGTCGGCCCATTCAAATTGGAGGATTGGGCCGCCGCCGGACTCCGGTTCTCCCGTTACCTGTTTACGGGTCCCACGCGGACCGGTGCATTTTGCCGGCACACGGCCTGGCCGGAATTCTTTTCCCAGCTGCCTTCCCGCTCTCCGTGGACATTTTTGCCTGAACCTCCCATCCGACAGGGAGTTTCGGCCTTGGCACCACCGTTGCTACCGATGGATTCCATATGATCGAAGCGCTATTTCAGCAGCCCGGCTATATGGCCGCCCAGAGAATGCTGGATGCCGCAGTGGTCCGCCACAATGCCATCGCAAGCAATATCGCCAATATCGACACGCCCAACTACCGGCGGATGGATTTGGACCCCAATTTCTCCGCCGACCTGAGCCGGGCCATGACGAGTGGCGACCTGAATCAGTTGCAGGCTCTGAAGCCGACCGCAGTGGTCGACGCCACCGCCGTCGCCACCAACGGGGATGGAAACACAGTCAGCCTCGAACGCGAGTTGCTGGACATGAACCAAAACCAGGTTCTGCACGCACTCGAGTCCCAATTGCTCACGGGGTCACTTCTCAAACTTCGCCTCGCCATCACCGGCCGCCAAGCCTGATCCCATCGTGAGAAACGCATTTCATACCCGACCCCGCGCCGACGGCGCTCTGCCCGTGAAGCATTCCGCGGCAAAACATACCGACCCAGCAGTCCGTCCTTCCCCATGATCTCCTTCCTGCCCGGCATCAATGCCTCCGCGAGTGCTCTCGACGCCGAGAGAACTCGGATCGAAGTCATTACCCAGAATATCGCCAATGCCAACACCACGCGCGGCGTCGACGGAAAGCCCTACCAGCGCCAAAGCGTCGTGTTCGAATCCTTGCTGCGGCAGGCCGACACGAATGGGACACCGATGCCGGAACTCCACGTCTCCGGGATCGTCAAGGATTCGAGCCCGCCGCACCTGGTGTTCAATCCCGGCCATCCCGACGCCGATTCCGACGGAATGGTGGCCATGCCGAACGTCAACATCCACGAGGAGATGGCGGAGATGATCTCCGCCTCGCGCGCCTATGAGGCCAATCTGTCCGTCATCAAGAATTCGAAGGCGCTGGCGATGCAGACGCTGTCCCTCGGCAAACATTGATCTTGGTCGAATCCTATGAACCCCCTGTCGTCACTCCGCCAGATCCTTCCGGGAATGCCCGAGCTTTCCGTCCCGAACATTCAGGAAACCATTCCTGCATCGGAACTCACCAAGCTCGCCAACTCGGACAAGACTCCGTCCCTGACCTCCGCGGTCAGCCCTTCCTCCGAATCCTTCGCCAGCACGCTCGATAACCTCATCGGCGAGGTCAACAAGAAGCAGAACGCCGCTGCCGAAGCGGTGCAGAGCCTGCAAAGCGGCCAGGAAGGCTCCCTTCACCAGACGATGATCGCGCTCGAGGAAGCGAGCATCTCCTTTCAGCTCATGGTTGAGATGCGAAACAAGGTCCTGGAGTCCTATCAGGAACTGATGCGGATGCAGATTTGATGAATCGTGGTTGCTGGGTGACACCTCATGAACCAGACGATGACCAAGCTGGGCGCGCAGTTTGCCGCCATTTGGAAGGAACTCGGCGTCGCTCAACGACTCACTGTAGTCATTGCGACGCTCGCGGTGCTCTGTGGACTCGGAGGACTCGCGTTCTGGACGAGCCGCGTCGACTACGCCCTGCTCTACGGACGCCTTTCGGAGTCTGAATCCGCCCGCGTCATAGCCGCCCTGGATGAAGCCAAGATCCCCTACCGGATCGGTCCCGGCTCTGGATCCATCTCCGTGCCCCTGGAAAAGGTCCACATGACCCGCATGCAGTTGGCCGGGAAGGGAATTCCCAAGGGCGAGGGCGTTGGGTTTGAAATTTTCGACAAGCCCAACTTCGGAATTTCCGACTTTGTCCAGCGGGCCAACTACATCCGTGCCGTGCAGGGGGAACTGGCCCGAACCGTGGCCCAGCTCGATGAGGTGGAGTCGGCACGGGTCATGATTGTTATGCCGGAAAACCGGCTCTTGATGGACAAGGACCGCCATCCAACCGCCTCCGTGTTCATTCGCGTCCACGGGAGTGGTCCCCTTCCCCAGTCCTCCATCAATTCCATCCGCTTCCTGGTCGCCAACGCCGTTGAAGGGCTGCGGGCCAACAACGTGATCGTCGTCGACAACATGGGAAATGTGCTCTCCGAGAACGTGGAGAACGATTCCCTGGTGGGCCTGACCACCACCCAGCTCGGCGCCCGGCGAAATCTGGAACAGTACCTGGCGAAGAAGGCCGAGGGGATGCTTGAACGGGTTTTGGGCGTGGGTCAGGCCATCGTCCGGGTCGCTGCGGACATCAACTACGACACGGTTTCACGGACCGAGGAGAAATTCGATCCGGAGGGACAGGTGATCCGCACCCAGACCAAGAATGAGGAGAACAACGACTCCACCAGCGTTGTCGCCGCCTCCACGCCCATCTCCGGCGCCTCCACCCCCGGCACCCCCACCGCGGACGCCACCAACGCCCCGGTTGCCGCCCCCCCAACGACAACAACCCGAAACCGGAAAAGCACGGGAACCACGGAATACGAAATCAACAAGAGCACCAGCAACCTGGTCCAGGCCGCCGGCGGAATCCGCCGGCTCTCCGCCGCGGTCACGGTGGCCGCCCGCTATGAGGGAACCGGCTCCGAACGGAAAGTGGCACCCAGGACTCCTGAAGAGCTGGAGAAACTCAAACGGGTGGTGCAGAGCGCCCTGGGAATCGAGCTGGGCACCGGGGCTTCACGACAGGACGAGATCACCCTGGAAGAGCTTCCCTTCAATGACGACATGACCACCGAGGTCGCCCGAAAACTCGACACGCAGGAGCGCACGGAATATTGGATCAACCTCGGCCGGAATGCCCTCTATCCCGGTTTGGCAGTGGGATTTCTGGGTCTTCTTCTCTGGCTGTTCAAGCGAACTGCCGCTGAGGAACTCCCGCCGGGAATTCCGATCGGGCCCATTGGCATGGGAAGCCACCTCAACGGCCACGGACACGGCAGGGACAACGGAAAGCTCTTCTCTCTGGCCAAGGATCTGCCGCCGGGAGCCGTCACGGTCGACGTGCTGAACCAGTTGATCCGGGAGAATCCCGACAACATGACCCAGGCCATTCGGAACTGGATGGCCCAAAACCAGGCCGACCAGAACTAATCCTTTTTACCCCACCCATGTCGAATCCGACCCCATCACCTTCGATCCAATATTCGACGCTGAACAAGGTCCAGCGCCTGGCAGCCCTCATGGTGATGCTGGGGCCCGAAAGTGCCGCCAACCTGCTCAAGGGATTTTCCCAGCAGGAAGTCGACGGAATCTGCGCCGAGATGGCAAAGATGGAGATCATACCGCTCGACGTGCAGCGGGAGATCCTCAAGGAGTTTTCCGATGTCGCCGTGGAAGCCGGCACCGCGATCCGGGGTGGAATCGAGTTCGCACGGACCTCCCTGGAGCGCGCCGTGGGCCAATTCAAGGCGAATGAAGTCATCAACCGCGTCGTTCCCGCGCGGCCTCCGCTGGTTGCCGTGGACTCCATCAGCGAGCTCGAAGCCCGGCAGCTCTACAATCTCCTTTCCGAGGAGCAACCGCAGACCATCGCCCTTGTCCTCAGCTATCTGAGCCCCGACCGGGCTGCAGAATTGACTGCACTCTTCCCTGCTCCGAAACGGGATGCAGTCATAGAACGGTTGGCCACCCTGGCCCCAATCCCCGTCGAAGTCGTGGAGAAGGTGATCAAGGTGCTCAGCGCCAAGGCGGGCGCCAGACAGACGCGGGCGCTGAATCAAACCGGCGGGGTAAAGACCGCCGCCGACATCCTGAATGCATTGGGCCGCCCGCAGAGCAAGGAATCACTGGGCAACATCGAGAAGCTCAACCCCCAGCTCGCAAAGGCCATCGAGAAGAACATGTTCGTCTTCGAGGACCTCAAGAACGTGGATCCCTCGGTGCTTCAGCGTGTTCTCCGCGATATCGACATGGGCGACCTTGCACTGGCGCTGAAGACCGCGAGCGAGGAGCTCAGGACCCTGATCCTTGGCTGCATTTCCAAACGAGCTGCCGAGGGTGTCCGCGAGGAAATCGCGTTCCTTTCCGGAGTCAAACCCAAGGAGGTCGACGTGGCCCGGCAGAAGATCATCGATGCCGCCAAGTCGCTCGCGGCGGAATCGGAAGGGGCGGAGTCCAGCACCGCGGAGCCCACCCCCGACGAGGCACTCCATGTTGCTGCTTGAGCCCATACGCTTCACGGCGCCGGTGCGCGACATCTGCCTGTCCGGGGAACTCCCGCCCGAGGTCTGGACGGCGCGCCTGCAGGCTGCTGAGCGGACGGGGTATGAGCGTGGGCTGATTGATGGCGAGCGCACCTTGAGTGAGCAACTCGTGCAACAGCGGCAGGAACTGGCAGAACTTCACCGGGCGGCGGTGACTTCCTTGCAGCAGACCGTTCCGCAAGTTGCACGGCAGATGCAGGACACCCTCGTGGCCCTGGCCCTGCAAATTGCGCAACGCCTCGTCGGGGAGATTCCCATTACCCGGGAGATGGTGGTTTCCGCAGTCGGCGAGGCCCTCGAGGAGATCGAGGACACCACGGAACTGAAGGTGCTCCTCCATCCCGACGATCTGGCTCTCCTGGGATCCGAACCCGCGTTGACGATTCCGGCACACCCCACCGGCAGCCAGGTCAGCTTCGTCGGGTCCCGCGATGTCAGCCGGGGTGGATGCATTGTTCAGACGCGGTTTGGAACCATCGATAATCGGCGGGAAACAAAGCTCGCCCTGCTCAATCAGGCTCTTGAAACGTCATGATGACCTCCTCCCATCAGGACTCGAACCGGCTCGTGGCTGCGCTTAATCGCGTCAAATCGGCCCGCGTCACCGAGCGCCGCGGTAAAGTCATCCAATTGATCGGTCTGGTGATTGAGTCGGAAGGCCCCGCCGCTGCTGTCGGAGAGGTCTGCAGAATCCTGTCACAGCACGGATCGGAGACTCTCGCCGAAGTGGTCGGTTTCAGAAACCACCACCTGCTCCTGATGCCCCTGGGCGAAGTCCAAGGGCTCCATCCCGGCTGCGAAGTCATCGCCACCGGCGCACCCCTCCGGGTGGCCGTCGCGGACTCACTCAAAGGTCGCGTCATCGACGGCTTTGGCAGGCCTCTGGACGGACTGCCCCCGGTTCCAGCCCGGGACAAAGTCAATCTCCATGTCGCCCCTCCCAATCCCCTGAAACGCCGACGCATCCAGGAGGTGTTTCGGACGGGTATCAAGGCGTTGGACACCTTCATTCCCTGCGGACGCGGCCAGCGGCTCGGCATTTTCGCCGGAAGCGGTGTCGGAAAATCGACACTGCTCGGCATGATTGCGAGCCACGCCGAGGCCGATGTGAATGTGATCGCCTTGATTGGGGAGCGCGGACGCGAGGTCCGCGAGTTTCTCGAAAAGGATCTTGATGAGGAGGGACGCCGCAAATCCGTCGTGATCGTCGCCACCTCGAATGAGCCCGCTCTGGCCCGGCTGAAAGGGGCGTTTCTGGCGATGGCGGTCGCCGAATACTTCCGCGACCTGGGCCAGAACGTCCTGCTTATGATGGACTCGGTGACACGGTTTGCCATGGCCCAACGCGAGATCGGGCTCGCTGTCGGTGAGCCCCCCACGACCCGAGGCTACACGCCGTCCGTCTTCTCCCTGCTCCCCCAGCTGCTCGAACGGGCGGGAACCAATCACCGGGGAGCCATGACCGGGCTCTTCACGGTCCTGGTTGAAGGAGATGACATGAATGAGCCGGTCGCTGACGCCGTTCGGTCCATCCTGGACGGACACATTGTACTCTCCCGGGACCTCGCGACCCACAATCACTATCCGGCGATCGACGTCCTTGAAAGCGTCAGCCGATTGACCCGGGACCTTCTCGAGCCCGACCAGCTCGACTTGGTCTCACGGGCTCGCGAGCACCTGGCCGTTTACCGGAAAAATTCCGACCTGATCTCGATCGGCGCCTATGCCTCCGGAAGCAACCCTTCCGTGGACACCGCCATCAAGGTCCACGACCCCCTCCGGTCGTTTCTCCGGCAACGGGTGCACGAAGGTTTTCCTACCTCCCAAAGTTGGAGACTTCTCTCCGAAGCGGTCGACACCGGTCCTACGCAACCCAGATCCATATAATGAAGGCATTCCGCTTTTCACTCGAAGCTGTCCGGAAGCTCCGACGATCCCAGGAACAATCTGCCCAACAGGCGTTGGCCGAAGCCCTCCAACAGCGGGAGGAGGCATTGAAACGACTGGCGGATCTCGAGGCGGAGCAGCTTAGGGCATGGTCGGAACATCGCACGGTGGCGACAACGGGCCTCCGTTCGGAACAGATGGTGCAGGCCCACGGATGGTTCCGCGCCCTGGAGTTTCGCCGCTCCAACATCCGGTCCGAACTCATCATCTGCCAGCGCAAGGTCGAACTCCGCCAGCGTGAGCTCATGGCCGCTTCCCAGCGCCTTCAGTCGTTGGATCGGCTCTTCGAGAAACAGCGGACTCTGCATAGTCAGAAGCTTGAGGCCGAACAGCAGAATCTCCTCGACGAACTGGGAACGCGCGGCGCCTGGAGCGGGGCCACATTCATGGAGGCCATATGACAAGAATCCTCAGTACCGACTGGTTTGTCTTCCTAGCCGGAAGCACCGCCTTCGTCGCCACCACGGCCGTCCGCCTCAGCACCGCCTCCTTCCAACTGCCGGAACGCCCTCCGGACGAGCCGGCACGGACCTCCATGGTGACGGAATCCTGGGCGTTCATGAATCCGGACCTGGACCTGATGATTGAAGAACTGAAGCACGAGAAAGAGACCCTCACGCGCCGGGAACGTCAGTTGAAGGAACTTGAGGCCCGCATCGCCAGCGAGCGAAAGGAGATCGATGCAGCCACGACCGCATTCACCCGGATCCAAAAGGAACTGAACGACAGCATTCTGAGGATCCGGCAGGAAGAGGTGCCCAATCTCAAGAAGCTGGCCCGGATGCATGCCTCCATGTCACCGGGTGGTTCGGCCAATGTCCTCAAGGAACAGACCGATGAGGAGATATTGAAGATCCTCTTCTATATGAAACCCAGCGAGGCCGGGCCGATTATCGAAGCCTTCGCCGGGCTCGGGAAAACCGAAGCACGCCGAGCCGCCGGGCTGACGGATCGCCTCAAGCGAAGCCTGGAGGCGCCGTCCAAAGAGACAAAATCATGAGGGCGGAACCGGGCATACCGATCGGACTTCAGGGAGCCGAAGCGACACCCGGAATGCCCCTGCTCATTGGGCTCGGCAATGAGGACGTCGACGGCGGAACGTTTGAGGGTCACCTGAATCTCGCTGAAGGCCAATCCTCGGATAGGGACCAGGGAAACGCTGGCTCGCCGCAGCTGCCCTCACCAACGGCCAAGGACATGGGAGACTACGCTCCGGCGGCAGCCTCCGAGGTTCCTGAGCCACCGGGGCAAACCTGCGGCACGCCGGCGGTTGCGACAACGCCAACATGGCTCCGTTTAGCGCCCCTTTCCACATCCCTGGAATCATCGGATACAGCATCATCCCCGCTCTTCGGCATTCCTGGACCACAGGCGCCGGTGAAGACGGAGACGAGCAGGAAACCGGATGGAGCGGTCCTCGTTTCCCTTCCGACGGCTCCAGACTCACAGCGATGCCGCCCTCCCGTCCGTTGGGAAGCCGTGCCCACGGAGTCCACTCACACCGTGAGGAAGACACCGGCGACCGAGGTTTCCAGCGATGCCATTGGGAGTCCCACATCTGATGAACCTCCGGAAGGCGAGGCCCTGGAGTTGACACGGTATCCAACGTCAGTCACCCGTCCCACCCCTCTCCAACCGGCGACTCGGGTGCAGGTCCCACAGGATCCTGCTGCGCGCACGACGGCCAGGACAACCATCGGAACACCGCCGGCCCCAAATCCGCTGCCACCCGACGAAGTTCCGGCGGCCAGAAAGGTCGTTGCCCCACCTGCGGCGGTCCGAAGCCCGATGGAAGCACGGCGGACTCCTCGTGCGAAGGAAGCCGTGGAACCGGAGGACACGGTCCTGACTGCTGTTTCCACCCCAACTGGTCTCCTCCTTCTGGCAAATCCGTTACCCCTGCTCGCCACCGAGCCTTCGGCAGTCCGTCAAAAGGCTTCCAGCGAACCGGCGGCTGACATTGGAGGAAGCCATGCCCAATCCTACCCGTCCACCGCAGAAGAACCGACCGCTTCGGCCAAACCTGCTTCCGGCGGCACCGGGACGCCCGGAAGCTCCGAGGTCTCTGGTTCCCCCTTTCGGATCACGGGAAGGAGCGCAGCCATCCCCTCTCCTCAGGCACCTGCGTCCCCCGGAAACACTCACCCAGGTGAACGTGTCGCCCCGTTGGAACGGAGGGTCGCAAAACCCTCAGGCATTCCCTCCGCTCCCCTGCAGCGCACCGCGAGCGTCGTTCCGCCGATTCGGGCAATTGATCCCTCGAAGCCGATGATGGTGCCCCAGACGCGCCCTGCCCTGAAGGTGAGTGCTTCACCGGTCCCGACGACGCCGTCGACTCCGCTTGGCGTCGACCATTCGGATCCGGTGCCCGCCCCGCAGGAGCGGTTGGGTATGATTCTCTCCCAGTCTCGGGATCCGGTCCCAGAATCCACCGGCATCCCCTCTCCCAAGCCTGTTGATCGGCCACCGTCCGACTCCTTCTTGCCCCCTCCCTCCACCGAGGTCGACGTCACGCTCCACGTGGCGAACAGGTCCACATCGGTGACCGGATTCCAGATTCTACCAACGCCCGGCCCATTCCAGGGCAGTCCGGCAAAATCGACCAACGGGGAAGCCGCTCCGACCTCGAAACCAGCCCCGGCCTCCCCTGCCAACGTCCAATCCCCGGTCGCGTATTCCGGAGAACCAACATCCGAGGCGACGCTGGATGACCCGGTGTTCTCCTCCTTCTCACCAGGATTCCAGACTTCAGAGACCACGCCGAATTCTCCGGGCCTCGCCCCAGCAATCGGGCGGCCCGAGGCGGCTGACGCCGAACCCGCAGCGGAGATCACGCCGTCCACGAGGGCGCTGTTTCCAGGCGTGGCTCGGCGATCCCAGTCGCTTCCCGATGCGGGCGCGGATTGGCCCATTCACACAGACTTCTCCCGAAGCCAGGCATCCTCGACGGACATCACCAAGGCACCCCACAATGCCCTTGTCATTCCCGCACGGGAACCGGGCGCATCGGCTTCATCGGAACCCCAACCCATCGAAGTTCCATCCATAACGCACCCCGCCCAATCTCCCCCCCAGGAAGATGGCATCCCCGTTGCTGAGCAGGTCATCCGGATGCCCAACACGCTCCAAGTGGAAGAAAGTGCCGAACTGCCCGGGAAAACATTGCCGGGAGTTTCGAGGCAGCTGGACTTCGCTGGCACCGGCCCGTCGCGGAGAATGGAGCGTTCCAGTGTTCCCGTTCACGCCACCGGGGACGCCGTGCCCACGTTGTCCTCCTCTCAAACCCAAGTCTCGACGGACATCAACCCGTCACCCCTCCCGCAGCCCACGGCGGGCTCGGCGCCCCGGTCCTACGCCGACCCAATTTCCCATCAGGTTCTTGAGTGCGTCACCCGGATGCGGCAGTCGGGGTCGGAAAGTGTTTCCGTCGTGGTCAAACCCGACCCCTCCACTGAGCTCGTGCTTCACGTCGACATGAACGGAGGTTCTCCCACCGCACAGATCCATCTGGAGCGTGGCGACGTCCACCGGATCGACGCCCACTGGGAGGAGCTGCAGCGCCGGCTGGCGGATCAGGGAATCAAACTGATGCGTCCAAACGACGTTGGGGGAGGCTTTGACCCCTCACGGGATTCCAACCGGCGACCGTATACGGCGGAACCCGAGGTGCTCGCCGACACCCCACTTCGCTCCCTTCGAAAGACACTTTCCACCCTCTCGCTCACGAAAACCCGCGGCTTTGAAAGCTGGGCATAATCTTTATGGCGACCTCATCGATCAGTTCCGCAACCGGCATTGCCGCCGACTACACCACCAACACCCAGAGTCGGCTCCCAACCAAGGCGCTCGGTCAGAACGAGTTTCTCAAATTGCTCGTCACCCAGCTTTCCTCCCAGGACCCCCTCAACCCCCAGAAGGATACCGAGTTCATCGCGCAGATGGCCCAGTTCTCCTCCTTGGAACAGTCAAAGGCGATCCAGTCCAGCCTCAGCGCCATGAAGTCCCAGCAGGACTTCTCCTCCGCCGGCGCCTTGCTCGGCCGGCAGGTCACGCTGCAGGCAGACCCGGAGACGCTCGTGAGCGGCGTCGTCACCGCGGTGACGATGGAATCAGGGACCCCGAAACTAGTCGTCAACAACCAGTCCTTTGATCTGTCGAGCGTGCTGGCTGTATCCGTGCCTCAAACGCAGTCTCAATCCTCTCAAACCAAGATTACATCATCACACCACTAATACTATGTTACGTTCACTTGATTCCGGCATCAGCGGCCTCCAACAGTTTCAGGGCCAGATGGACGTCATTGGCAATAACATTTCCAATGTGAATACGGTCGCATTCAAGACCGCCCGCGTTCAGTTCGCCGACGCGTTCAGCGAGACACTCCGGACGCCCTCCTCGGCGAACGGAAACAGCAGCAACACCGGCGCCATGCAAATCGGCACGGGTGTGGGGACCGCATCCATCCAGAGCCAGTTCACCCAGGGCACAACCTCCCGCACCGGGATTCCCACGGACCTCGCCGTCGCCGGAACCGGTTTCTTTGTCGTCCGCGACCCGGTCAGCGGCTCGAATTTCGTGACCCGCGCCGGCGACTTTAACATCGACTCCAACGGATACCTGGTCACCGCCTCCGGACTGCGGGTCCAGGGCTTCTCGGACAGCAGCCTGACCACGCGGGGCGATCTCAAGATCGACACGACGGGTGCCCCTTCCGGCACCCCGAGCGACGCGTCCGTCCAATCGTTCGGCATCGACACCCAGGGCAAGATCAAGGTGCGTCTCAGCGACAATACCGAATTCACCCGGGGGCAGGTCCTGTTGCAGTCGTTCCAGTCGCCCCAGTCCCTGACCAAGGAAGGGGACAACCTGTATTCCACCCTGGCGGCCGCGGGCCCTCTCGCGTCGCCATCAGCACCGGGAACCATGGGCCTTGGGAGCATCGAGGCCGGCTCGCTGGAGCTTTCCAATGTCGACCTTGCCCGTGAGTTCTCAACGATGATCACGACCCAGCGGGCGTTTCAGGCCTGTTCACGCATCGTCACGACCAGTGACGAACTGTTGCAGGAGCTCGTCAACCTCAAGCGCTGACCGTTCCGACCTATGGCAGAGCGCACCAGCACCGAGCCGGCACCGAACACTCCGCCTCCCAGCGGTGGAATCGGTGCCAAGGCGTTCCTACCGCTCCTGGCCGCCGTGCTCGTCATGCCGGCGGTTTCCTGGGTTCTCACCTCGTTCGTCCTGGTACCAAAACTCCAGAAATCCCTGGGGGCTTCCCCCGCCCAGGCCGCACATGCCCCCGCAGAGGCGGACTCCAAGCACGGCGAGGCCGCGCCGGCCAAGGAACATGGAGGCAAGGAAGGCGTCCCACTAGGCTCCGTCACCCTTTCCAAGCTCCTGGTCAATGTCAGCGGCACCATGGGATCGCGGTACCTTCAGGCAAGCCTCACGCTGTCCGGAAGCGCGCCCGATTTTCGGGCCAAGATCGAGCGGAATGAGGCCCGCCTCCGGGACATGGCCTGCAACCGCACTCGCTGCCAAGACCATCAACGACCTTGAGAAGCCGGGCGCCCGCAACCTGGTCCGGAGCGAGCTCCTGAACGGGTTCAACCGGATTCTCGGGGGCAATGCCGTCGAAGAACTCTTCATCACCGAGTTCGCAATCCAGTAGCCATGGAAAACCCTGACTCCCAGTCGAGCGGATCGGACCCGAATCCCATCGGGGAGCCCGGCATTCTGGTCCTGCGTTCCGAAGGAAGGACCGGCATGCACCCTCCGGAACACATCCATGCCTACGACTTTCGCCAGCCCGCCTCGCTCGCACCCAACGAGCTCAGAAAGCTGCGATTGCGCCACGAGGAATTCGTCCGGTCCCTGGCTTCGCGCCTCTCGCTGTATCTCCGACTCGAGGTCTCGCTCCGTCTCTCCAAACTCCAGACCATGTACTACCAGCGCTTCACCGAGGCGCTGGAAGCACCCACCCATGTCACCCTCTTCAAGGCGGAGCCCCTGAAGGGCATCGGACTGCTGGAGATCCCCCCGTCGCTGGGCCTCGCCATCGTGGACCGGCTCTTGGGCGGTGCCGCCCGGCCTCCGGAGGAAAGCCGCGACCTGACGGAGATTGAAACAGCCCTGCTGGACCAGATTGTCCAGATCATCCTGAACGAATGGTCCAATCATTGGCAGACATTCCAGGATCTTCACCCGGTCCTGCTGGGCCACGAGAACCAGGCCCAGTTCCTCCAGACTGCGCCTCACGACACCGTGGTTGCCTGCTTTTCCATCGAAACCCGTATTGCCAACTTCACGAAATCCATCCAGCTCGCCTTCCCGCATTACATGCTGGAGCCCATTGTCGACTTCCTGCTGGCCACCAGCATCTCGGACCGCACGGTGAACCGCGCGACCGATGCTCCCAAGCCTCAATGGAATTCGGGCTTGGACGACGTGCCCGTCGGAATCACGGCCGAATGGGGCGGACTCCAGCTCACGGCCAAGGAAGTTCTGGGGCTCAAGCCCGGCCATATCCTCATGCTCGATCCCCAGGTCGCCAACAACATCCGCGTCAAAGTCGCCTCCGCGACAAAATTTCAAGGCCGCCTTGGCACTTGCGGCACCAAATGGGCCGTCGAGCTGACCCAACCCTTGCCCCACTGATCACCCATGACACCGGAAACCAACCTTGATGTCCTGCTTGATGTGCCGGTCACGCTCTCCGTGGAACTCGGTTCCTGCCAGTTGCCCATGCGCGAGGTCCTCCAGCTAAAGACCGGCTCGGTGGTCCAGCTCGAGAAGCTGGCGGACGGCCCCATTGAAGTGCTGGTCAATCGGAAGCTGATTGCCCGGGGACTGGTCGTTGTGGTCGATGACCGCTTTGGGATCAAGATCACGGAACTCGTCAACGGATCCGTCAAATGAACCGCCCCACCGCTGCGCATTATCGGAGGAATACAGTCCTCGTGGTTCTGCTGTATTTCGCATCCTTCCATTCGGGTTTCGCAGAGGGTGTCTCCGGCGCCACCCCTACCGCTTTGCCCGACACCGCCGCCTCGGTATGGAGAATTCTGGGCGCACTCGCCTTCGTCCTCGCCCTCTTCTTCGCCGGCGTGTGGGCATTCAGGAACTGGCAGAGAATCACCCAGGTCCGATCCCGGAGCCGTCTTGACGTCTTCGAATCCCGGTCCCTGGGCCCGCGGCAGGCCCTCTACGTGGTGGGCTATGACCAGCAGCGCTTCCTGGTCGCCGCCTCTCCCTCGGGCATCTCCCTGATCAGCTCCCTTCCCTCTGCGCCATCCCAGGACATCCCCACGTCGGCCATGTCCCGCGAGGAGTCCAGCTTCGCCCATGTACTTCGAACCGCGCTGACCAACGCCCGTCCATGCAAATGAGTCTTCGGCTGAGGATCTTTCTTGTCGCGTCACTGGCACTGCTGGTTGGCTGGACCGCGTCCGCTGCACCGTCGAACCTCGCTGCCCAGGTTGGCCCCGTTCAGTTCTCATTGAATGGCGATGGGAAGCCGCAGGATGTCGACGTGGGGATCAAGGTCCTCTTCGGCATCACACTGCTGACGCTGGCGCCCTCCATTGTTCTCCTCATGACGTCCTTCACGCGGATCGTCATCGTTCTGTCTTTCATCCGTTCGGCACTCTCCCTGCAGGGAACGCCTGCCAATCAAATCCTGATCGGCCTGTCGTTGTTCATGACCTTCTTCATCATGGAACCGATCTGGAGCAACATCCAGCGGGACGCCGTGGTGCCCTACGAATCCGGAAGCCTGACGGGCGGGGACGCACTGGATCGGGCGGGAGATCACCTGCGGACGTTCATGCTCAAACAGGCGCGTCCCAAGGATGTGGAACTGTTTGCGAATATGGCGCGAATCGGGCCCACCGCTCCCGACCAACTCCCCCTCAAGGTCGTCATTCCCGGATTTGTCATCAGTGAGCTGCGCACCGCGTTCCAGATGGGATTTCTCCTCTTCGTTCCCTTTATCCTCATCGACCTCGTGGTGGCCACCGTACTGATGAGCATGGGAATGATGATGATGCCGCCAATGACCATTTCGATGCCCCTCAAGATCCTTCTCTTCGTCCTCGTGGACGGCTGGAGCCTCGTTGTCACCTCGCTCGTTCGAAGTTTTGGAATGTAATTTCCCTGTTATGAC
>JBGAPN010000057.1:0-17759 GCA_044221235.1 Limisphaerales bacterium
AGGACCCCGGGGTCGGACTCGAACAGGCGCTTCCAGAGGCCCTGACTCAGCAGGACCACCCGGTCCTGGCCATGGACATCCTCCTCCAGCGTGAACGTTCGCCCTAACAGGGGATTCACCCCCAGCAGGGGAAACAGGTTGGCGGAGACGCGTGCCCCATTCACCCGCAATGGCTGCCCCTGGCCGGTCAGGTTGTATCCGGCAAAGCCCACGGCCGACAGTCCCTCGAAGCTTTGACTCTGTTCCCGCCAATCCAGCAGGTTGGGAACCGAAACCGGCACCCGGTCAATCCCCCGTGCCGGAACAGTCTCATACACCCGCACCAGCCGACCCGGTTCCCGGAACGGCAGGGGACGGAGCAACAGGGAGTTGACCAGGCTGAAGATGGCCGTGTTCGCACCGATCCCCAGTGCCAGTGTGACCACCACCACGGCCGTAAAGCCGGGCGACTGTTTCAATTGTCGTAAGGCGTATCGAAGGTTCATGAACGAATGGCTTCAGGCTCCGGCAAAACCGGGTCATCGCTAGGAGGCATCCAAAGGTCCAACCGGGAATGGATCAGATCGGGATCGGGACCGACGACAACGGGCTGGCAAACCGCAGTCCAAATCCGTCCGGATCGGCGACCATGAAATCACGGAATCCGTAGGGCTTGTCGGCCAGCGGTTCCAGTACCCTCAATCCCAGCGCCTGGGCCTGATGCCAGAGGAATTCCACATCCCGGACTGGCACCCGGAGATTGGTGCGCGGGGTGTCATCCACCTCGCCCGAGTGGGCCCATCTCGCCAGCGGCGGCTGGTACAGGAACACCGATGTCCCCTCCCAGACCAGCTCGGCAAATCGTGCGCCGGACCGCCGCAGGTGGAATCCAATCGACTGATAAAACCGGCGCGAGCGCTCCAGGTTTCTCACGAACAGTTCCAGCACCATAAAATTTCCCTCCGACCGCGGGGTCTCCGGTGTACCCGCGGTCTCACGGCGTTCTCCACGGACCCCTGCCGGACACCGGATTGACGGGGTCCGCCCGCCCACGGCGGAGTCCAGTCGGGCGGAACGGGTCACGGATAATCCAAGGTCTGCGTAGGGAATCATCACGGCAGCGGGTTAATGGGTTTCGACGAGTTCCTCGACAATCCGGCCGTCGAACAGGTGGATTTGACGGTCGGCATGCCGGGCAAAACGGGGATCGTGGGTGACCATGCAGATGGTCGCACCCTCGCGGTGCAGCTGGCGGAGCAGGTCCATGACCGCCTCGCCGTTCTTGGAATCCAGGTTCCCGGTCGGCTCGTCCGCCAGCAGGATGCTCGGCTTGCCGCCCAGGGCCCGCGCCACCGCGACGCGCTGCTGCTGTCCGCCGCTGAGCTGGCTGGGATAATGACGCAACCGGTGGCTCATCCCGACCTTTTCCAGCGCCTCCATGGCCCGCTCCCGCCGCTCGGAGGCACTGAGCCCGCGATAGGTCAGCGGCAGTTCGACATTCTCAAACACCGTGAGGTCGCCGATCAGATTAAAGCTTTGGAATATGAACCCGATCTCCCGGTTCCGGATCCGGGCCCGCGCGGAATGATCGAGCTGCGCCACCTGTTGGTTGTTGAGCATGTAGGTGCCCCCCGTCGGCGTGTCGAGCAGGCCGAGAATGGCCAGAAGCGTCGATTTGCCGCAGCCGCTGGGACCGGCGATGGAGACATATTCACCCTGGTGAATCTCGAGATGGATTCCCGACAACGCATGGGTCTCCACTTCGTCGGTCAGGAACACCTTCTGGATGTCGTCCAGCTGGATCAGCGAGGGGGCGGATTGGATTTCAGCGGTCATGGTACGTTGTTGAAATGGGATCGATGGGAGGATCGGCAGTTCCGAGAGATTCAGGGTTGATTCAATCAATCCGGACCTTGTCGTGGGAATCCCATCGGCTCATGTCGGAGAGAATGATTTGGTCGCCTGCCTTCAGGCCTTCGACCACCTCGATGGTGCTGACCGAGCTGCGGCCCAGCTTGACCGGGATCCGGACGGCGTCCTTCCCGTTGGGCTGAACTTTGAACAGGCTGACGGTGCTGTCGGATTCCCCGCGAACCGGGCGCCCCACGTAAAGAACGTCATCGAGCCGCTCCAGTTCGATGACACCCTCGACACTGAGGTCGGGACGTGCACCGCGCGGCAACGGGCCGTCGAGCTTGATCTCCACCAGGACCGAGCCGTTCTGGACCGCGGGATCGACCCGGACCACGTGTCCGGGAACCACGCCATTCCGCGTGTCGACCGTCGCCTTCTGTCCGAGGGCCACATCGCGGGCCTGGGTCTCGAGGACGCGGACCTCCGCCTTGAGCCGGCTTGGAACCACCACCTTGGCGAGCGTCGCCCCCGGCGTGACCCGTTGTCCGGCCTGGAGCATCTCGCGATCTCCCAGCTGGGTCAGCACGCCCTCGATGCCGGCGCGCACCTGAAGATTCTCCAACTGGCGACGCCGCAGGTCGCGCAGCGCGCGGAGCTTCTCACCCTGTGCGTCCTGGACCGCGATCTGGGCCCGGGCGGTTTCGGCGGCGAATTCGAGACGCCGCTGTTCGATCGCAACTCGTGCGGCAAGATCCTCCGCCTTGGCCTTGGATTTCTGGAGGATGATTGCGGGAACCAAGCCGTCCCGGGACAACACCTCGTCGGCATTGGCTTCCAGCTGGGCCTGCTTGGCATCGGCCCGCAGCGTGGCCAGCGCGGCCTCCTGCGAAAGACGATCGCTTTCCAGCTGCACCTTGAGTCGCCCCAGCTGGGTGTCCGCCGAACGGGCCTCCCATTCGGCATCGAAGGCACTTTGCTTCAATTCCGGGTTGCTGAGTTCCATCACCACCGTGTCCGCCGTCACCGCCGCACCCGGCTGGATGAAGATGCGCTCCACCTGCCCGCCGGTATCGGCCTGCACATACTGGATCTGCTCCGGAACCAGGGTCCCGTTGCCCCGGACCTGCCGGAGCATCTGACCCCGCTTCACGGTATCCAGCCATGGATTCGCCACCAGCGGCGCGGCCGGCTCCAGGCGGGCGAGGATCATGGTCAAGCCGCCCACCACCGCGACGGCGATGGCGCCGGTCAGGATCTGTTTGCGGCGGCGCTTCCGGGCGAGATCAGGGCGTGCGATGTCCATTCCAGTGCTGGCCGGCGTGAACCCCGAGGACTTCGGGGCCGCCGGACGCACCGTGGATGACGCGATTTCGCCGTTGGCGGCAAGGCGGTTCATGGTCTCAGACAACGTTTCGGACCAGGGTGGCCACCGCCATCGCGAACTCGGGCATGCCCTCGACGAAATGGTGCACCACCTCCACATGCTGCACGAAGGCCATCACGACCGATCCGCCCAGCACAAGATACAGCGCGATTTCGCCGCGGCTAAGGCGGTCATCCGCCATCAAGTCCCGGACACTGGGCTCTCGGAAGTCGGAACGCTTGCGATCGTTTTTTGAGTTCATGGTTCTCCAATCACCCGGCGGAATCTGGATTCGTTCCAGAATTCTGCGTCGATGTGCGATTCCCTTCCGCAGTGGCCGTGCCAGCCGGTTTGGATCCCTGAAATCTAACTTTAACCGACTCATCCGAAGAAGGTTACATACCAGACAACCACCACACCATCCGTCAGCCTGCCCCTGAATTCGTTCGGTTCCGGGATTGAGGTGTCCCGATAGTGGGACGACGCCCGGAACTGCAATCCGTCCCCCGTTCCATCGGCCCGGAGTTCCCCCAAGTCCTTCGCCGCGCTACCGTCCGACGGTGTTTCGACCCTGCATCGATCTGCGCAACGGACGGGTGGTCCAGATTGTTGGCGGCACGTTGTCCGACTCAGGCGCGGACGTCCGCACCCACTTCACCGCGGAACAGCCGGCCCGCTGGTTCGCCGAACGTTACCGGCAGGACCAACTGACCGGCGGCCACGTCATTGCCCTCGGTCCCGGCAACGAAGCCGCGGCCCGCGAAGCGCTGGGTGCCTGGCCCGGAGGACTCCAATACGGCGGTGGCGTCACCCTGGACAACGCGGCCGACTGGCTCGAGGCGGGGGCGTCCCAGGTCATCGTAACGTCCTGGGTGTTTCGGGAAGGACGACTCGACGAGGAACGCCTCCGGAACCTGGTGGCCCGCGTCGGACGCGAACGACTGGTGCTCGACCTCAGCTGCCGGATCCGGGACGGCGAATACTTCGTGGTGACGGACCGGTGGCAGAAATTCACCTCGCTCCGGGTGGATTCCGAAACCCTGGACCGACTGGCCGGCTCATGCGCCGAGTTTCTGGTCCATGCAGTGGATGTAGAGGGATTGTGCCAGGGCATCGACGAAACACTTGTGGCCCGGCTCGCCCAACACTCGCCCCTTCCGACCACCTACGCCGGGGGAGCCCGGTCCCTGGACGACCTCCGCCGGGTCACCGAGGTCGGCCATGGGCGGGTTCATCTCACCATCGGCAGCGCGCTCGACCTCTTCGGCGGTTCCGGCGTTCGCTACGCGGACTGCGTGGCCTTCAATCGGGCACACCGCTGACCAGGCCTGGTGTCCACCGAACACCTGCACCCGGTTCGCCTCCCAACGTCAGAAACGTCCCGAACCGGCCGTCATGCCACCGTCGATGGCCAGGGCCGCACCGGTGACGAAACTGCTTTCGTCCGCGGCCAGGTATAGCGCCAACGCCGCGATCTCCTCCGGTCGTGCCATACGGCCGTTGGCCTGGGTCGAGCACATCTCCCGATACGCCGCCTCCGGGTCCGGATATTCCGCCAGACGCGATTTCACGAATGGTGTCTCCACCCGGCCCGGGCAGAGGCAGTTCACCCGCACCCCGGTCGGCGCGTGATCCAGCGCCATGCACCGGGTCATGCCCACCACCGCGTGCTTGCTGGTGGCGTAGGCAAAGCGGTCCTTCAGGCCCTCGAGTCCCGCCGAGGACGCCAGGTTGATCACCGAACCCCGGCCCCGCGCGACCATCGCGGGAAGGAACACCTTGGAGACGTTGAACACGCCCCGGACATTGACGGAAAGGATCCGGTCGAAATCCGCGCCGGTCGTGGTGAGCAGCGTGCCCACATGGCCAATGCCGGCGTTGTTGACCAGGATATCGAGCGGGCCACGTTCCGCATTGAGGCGCCGTTCCAGTTCCTCACACGCCTCAGGGCTCGTGACATCCAGGATGGTGAACTCGCCATGACCTCCGGACGACTCGATGGCGGTGAGCGTTCGCCGTCCCCCCACCTCATTCACATCTGCCACCACCACATAGGCGCCCGCCTTGGCGAAACATTCCGCAATGGCGGCTCCGATGCCTGAGCCGGCGCCGGTCACCAACGCCGTCTTGCCTGCAAGCGAGAACATGGAGAAACCCTTTCGCATCCCGTCTCTGCCGTCACTTGGATTTCGCAGCGGACCCATCTCTGTCCCTTCGAATGCCGTGTCAGGATGCATCCAAATTCACCTTCCCCCCACCTCAAGACTTGCCCAGGCCCAAGGATCCCGGCGTTAATCCGAATGCTGCCCGAAGTCTCACGCGACGCCTCCGCCAGCCAACCCATCATGAAAGGCCCGCTCCTTCAATCTCCACGGCTCGTTCGCGGATTCACCCTCATCGAGCTGCTGGTCGTCATCGCGATCATCGCCATCCTGGCCGGGATGCTTCTGCCCGCCCTGGGGAAGGCGAAAACCAAGGCGCTGGGCATCCAGTGCCTCAGCAACCAGCGTCAGCTCACCCTCGCCTGGACGCTCTACGCGGGGGATCACGCCGACAACCTGGTGTGGAACGACCTCACTCCAACCGGCTCCGGATGGGTCCGCGGCATCCTGGACTACAACGGGTCAAATCCCCACAACACCAACCTCGCGAACCTCCGCGATCCCAGCTACGCCAAGCTCGCGCCGTACACCCAGGCTGTGGGGATCTACAAGTGCCCGGCCGACCGGAGCTACGTGGTGTCCGGCGGGAAGCGCGTGCCGCGGGTGCGCAGTCTCTCGCTCAGCCAGGCCATGAATTCGCAGGACGACTGGCTCAGCTACATCACCAAGAAGAAGTACGTGGTGTTCCGCAAGCTGACCGATCTGGCGAAAATGGGGGCGTCCCAGGCCTATGTGTTCATCGACGAGCACCCGGACAGCGTGAATTACGGCGATTTCGCGGTGTCGATGAACGATGGCGCCCCACCGGCCTCGATTTACATCATCGATTATCCGGCCAGCAGCCACAACCGCGCCGGCGGAATGAGTTTCGGCGACGGCCATGCCGAGGTGCACAAGTGGGTGGATGCCCGGACGATCAAGCCGGTCCTCCTCAAACCTATGGCGCTGGTCGTCCCGTCCGGCGGCAACCGCGACATGATGTTCATGTCGGAACACGCCTCCGTCCGCGCCGATTGACCCGACCTCCCGATCAGTTCGGCCAGAGCAGCACCAGGTAGGCGACATACGCCGTCACCAGGAATCCCCCCTCGAACCGCGAGACCCGCCCACCCGTCAGCAGAATCGGCAGCAGCGCCGCCGCGAAGGCCACCATGGCGGAGAGGTCCAGGGCCAGTATCCCCGGGGCATGAATGGGAGACAGCATTCCGGAGACGCCGAGGATTCCCAGCAGGTTGAAGATGTTGGACCCAATCACATTCCCCACGGCGATGTCGGGCTGACGCCGTAGTGCCGCCACCACCGAGGTCGCGAGCTCAGGCATGCTTGTCCCGGCCGCAATGATGGTCAGGCCAATGACCGCCTCGCTCACCCCCAATCCTCGCGCCACTTCCACAGCATGGGTCACCAGGAGCCGGGCCCCGAGAACCAACACCCCCAGCCCGACCCCGATCCGACCCAGATCCAGAACGGTCCCCAAACCATCGTGTGCCGTCACCGGGAGGACTTCACCGGAGGTGCCGGCTCCGGTTTGACGCCGGGCCATCACGATCAACGCCACGGTGTAGGCCACCAACAGGAGGAACATCCCCAGCGCCTCGCCGCGGCCGAGGGTGTGATCGCGGAACAGAAGGACGAACAGCAGGCTGGCGCCCAGCATCACCGGCGCGTCCACCCGGATCAGCTGCCGTTGCACGATGGGCGGACACACGAGCGCCGAGATTCCCAAAATCACGCCGATGTTGAAGAGATTGGATCCCACGACATTCCCCACCGCGATGTCACCCTGTCCCGCCAACGCAGCCCGGCAGCTGACCAGGAGTTCCGGCGCGCTGGTCCCGAACGCCACCACGGTGAGACCCACCACCACTGGAGTCAGACCCAGACGAAGCGCCAGTCCGGCCCCCCCTTGGACCAGCCATTCGGCACCGAAATACAGGAGCACCAGGCTGAGGAGGATGAGCGCGGTTGAAAGAATCATTTCAGGGCTGCTGATTGCCACTCCGAGGATTCGGGGTGGCCATTTGCGCAGACACCAGATTGGCAGGATCGTTTGCCACATCAATCCTTCCACCGGGTGAAACGTCGGCCGGCGTTCAAATGGGTCCCGGGGCACTGCATTTTGTTGTCTGGCCACCCGACGACGTTGGAGGTTCATTCCAGCCGGCTCATGAAAGCGTTACCCCACACTCGTCACTGCTTCGTTTGCGGGCTTCACAATCCGGCGGGACTTCGTCTCGACTTCGCCACCGACCAGCGGATTGTCGAGACTCGGTTTCAGTTTCGACGCGAAATGTGCGGCTTTGTGAAGACGGTGCACGGGGGACTGATCGCCACTGTCCTTGACGAGGTCATGGTCTGGGCGGTGGGTGTCGCTGCCGGGCAGCTCACCTATTGCGCTGAAATGTCCGTCCGTTATCAGCGTCCGACTCCCCCGGAGACCGATGTGATCGCCCGTGGCGAGCTGGTGGAGAACAAGCGCGGACGTCTGTTCCTGGCTCGCGGAGAACTGCTCGATGCCGGGGGACAACTGCTGGCGGAATCGACCGGCAAGTATCTGCCCGTTCCCCCCGATCTCTTGCCGCAGATGAAGGCGGACTTCCTGGAATCTCCGGATTGGGTGTTCCAAAGCACCGTTCGCCAGGCACCGACTGGATGAACGAGACGACGAACTCCAGGAGCTCCTCATTCCATCCCCTCCGAGGCGACGCCGACGGTTTTACAGGGCCTTGATCCGCCCCCGCGGTCGCAGGATTCAAATCCTACCCCTGGAAGCCCGCTTCGCCGCCAGGTCCCCTTCTCCCTTCTGACTCCGGGAGAAAGGGGTTGGGGTGAGGGCCATTCAGGCTCCGGACGGTTCCGAGGCCCGTTTCCATTGGGACTCCCATGCTCCCCGGAACGGCAGGCGCCATAGCGTTCCCAGCATCAGGGATCGGACTTCGGACCGGGGCACTTTGATCTTAACCGCCGGGTCCAGGACTGGACCCGTCCGGAGCCGCGCCAGCGTTCGAGCTCCGATCAGGATCGGCCAGGCGCAGGCCAGCCGGAGCCGGCGTTGGTTCGCAGGCAGGGTGTTGGTGTAGCGCCACCCGGAAGCGAGGTAGCGCTCCGCCCGTTCGAGCCAGAGGTTGTAGACCGGTCGAAGCCGCTCCTCACGGGCCGGATCGAGCAAGTCGCCGGGGTGCAATCCGGCGGCCAGAAGTTCGGAAGCCGGCAAGTAGCAGCGTCCGGCATGCAGGTCCCGGGGCAGATCGCGGAGGATGTTCACCAACTGAAGTCCCTTTCCGAATTGGATGCCGTCCTCCAGGAACTGGGTGCCATCCAGATTGAATCGCGGGAAACAGTGGCGGCGCGTCGCCCGGGTCCAGAATTCACCCACGCAACCGGCGACCCGGTACGTGTAGTCCTCCAGTTCGGCGGCCGTTTGCAGGCCTGCGGGCTCCGAACGGGACGCATCCGCGAAACGCCGGAGGTCCAGGATTTGACCGCTGGTGATCGTCGCCAGGACCGCCCGGATGTCGGCCTGATCTTCGGCCGGTTGGTGCGGAAGGAGGTCCAACGCCGCCTCCGTCCGCTCCAACAACCGGCGCTCCGCCTCCGACGCCGTGCCGGTGGATGCCACCAGCACCGGACGCAGATCGAGCACGTCGCTGCGTGAGCCCTCGATGCGACCCGCCAGCACCTCCAGAGTCGAGATCCGGTCTGCCACTGGAACCAGCTCGGTGTCCGCAATGGTGTCCGTGGTGCGGGCGAGCAGGTACGCCAGGCCGATCTGTGGGCGGACCTCGGACGGCAGGACGCGCAACGTCAGGTAAAACGACCGCGACGTCTCACGCAGCAATGACTGGAGTTCTGGGCTCAAGAATGGAGACACCGTGCCCGAAAAGTCCCTTCGGACGCCACCTTCGGATGCGCCTCACCTCGTCCGGTGGGGCCGCAGTGCTCTGCGGCCCCATTTCATTCCCTCTTCGTCTCAGCCCACCCCATTGCACCGCCATTCCATTTCTTGCTCCATAACGCTCGATCGGACCGTCCGAAGAACACATCCTGTCATCCGACGTCAGGTCATGAGCACCGCAGGCAAAAGACGCACGAACCAAAATTCAGGTTGGGGCTTCACACCACAAGTCCAGCGGATGGTTGCCGCCGGGATGCTCGCGGTCGCCGTGCTCCCCTTCAGGGCCACGGGCGTTGAGAGCCCTTCGGCAGACGCGCGGCACACCTACCAGATCAAATCGTGGCAGGCCGAGGATGGGCTCCCCGAGAATTCCGCCACGGCGATGGTGCAGACACCGGACGGGTATCTGTGGTTCGGCACCTTCAACGGACTGGTGCGGTTCGATGGCTTGAAGTTCACCGTGTTCGACCGCGCCAACACGCCCGAACTGCCCGGCGCCGAGGTTGTCAACCTGCACCTGGACCGGGCCGGTCGGCTCTGGGTGAGCACGCTGAATGGCCTGGTGGTACGCGACGGGACCAACTGGAGTGTCGTGCGTGAAGCCCCAACGACCGACCGGGATTACGTCCGGTGTTTTGTCGAACGCACCAACGGCGATCTGCTCCTCACACTGTCGAAAGGGGGAATTCTCGAGTCCATCGCCGGCCGGATTCGAAAGCTGCCGACACCTCCGGGTGAAGCCGGTACCGGATTCCTTGGGTTCACCGATGAAGAGGGCCACTGGTGGGTTGCCCAGCGGGGTTTCACCGGAACCTGGGATGGATCCCGGTGGCAGGCGTCGCCGCCGCACCAGAGTGATCCCTCGCTCAAAGATCTTCCCTGGGGGGCCGGACAAGCACGGGACGGAGGGTTCTGGCTGACGGTCAACGGGGAATTGCGGAAATATTCCCGCGGGCAGTTGACCGCGGTCGTCTCCCTCTCGGACGACCATCCCGGCGGCGTGGGTTCGATCTCCAAGATTTCCGAGGACAGCTCGGGCAACCTGTGGATCGCCAGCTACGATGCGGGGCTGGCACAAGTCCTGCCGAACGGAACGATCCGGCATTGGCACGAAGAGGATGGGATCGGCTACAAGGATGTCCGGTTTGTGTTCGAGGACCGGGAACAAAACCTCTGGGTCGGGACCAGCGGAGGCGGTCTGCAGCTGTTGAAGACACGCCGCTTTCAGGCGTTCGGCTACACCCAAGGCGGCGAGGCGCGCGTCGTCGGGTCAATCTCAGGAGCACGGGATGGCAGCGTCTGGGTCAGCACCTTTGGCCAGGGGCTTTTTCGTTGGGATCCCCACGTCGGATTCGCGAGAGTGAAGCCCCCGGGCTCGGTCAGCCAATACCTCCATTTCACCAGCGTCCTCAACGATCGGCAGGAGCGGACTTGGTTGGGCGCGATCGGAGGCGGTCTCCTTGTGTTCGGGGCCGACGGCGTCCGGAGCATTGATGCCGCCGAGTACGGGGGCGACGGCGTCACCGACCTCTTCGAGGATTCCCGGGGACGGATCTGGATTTCGAACGGAACCCAGGTGTCCGTCTCCGATGACGCCGGCATCCGGATCCTGGATGAGCAGAGCGGGCTGAGGCCGGGCGATGTGTCCGCGCTTGGCGAGGACCGGGACGGAATGCCCTGGGTGGCCACCCTGAATGAGGTGTACCGATTCTCCGGGCAACGTTTTGAGCCCGTCCGTGACAGCGCCGGGGCTCACCTGCGCGATGTGGTGTGCCTCAAATCCGATGACCATCAGACGATGTGGCTGGGGACGGCGGACCGCGGCCTGCTCCGATGGCGGGCAGGGTCGGTGGTCGCCCTTCAATCGAGGTCGGGACTCCCGGTGCGCGGGGTCCTGGGAATCCTCGAGGATCGGCATGGCTACTTCTGGCTGGCCTCGCGAGAGGGAATTGTGCGCGTCCACCGTTCGTCCCTTGAGTCCGTCGCCGACGGGCGTCTGGCAACGTTGTCGTGCCAACGATTTGACACCAGCGACGGATTGCCGAGCAACGATTGCGCCGGCCAGCACCAGCCCGTTTGCGCCGCGGATGCCGAGGGGCGCCTCTGGTTTTCCACCGCGAAGGGACCCGTGAGGGTCGATCCGGAACACATTCAGATCAATGCGGCACCCCCGATCGTCCATATCGAGTCCATCCAGTACGTGCCGGCCGTGGGCTACCGGGGCCAGCGGGAGGAACCGGTCCGGTTGATTGCCCCGTTTCCGGAAAAAGTGATCCTGCCCCCAGGCAGCAGTGAGATCGAATTCGAATACACCGCGCTCAGTTTTGCCGCGCCCGAGAAGGTGGTCTTCCAGGTCAAGACCGAAGGCCAAAACCCAGGCTGGGTCCCTCGCGGCGATTCCAGGATGGAACGTCTGCATGCCCTCCCGCCCCGCGACTATGTGTTCCGGGTTCGGGCCGCCAACAACGACGGCGTCTGGAACACGACCGGCGCGAGCCTCGTGTTCTCCGTCCTGCCCTATTACTGGCAGACGACCTGGTTCGGGGTTGGCGTCAGCACCCTTCTCATCTCGTCCGGCGGTGCCCTCGCCTGGTCGTGGTCGCGAAAGAAGGTCCGCCTGGCCGAGGAACGGCACCGCTCCGAACTGGAAACGAGACAGCTGCGTGAGGAGCTGGCGCATTTTGGCCGCGTCTCCACCATGGGCCAGCTTGCCTCCGCCCTCGCCCACGAATTGAGCCAGCCGCTCAGTGCCATCCTGCGAAACGCCGAGGCCGCCGAGCTGCTCGTGAAGCAGGATCCAGCCGATCTGGCCGAGATCAGCGCGATCATCACCGACATCCGCAAGGACGACCAGCGGGCCGCCGCCGTGATCAGCCGGATGAGGTCCCTGCTGAAGAAACGTCCTCTTGAACTGACCGACCTTACCCCACGCGAACTGGTTGACGACGTGGTCACACTGACCCGGGCTGATGCCCTTCAACGCAAGGTTCAGGTGACGTCAGACATTCCCTCCGAACTGCCCGCGATACGGGGAGATCGAATCCAATTGCAGCAGGTGCTCCTGAACCTGTTCCTCAACGGAATGGATGCGATGAGTGAACAGCCAGCCGAGTCCCGACGGCTCACCGTGCGCGTCCAGCAGGCGGAACCCGGTGCGATCCGATTCGCAGTGTGCGATCATGGCCCGGGAATCCCGGGGGCCCGGCTTTCCCGTTTGTTCGAGCCGTTTTTCTCCACCAAGCCCCAGGGTCTCGGATTGGGACTCACCATTTCGCGGTCCATTGTGGAGGCGCACGGCGGACGTCTCTGGGCTGAGGATGACCCGAAGGGAGGGGCCCAGCTGGTGTTCACCATGCCGGTCGCCCGCGAAGGGAGTGCGTCGTGACTCCGGATGCCACGGTCATTCGGGTGGTGGACGACGACCCTTCGTTCCGGACGGCCGTCTCAAGGTTCCTGCGCGCGTCCGGGTTCGCCGTGAGGACGTTTGCCTCGGCCGCGGAATTCCTCGCACGGCCCGAAATCGAGGTGCCCGGGTGCGTGCTGCTGGACCTGGAAATGCCCCAGTTGGACGGGTTGGCCCTGCAGGACGAACTGACGGCGTCCGGCAACCCGCTTCCGGTCATCTTTCTGACGGGTCGGGGTGACATCCCAAAAACAGTGCGCGCCATGCGACGCGGCGCGGAGGATTTCCTTACCAAGGAATGCTCCAAGGAGGCGCTGCTGGAGTCCATTCGTCGTGCCGTCGCCCGTGATGACGCCGGACGCCGGGAGCGCGCACGGCTGGCGGAATTGAAGGCCCTCTTTGACCTGCTCTCAGAACGGGAGCTCGAAGTCCTCCGGCACGTGGTGAGCGGAAAGCTCAACAAGGAAATCGCCTCCGAATTGGGGATTCACGAACGCACGGTGAAGCTTCATCGGACTCACATCACCACCAAGCTGCAGATCCATTCGGTGGCGGAGCTGACCCGACTGGTGCAAGAATCAGGACTGGAAGAGCGCTGGTCCGGGGACACCTTCCCCAAAGGGCAGTAGGCGTGTCAGGTCGGAATCAGGCAGGCTTTCCCCATGCCTGTGCGGGAGCAGTCCACCACCCCCTGTCGCGCCGTCGCGACGAATGTCCGGGAGACGATCCCCGATTCGAGAACCCAGTCTGGACGAATGATTGCGGTGTCATCCGCCGGAAGCACCCGATCCCGATGAACAGCCAGGTCACACATTTTGAGATGTCGGCCGTGGTCGGCGGCGATTCGCATCCGATCGCTGCATGCATGATTGCGCCGGAGCCGGTCCGGGCTGCCCAGGCCGCCTTGATGGCCAGGAAGTAGTCTGATCGGTCGGCAAAAACGGGTCCCGTCCCCGCGGGTGGAAGGGGGCGGGGCCTCACGCATCGCGAACATCACTGACTGAAAGGGAACCATGACTCTCGAGGACCTCTTCACTCCCTTCGGAGAAATGCGGGTCAGCCGGGAACGCGGGCCCCTGCATTTCCGGATCCTCCTGCAGCCGCTCGTGGCCGTCATCATCGCGGTGCGGATTGCGGTGCGGGATGCCCGTGTCGGACGACCCCCATTCTTCCTCTGGTCATACGTTTCGGGCGCGAAACCTTCCCCCGAAGCAATCCGGATGGTGTGGAAGGATGTCGGCAAGGTTTTCATCGCCGCCGTGGTGCTGGATCTGGTATATGGGCCGATCTTCCTTCGCGGGATCTATCCGATCCAGACGCTCTTCGTCGGGTTGGTCCTCGCGATCATCCCCTATCTGCGGGTCCGGGGGCCGGCGACACGGATAGCCCGTCGATTTGTCCTGAAAAATCGCGACACGAATGAAGAGGTCCATTAAACCGGCTGCACCGATGAAAGCTGCGTCCGGCATCAGGCAAAACAACAGAAAGACTCATACTATGGAGAAGCCAATGAAGGGAAAAGGCCGACCGGCTCACAAGCGTGCCCTCGTGCCGCACATCAAGAAGGGCAAGTATAGCGACGGTCACCCGCTGGACGACCTCCACTACCTTGAGTGCAAACTCATCCTCAACGGGGACCGGTTCACCTCGGTGGAAAGTTTCTATGAGTTTACCAAGCTGGTGAAACAGGCCGCCGAGGCTGCCGATGTCAGTTTCTCCCGGAAAGGATTCAAGGATCTGAGACCGGCCATCCGCGAAGTGCTGTTCCTCGATACCGCCGATTTTCGGCTCTACAACAATGCCTTCATCCTGCGGCGTCGGCAGAATATTTCCGGATCAAGTTCAAGGCGGAGGCGCTGCCGCTCAAGGACCAGGTGGGCGGCTTTCGAATCCTGTATTCCCACAACGCCGAATTCCCGCTGAGTGCCATTCATGCCGACGACCCGATGGCACTGGCCAGCCTGGTCCGGATGCTGCCCCCCTTGCAGACCCTCAAGTTGAACAACGAGGAACGCATCGAACTGGTCAACCAGACGGCGGTCGAGGAAGTGCTCCTGGACATCGGCATGCTGGACTTCGGGAAGGGTATCCAGGCCAAGTCCAATGTTGCTGTGTGGCGGACGCGTGGAAACCAGAAGCAGCTCGTCGGGGAATTCGCATTCCAGGTCAAGTTGGAGCGCCGGAACCAACTGCATGCCGTGGCCAAGATGCGGTGCCAGCAGTTCTTCATCGCGCTCCAGCATGTGGCGGAACAATGGCTCGCGCTGGGGACCACCAAGACCGGCGCAGTGTACCGTCTCAAGGGCAATCCGCCCACCGCCCACGAATAAACCGGAGGCCCGACCCGCTCGATGAACCCGCTCACCGGGCCGACCTACACCACGCGGATCGAGGAGGTGCTGTGGGGGTGTGGACTGATCGCCCTGACGCTGGTCATCCACGCCTATGGCATGATCCTGGCGCTGCGGTTCAGTCAGGAATTCAAGGAACGCTTCGAGCGAAAACCGACATTCTCCAGGGGCATGATGAACCTGGTGCTGACCACCTGGATCATCAGCTTCGTGCACGTCACCGAGGTCATGGTGTGGGCCGCATTCTTCCAGTGGAAACACTGTTTCCCGAATTTCAGCACGGCCAATTATTTCACCTTTCTGGAATATACCACGGTGGGCAGTTCGCTGAACCTGCCGGTCGAATGGCGGCTTCTCGAGGGCATGGTGGCCACCGCAGGGCTGCATGGTGGCCACCGCAGGGCTGCTCGGTTTCGCGTGGTCCACCGGGGTTCTCTTGACCGTGGCGCAGGGCTTTCAGGAGCAACAGCTGCAGATCATCAGGCAACGACGCGCGAGCCGCCGGACCGCCCACGACGGTTCCGCACCTTCGAGTCCTGGGAAGGGGACGGCCGAGTGAAGTTCACCAAACGGTTTTTGGAGGACGACCTCGTGGGGGTGCACTTCGCGCTCAATGTGTTCATCGCGACGACCCTCCTCTGGCTGGTGCTTCATCTGGCTGCGAATCTCAATCCCATCTGGGCGATCAGCTCGATGATCGCCGCCAGCGATCCGGTGATCAAACAGGCCGCCAAGACCTTCCGCGGCCGCCTCATCAACGCATTCCTGGGCTGCACCATTGGCATGCTCTTCCTCATCGTCGGCGGCGCCCAGGAATGGAAACTTCCGCTGGCTCTCGCCGTGACGGTCCTGCTTTCGACCTACGTGGTCCGCGTTCAGGTCATGTGGCGCCAGGCCCCCATTACCGCCGCCATCGTCATCGCAGCCGGAATGACGCATCAGTCCGAGATTACGGCCCTGGAGATCGGTGTGCGCCGGGTAGGCGAGGTGCTCTTGGGCTGTGTCGTCGGCCTCGCCGTGTCCTGGACCATGAGCAAACTCTGGCCGATCCGGGAATCCACCCCTCCCTCCCAAGCTGGAAAAACCGGATAGCCCTCACCCCAACCCTTCCCTTCCAGAGCGAAGTGGCGGAAGGGAGGTGGCCGAAGGCCGGATGTGGGCCCTCACCCCATCCACCAATCGCGGCCTCACCGTACCGCGATTCCGGGCGTCGAGAGGACTTCGATGGTCACCGGCACGACGCCGCGGGCAACGGGGGCGATTTGTGCAAAGGCGGATTCGCTGAGGTCGATGACCCGCCCGTCGAAGGGCTTGAAGCGATCATTCACCCGGACAGTTACGCTGCGGCCGTTCTCGATGTTCGTGACCCGGACCACCGTTCCGAATCGGAGCGTTTCGTGCGCGGCCGTCATCTGGTCCTTGTCAAACTTCTCCCCGCTGGCGGTGGTGCGACCCTGGTATTTCGCCCCATAGAAGGTCGCCTTTCCCTGAAAGACCGAACCGGTGGGTTTCGGTGCGGATGCCGGCGGCGTCGAGGGCGCGGGCGTCGTGCGATAGAACTCCTCGGGAGACCGTCCGCCGGTGCCGGTTCCCGAACTGCCCCGGGACCTGGAGCTGGAACTGGCACAGCCTGCGGCCCATCCCACGACCAGCACCAGGAGCAGGGACCAGGTCCGGTCGCGGAAGCGGGATCGGTTGGGGGACGACGCAGGCAATCGGAACACGGAGAGGGTGTGAGGGAGCATGGGCAGGATGTCCGTAGATCGGAGCATTTGGGTTGGGCCGACGCCAACGACGAGTATCAGCATCGTGCGGACCCGCAAGCCGGGAACCTGCTGGAGTCGGCTAAGCCAGCGGACTAGTTCCTGAACTCAATCGGACGCTTCCCCTGGAAACCCGCTCCGGGTTCCATTGCAGACATGGCTGCATCCTCTGCCGGTTACTCGGGCACCCCCCTGGCCCGAAAGCTGGGATTCAAACCATCCATGCACGCCGTGGTGGTGGACCCGCCGGCGCATTACCGATCCCTGCTGGAACCCTTGCCGGACGGTGTGGTGTTTGAACCGAAAGCGGGGAAATCCACCGCGTTGGTCCATGTGTTCGTGACCGAGCGCACGGTCCTCGACTCCCATCTACGCGCCCTCCGGAGGTCCCTCAATCCGGAGGCGATGGTTTGGATTTCCTGGCCCAAGAAGACGTCCAAGGTTCCCACCACCGTGACCGAGGACGTGGTGCGGGAACTGGCGCTTCCCTTGGGCTGGGTGGATGTGAAGGTCTGCGCCGTGGACGAGGTGTGGTCGGGACTGAAGCTGGTGGTGCGGCGGGAGCTGAGGGAGTGCAGCCAAGGGAAAGGGAAAGGGTAAGCGGTAAGAGGGGACAGTCTCCCGATTCCCTGTCCCAGGTGGGACATGGAGTCGGTGAGGGGGCGGCGACACGTTGACCCCTGATAGCCTGTCCGAAGGCAAGATTCCACTGAGTTTCTGGACAGGCGATGATGGATGTCTCCTCTCAATTTTCGCGATCCACTTTGAACTTGTGCCCGCACGGACGCGGGACTAACGAACAGTCATGATCACCGGTCGAAACCTGAAGGATCTGTTGGAGGCGCGGCCCTTTCGGCCGTTTGGGATCTTCATGTCCGACGGAACCCGGCATGACGTTCCACATCCCGAGTTCGCTTGGGTCATTGGAGGACGGGTGTTTGTCGGGTCGCCTGCTGCAGCCGTTGCAGGACAGGAGGATTTTCAGGTCC
>JBGAPN010000569.1:0-4668 GCA_044221235.1 Limisphaerales bacterium
CAAACGAAGGATCATTCAGGGTTGGAATGACCTGCTTGCCGTCCAGCAGGACGTCAATCCGGTTTGCCGCCGCCTTGATGGTAAGCTCGTACCATTGGCCAGCCTGAACCGGAAGGTCGTTTCCAATCGGGTCAGTACGATGGCCATCCACAAACTTGTAGAACCGGATGTTTCCCCGGCCGCTGAGCCGGACAACGTAGAAATTCTTCTCGTCCTGAAGTCGGAACACGACTCCGGCAATCTGTTCCCGAACACCCCCAACCAACCGAAGGCGGGTGGTGAAGATGAAATCCCCAAACCGATCCTGGTCGTAATACAACCCGGGGAACCGCTCGTCTGTCGGATCTTCGGAAAGCTGTGCCAGCACCGGAACGCGGTTGGTTTCCGGCCGGTCTCCGATGAGCGGGGCGAACTGCGACGGGACATCGGCCAGGATGATTTTCCAATCGGCCGGCCTCCCGTCACCCGCGACAAATGACTTGAACCCGGCAGGCACCGGCCCGGGTTTATTGGTCGAAAAATCGAAGTTCTGCTGTGCGCCCAAAGCCGGGAAACATCCCAGCCACACGGCCAGGGCAGCGAGCGCCGTCCTCAGTGAATACATCCGGGTTTACCCTAACAAACCCCACCTTTGGAGCAAGCAGCGGCAGCCCAGGGCCTCAACTCAATCCAGTCCGAAGGCCGCGAAGAGCCAGAAGCGTCCCACGGAGATCCAACCGCACTCCGATCCGGCTCGACGGCCGGGAATCGGTGACGCCGGTACCCCAGCCTTCCTGACAACTCAGAATTGGGGCTGGTCACCGCGTTCACAGACTGGCAACAAAGCCGGAGCCGCCATGAGTGACTCCGAACCCAGGTCTTCCCTCAAGATTGAGAGTATTTTCCACCCGTCCGACTTCTCCGCCGCCAGTGAAGTCGCCTTCGCACATGCCCTGAAGATGGCCCTGGTCACACATGCGAAGCTCCGGATGCTGCACGTGGCCGACAATCCCCACGCCGACTGGCATGAGTTCCCTGGAGTTCGCGACACCTTGGTAAAATGGGGACTCATCTCTTCGGACAGCCATCGCGGGGCCGTGGCGGAACTTGGCATTGATGTCCGCAAAGTGATTTCCGAAGGGGCCGACCCGGTTCGTGCGTGCCTCACGTTCCTGGAAAATCATCCGGCCGACCTGATCGTTCTCGCAGTCCGGGCCCACGAAGGGCGGATGGGCTGGCTTCACCGGCACGTCGGGGAACCGATCGCCCGGGATTCGGGACTGATGACCCTGTTTTACATGCACGGAGCCGCTGGATTCGTCTCCCCTTCAGGATGGAACGGTATCACTGCGAAACATTCTCCCCGTCACAACAAAGCCGCGACCGCAGCCGGCCGTTGAAGCCGTCCAGCGCCTCATCCATCAACTCCAGGTTCCGTCAGGACACGTCACGCTGCTCCATGTCGGCCATGCGGCCGAGGCACCGGTGGTTCGGCTGCCAATCAACTCGGGGTGGACCTGGGAATCGACCACGAGGCCCGGCGACCCGGTCTCCGTTGTCCTCGAAACAGCCTCCTCCCAAAAGGCAGACCTGATCGTAATGACCACCGATGGCCCCGATGGATTCCTCGACGGACTCCGCGGATCGACCTCAGAACGGGTGCTCCATCAGGCGAACTGCCCTGTTCTCAACATCCCGGCGGGGACCATGAGGATCTGATCCACCGAAAAGGAGGCACCCTATTTTGGGGTTGTGGATGCTTCCATTCCCGTCCGTCTTCGGCGAGGAGATCGTCAGACGCCGTGGGTCCCCAGGTACCGGCCAGATAGAACTCCCGGTTGGTCAGCGGGCGGTCGATCCAGGCCTGGCGGATGGAATCCACAATGCCCCACGCGGTCTCCACCTCGTCGCGTCGGATGAACAACGTGGCGTCACCGGCAATCGCCTCGAGCAGAAGGCGCTCATAGGCTTCGGGAGTGTAGGCGCCGAATTCGGTGTCATAGCGAAACTGCATCCGCACCGGCTGGAGCTTCGTTCCGCCGCCCGGCACTCTTCCGTTGAAGCGGAGGGCGATGCCTTCATTGGGTTGCAGGCGGAGAGTCAGGGAATTGGGGTCGAGGTGGATGTCACTCTTGGCCCCGTACAGGATGTTGGGAGCGGGCTTGAACTGAACCCGCACCTCGCTCGCACTGACCGGAAGGTTTTTCCCGGTTCGCACGTAGAACGGAACGCCGCTCCAGCGCCAGTTGTCGATCCAGAGTTTCATCGCGACAAAGGTCTCCACGTTGGATTTCGGATTGACCTTGGGTTCACTGCGATAGGCGGGACGGGCCTCCCCATCCACCTCGCCGGCAAAGTATTGGCCGCGAACCACGTTCCGGGCGATGTCGGCCGGCGTCATGGGGCGGATCGATTTGAGCAGTTTGACCTTTTCATCGCGGACCGACTCCGCTTCCAACGAGACGGGCGGTTCCATGGCCACCAAGGACAGGACCTGCAGCACGTGGTTCTGCACCATGTCCCGCATGGCGCCCGATTCCTCGTAATAGCCGCCACGGGTCCCCACCCCCAGCTTTTCAGCCACGGTGATCTGCACATGGTCCACGGTGTCGCGGTCCCACAAGTGCTCAAAAATGCCATTGGAAAAGCGAAAGGTCAGAATGTTCTGGACGGTTTCCTTCCCCAGGTAATGGTCGATTCGGAAAATCTGGTTTTCGTGCGCGTGGCGAATCAACTCGGCGTTCAGCTGCTGGGCGCTCGGAAGGTCGTGCCCAAAGGGTTTCTCCACCACCAGGCGCTGCATGCATCCGCCGTTTTCACACTTCTCCAGCAGGCCGGCCTTGCTCAGATTCTCGGCAATCTCGCCGAATTGGCTGGGATTGGTGGCCAGGTAAAAGAGCAGATTGGTCTTCAGCTTTTCGTGACCGGCTCCCTCGATCATGCTCTTGAGGTGCTGATATCCGTCGGATCCGAGATGTCCGCCTGACAATAGTGAAGATTGGATGCGAAGGCCCGCCAGACCGCTTCGTCCACCGGCTTGGTCCTCGAAAACTGCGTCAGGGCCTGGAATACCTCCGAACGGAAGGTCTCATCGTCCTTTTCCGTCGCGCAAAGCCGATGATCCGGTACGGCGTGGGCAGCGCTTTCTCCAAAGCGAGATGATAGAGGGCCGGGATCAACTTCCGGGCCGTAAGATCGCCCGAGGCGCCAAAGATCACCACAGTGCACGGTTCGATGGATCGGCGGGCACCCACCGCCCGCGACGCCAGTAATTCGTCGAGATAAGACGACTCGTTCATGTCAGACGTCCAGACTGGGAAATCCGGTCTCCGGCTTCAATGCCGCTTTCAGACCACAAAATGCACCAGGGACCCGGGGGCCCGCTCCTTCACCCAACCTTCCTCCAACCCTTATCGCTGGGTTGGATCGATGGACGCGGGCTCCACTCCGAAGGGGACTTGGGCTGGACGAATGGGATGGGCTGGGAGCGAAAAACACCAACCGATAGGCCACAAAGGCGACGAAGAAGGTTGCCACAGCGATCAAGGCCAACCGGCGGGTTGCCCTGCGGGTTTCCGGGGAAAGCGCGCCCGGCAGGGGCAAACGCAGTCCGGATCGCCCTTCCAACAGCTGCTGGGAACGTCCCAGAATCCAAACCGGGTCGAATCTGCCCGGGGAAACAATCTCCACTTTGAAAACGCGATTCACAGCCGTTTCGGGCACAATATAGCCGAGTCCCAGCCGTTCCAGTTTTGGAGGCAGGCCGCTCCGCTTTCCGCCCTCGTCACCGCCCATTGCCAACTCCAGCAGATCCGCGCCGGTGATCCCCAGACCACACGCGACGCAGGAAACCTTAACGCCGGAGGCGAACAGGCCCTGGAGCTCCTGCCCGCCGACCCCGGCCTCTCCCCAGGCCCGAGCCAGGACCTCGTGAACCCGGGCGAGTTGGGTGATGGGAACCCGGAGCTCTGTAAGCGACGGAGCGGCAGGGAGGGGCTCTGGCGATGCGGAAGACCCCGAAGTTGCGGCGGATTCAGCCATCAAGGCGCCGCTCTTACCGTGGGATTCGCGCGGCATCAATGCTGGACATTATCCTTGGGTCAAATTCGGATCGCAGAACCCGTCCATGCCAGTCCTGCCGATCAGGAGGAGAGAACGCCAGGCCCTCCTGCCCACCGCCCCTCCATGTCCCAACCTCAGGTCCTCCGAAGCGGGAACGGCCTCCACCACCCTCCCCACGATCCGTCCCGTCACTTGCCCTTGTACCACATCCAGTCCGAGGTGGCCTCGTAGGGGTGGAGGGGGTCCGTTGCCAGCGATCGCGTGAAGTTGTGCTGTTTGACGTGGCCATCTGCAAACTGAACGGGCGAAATGAACCGTGCCGGAGCCCGGCGCGGATCCACATATTCAACCGGACCCGCCGAGCTGAAATGCCATTGGAACCAGCGGGGACCCGTTTCCGGGCATCCGTAGAGACGCGCCGGGGGCTCATACATGACAATGAACCGTGTCGGTTCGGGCACCCAGCCCTCGGTCCGACCGGCGAGGGTCTCGGGAACCACCGGGGCATTGTCGAACAGCAGGAAACCGCCCCCCGACGGGACCGTCAGTTGCCCTCCGTTGTATTGATAGCTGATTCCCATGGTCTGGTAGTTGGACGGCGTGTAATTGGGATCACACTCCGCGGCG
>JBGAPN010000058.1:0-14665 GCA_044221235.1 Limisphaerales bacterium
ATTTCAGCCTACGAGGATGCTCTCAAGACGAGTCCAGACTTCGCATTGGCGCTCAATAATCTGGCAGTCCTCCTGGCGGATAATAAGGGGAAGCTTGATGCCGCCCATGGCTATGCAACCAAAGCCCGTCAAGTGGCTCCCGATTCGGCACCCATTGCAGATACGCTGGGGTGGCTGGAATATCGAAGGGCCAATTACGCGGAGGCACTCCGGTTGCTGACGGAAGCCCAGGAGAAGCTCCCGGAGGAACCTGAGGTGGCCTACCACTTGGGAATGACCCACTACATGATGGGCCACACCGAAGCCGCCACCCAGGCATTGACGAAAGCCGCAAAATCCCCCTCAAAATTCAATGGCAAGGAGCAGGCTGAACAACGCCTGGCTGTCCTGGGGCAAGCGACCACCCAGGCAGGCCCGGTACTGATCGCGGGTCTGGAGAAACTGATCAAGGATGACCCGAAGGATTTCCTCGCCCTGCTTCGATTGGGCAAGGCGTACGAAGACTCCGGGCAGATCGACAAGGCCAAGGGAACGTACGAGGCTACAATCAAGGTCAATCCAGACGCCCTCGAACCCCTGTCCCGTTTGGCGGCATTGGAAGTGGATTCCAATCCCTCAAAGGCCAATGAACTGGCCCGTCGTGCTCAAAAGTTATCGCCTAACGATCCCTACGTCAGTCAGACGTTGGGGCGGATTGCGCTCCGATCCGGGGACCCGGTCACCGCCATTGGACTTCTCCAAAGCAGCGCCCGCCAACTGACCAATCAGCCCTCCGTCTGGGCCGATCTTGCCCTTGCGTCATTCGGCAACGGCCGCCTCAAGGACGCAGTGGACCAGATGAACTATGCCCTCCGGATCGGCCCGAATTCGAGCCGTGCAGACGCCGGCAAAGCGTTCATTCAATTGGTGGAGTTTTCCATGAACCCGGCCATTGGGACCAACCCGCAATCAGCAATCGATACGGCGCTAAAGGCCGATCCTGCCAGCGGCCCAGCGCTGTTTGCCAAGGCGCTGCAGCTGGAAAAGGAGGGGGATTACAAGGGAGCCCAGGGAATCCATGAGAAGCTCCTTCAACAGAATCCCTCCTTCGTCCTTTCGACCCGCCAACTGGCAATCCTTCTCGCCGACCACCTGAACAACGATGCCAAGGCTTACGAACTGGCCACCAAGGCGAGAACGGCCCTTCCCAAGGATGATGCATTGGCAAAATCGCTGGGAGGACTGGCCTTCCGTCGTGGCGATTACCGGTATGCCGTACAACTATTTTCGGAAGTCGCCCGGAATCAACCCAAGGATGCCCAAGTTCATTTCCAGCTGGGGTCAGCATACCTGAAACTCAAGCAACTCCCTGAGGCCCGATCCGCACTGGAGAAGGCGATCGCGCTGGATCCCAAGGCACCCTTTATCCCTGAAGCGAAAAAGATGCTGGAAGACAACAAGGCCGGCTAGTGCGCAGGTTGGTTTCGATCCGCACAGAAAGGGCAGGGAATTGTTCCCTGCCCTTTTTGCTTTTTGCGTTTCGGGCCGATCCGTTTTGGAACCGTGTCGATTCAGGCGGGGTTGCAGCGTGGCAGGCTGGAGGAATGCCAACGGTTCCGTGAGGCGTTCCAGACGTTGGGCGTCAATTCAGCGATCTGGTTGACGGGCCAGTCAACACGGCGGGTCAGTCTTCAGTTAACCGTCTTTACATCAATACATTACAAAAATGACAGCCACCAACAAGTCCTCCGAATGTTCCCGGAAGACACGCGTCCGGTAGCCTAGCATCGAGCTGTCAAAATCTCCGACACGGCTTACAGAAAGCACGATTCAACAGCTAACCACTGTCCTTCAATTACTTACGAACATGACAATCCGTTACAAAGAACCGCCAGATGGAAAATCGTGTTGGACGAGTTGACGCTCTTACGGAACGCCACGAAGCAAGACCATTCCATTTATCGATTGATTATCAACATCTTACAATCATCACTCTCGCGATCAGCCACGCATGGCATAGTTTTCGCTTCCATAGAAAAAGGTTAGTCGCAGTACAGTCAGCTGATTTTTCACTCATTTAAAATGAAACACACCAAAACGGGCATTCAAAGCACACTGGGTTTGTGCGGATTGCTCGCAGCGTTCGGAGCCTTTGCGACGGACATTACGATCTTCGACAAGGTCGCCGGGAACAATTTCGGGTCCGATTCCCGAGCTGGAATTCAGGAAGATAACGAAACGGAACCAGGTACGATCTCCAATCAATCGTGGGACTTGGAGGCAATCTACCTCAACGGCAAGTCCCTGAGCATCATCGGCGGATTCAATTTTCAGGCGGGTAACTCTGGCCAAAATTCAGGCGACATCTTTATCGATGTCAATGGAAACGCTACTTGGGGAACGGACGTTTATTCCGGATCCAGCGACGGCCTGTTTACGGTGTCGAACTCGACCTACAAGTATGACTATGTGATCCATTTCACCGGTCGAACGTTTAATGGCGCCGGCACGGACGCGAACCAAGGGCTCGCAAACCTCAATTACAAGGTTTATTCCCTCACCGAATCTACTACTCAGCTGACCGCCTATTATCGGATCAATGACGAGGCCAACCCATTTACATGGGCCAGCGGAGGTACGGAGGTGGCGTCCGGAACTGCCACGCAGACCGATCTTGGTACGGCCAACTACAACGGACTCACCGGAGGACAGCGCTACGCCTTGGGCGGTCTTGACCTGAGTTTCCTCAGTGACGCCGAACTGAGTGGTGCCCTCTTCAAGTTCACCATGGAGTGCGGCAACGACAACATCGTGGGCCGCGTTCCGGACGGCGGTGCGACGGTTTGCCTGATGGGCCTGGGATTGACGGTTCTCGGTCTCGCTCGTCGCCGGGTGACCGCCTGATACGGAATCCCCTGACTTGATCAAGGCGACGTGCTTCAGGCACGTCGCCTTTTTTTTATACGTTCATCCGCCAAGTACGGCTTCGAAACGGAGGCGACATACCCATGGGGACATCCTCGGCATCCACCCGAAAGTTTGGCCGCCTGCTGGCTTCCATCCTTTCTCTTCTTTTCGGACTCACACTCGTCGAAGTGATTCTGGGAGCCAAAGGTCGCTGGGTCGCCCGCAGCGACCAACTGGAGCCCGGAATGATTCAGCGGAACCCAACTCGAGGCTGGTCGATGGCCCCCAATTGGACGGGCAGACATGCCCACCGGGATTTCCTGGTGACGTATCGGACCGATTCCTCGGGATTTCGCTTCGATCCGACCAGGGTTCTGCTGGGGTCGAACTCGATAGCGGTGGTCGGCGATAGCTTCACGTTCGGTTTGGGCGTCAACGATGACCAAACCTTCGCATCGCTCCTTAACCAAAAAAGGCGACAGGCGAATCCGAAATTTCGGGGTGCCCGGCTACAGCACCGATCAAGAGCTTCTGTTAATCGAGTCCGAGGTGCTCCCGACCCACCCAGCCCTTCTGCTGTTGGTCGTCTATTTGGGCAACGACCTTTTGGATAATCTTCGGTTCAAGCCTCTCCAAGTCTCCGCACTCAAGCCCCGGTTCGATTGGACCAACGAAGCACTGGTTTTGCGGTTGATTCCCGGACCGGAAGAGGCGGCAGCGGTCGATCCAAGACCGGCTGACATGGTTATTGGACCGGGCAGCCGATACCGGTGGCGCCAGACTCTCGAGGAAAAATCAAATATCGCAGCGCTGATCAGCCGTCTGCTCCCGACGCCGGATTTGCATGTTGAATTCGAGACCGTACTTGGGCCTTCGGTCACTCTCTTTGATCACCTTCTCGCACGGATCAAGCAGGACTGTCTCAACGAAGGTGTTCCCCTGGTGCTTGCGGTATTGGGAAGCCGCACCGTGCTCGACAACCCGTTTTCGGCAACCGGCCAGTATCAAACCTACTGCCACCGTTCTGTCCTGAAGGTCGCGGAACGACAGAAAATCCCGGTGATCGACGTGGTCGAAGGGATGAGGCGACACCTCAAGACGGAATCGCACCCAGAGCCGTGGTTCCACCCAAATGAAGGCCACCTCACTTCGCATGGGCACAAAGTGGTGGCCCAGATTCTCGATGAGGCACTGAAGGACGGAATGGAATGCCTCAGGCCTGCCTCGCAAACGAGCTCCACCGAATCAACGACTCACCAGTAGGTTAACCCCCTATCGGAACCACTGGAATCCTCCTACGGCACCGGGGAAGTTGGGGGTTGATTTCGCTGCCCTGGATGCGAAGGCTCCAAGCGGCATGAATCTTTCCTGCTTCACGCCCGGTCCACCCAAACCCGGGCCCTTATGCCGACGGACACCCGGCTTCAATCGACTGTGGGCCGTGGTGCTCTTTTTGACGGCGATGGCCACCGGCGGCTGCATCCACAAACCCCTTCCCTCCCCGACCGACGAAGATGCCGCCCCGTATGCCGGAACGGGGATTCAAGTCGGGGATCAGCTCAAGGTCTCGTTTCCCGGCGCTCCCAACCTGAACCTGACCCAGGAAATCCGGGTCGATGGACAGCTCAACCTTGGGCAGCACGGAGACCTCAAAGTGATCGGTAAGTCTCCCAAGGATCTCGAGGCCGAATTGCTCAAGGAATATGGGCCGGACTTGGTCGTAAAGGAAGTGACCGTCTCTGTCGTCTCCGCTCCCTTCCCGGTGTTCGTCTCCGGAGCCGTACTCCGCCCGGGCAAGGTGCTGGTCAACCGCTCAGTCACCGTCATCGAAGCCATCATGGAAGCCGGCGGCTACGATCCGAATCGGGCCGACTTGAAAAAAGTTCAGGTCATTCGCCAGATCAATGGAATCCAGAAGACCTTTGTCATCAATGTGAAAGACACCCTGGACTACGCCGAGACCACGCCGTTCCATTTGCGCCCCTCGGACATCGTCGTGGTTCCGGAACGGTTTGTCTTTTTCTGAACTGAGGCTGCCGGACTTTTAACCGCGGTTAGCCGGTCGAACGGATTTCGAAAGGCATCGCGGCAGGGCCGAAAGGCCAGCACTCGAGGCAACGTGGTACGGGCCCAACTTCAGTCGAGCCCTGCGTCGCCTCGTTCCCGTTTGTTCAGACTTCAGATTTCCCGTTTCACTTCGGGACGGTCGACGGTATACTCGGATCACCATCATCCCAGAACGCCCTCGGTCTTCCGTCGCCCAATCACGGATCGCCCTCGTCTGTGGAGGGTGGCTCGGCGCCGCCCTGCTTTCCCTCACCGTCGCCATGGCTGCTGATTCCGCCGCCCCCCTGACCGTCCATTTACGCTCGCGGCCGGCGGTTTCCTCCGGATCCACCAACGCCGTGGAACGCACAGCCCAATGGAATCCAAAACGGACAGCCATCATCATTTGCGACATGTGGGATGATCATTGGTGCAAGTCCGCCTCCCGCCGGGTCGGAGAACTGGCCGGCCCCATGAACGCACTGCTCAAGGAGGCCCGGCAGCGCGGGATGTTCATCATTCACGCGCCCAGCAGCGTGACCGGTTTCTACAAGGACACCCCGCAACGCCGGAACGCCCAATCGGCTCCCTTCGTACCCACTCCGGTTCCCCTGGCCACTGCGGAGCGCTGGGGAACCGCCTGGTGCTGGACCGATGCCCGCCACGAGGGGGTGCTGCCTGTCGATGACACCGACATGGGCTGCTCCTGCACCGGAACCAAGTGCACGGTTCGCGAAGCCTGGACCCGCCAGATCGCCACGCTGGAACTCGCACCCAATGACGCCCTTACCGACAACGGTCAGGAGACCTGGAACCTGCTCAAACAACATGGCATTGAGCATGTGATCCTGTGCGGCGTGCATCTCAACATGTGCGTGCTGGGACGCCCCTTCGCCATCCGGCAATTGGTCAACCTCGGTGTCGACGTCGCCCTGCTGCGCGACATGACCGACACCATGTACAATCCCGAACGCCCGCCCGGCGTGGATCACTTCACCGGCACCGACCTGGTGGTCGCCCATGTGGAGCGATACTGGTGTCCTTCGCTGGCCAGCACCGACCTCACCGGGAAGCCGCCCTTCCGTTTCGCCGAGGATCGGCGGTAATCCGCGCCCCGGCTTGGTATTGGCGGTTTCCGCGCGTCCCGCGCTGCGACGACGATTCAGCGGGACGACGTTTCCCTCACTTCCAACGCAAGGGTGGCGTCGAAGGCCTGCCCGGGCGCCAACACAATAACTTCGCCATCGGGACGTCCCAAGGAGTTGGGCAACGCGGTCCAGGGTTCCACGCAATAGAACGGCGCGTGGGTGTCCGGCGCCCACAACGCCAGGAATCGGTAGGAAGGATTGGCGCCGAAGTGCAGCGCCACTTCCACGCCTGACGACGGATCCACCAAGGCCACTTCCGGAGCGGACAGGTCCCCGAGAAACACGGTCCCGCTGGCATCGTCCGCCACACTCAGGTTCCCCGCCCGGACCGGCTCGCTGCTGAATCGGCTGGCCTTGTCCAAAGGCCGGAATCTCCGGCAGTCCGGAAGTCGGACACCACACTGGTTCCGCTCCGTTCCGGCCAAGGGCACGCGCAAATAGGGGTGGAATCCGGCGCTGAACGGCATGGGACGGGAGTCCCGGTTCTCCACCACCTGACGCCACACCAGCCGGCCTCCTTCCAGCCAATAGGTGAGCCGATGCCGGAAGGCGAACGGATAGCTTGGCCGGGTCTTTCCGGAGTCGGTCAATTCCAGGGTCACCGACGACCCGGAGTGTTCCACAACGCTCCAGGGAACACGTCGTCCGAATCCATGTTGGGGCGATTCGTAGACCGTGCCGTCCAGACGGTATCGTCCCTCCTGGCCGTCCACCACGTTGTAGCTGACGTGCGGGAAAAGCACTGGCGAACCCGCCCACATGCGGTCGGGATACCGGGCCACCACGGCATCGTCGTGATGCAGGGCATCGACCCACCCTTTCCCTGGCAACCGCCGCGCATACCGCGTCAACCACGCCCCCAACTGGGGATACACAATCGCCAGCGCATCCTGGCCGTCCCGAAGCTCAATGAAATCGCCCACAGCCGCAGCGTAGGGGGAGCTCCGAACGGGAGAAAAGGATCAACTGACTCCCCGCGGGATCCCGTCGACTCAGACCAGGATCTCCCGAATCACATGGCCATGCACATCGGTCAGCCGCCGCTGGATCCCATTATGCTCGAAGGTCAGCGCCTCGTGATTCAGGCCCAACAGGTGCAGGATGGTGGCGTTCAGGTCGTGGATGGAGAGCACATCCTCGACCGCCTTGCGTCCCAGTTCATCGGTGACGCCATGGCTCACACCGGCCTTCACGCCCGCGCCGGTGAGCCAGCAGGTGAAGCCGTCCGGATTGTGGTCACGGCCCTGCGCCCCCTTCTGGAACATCGGCATGCGTCCGAATTCCGTGCACCACACGACCAGGGTATCCGCCAGCAGACCGCGCCGGCGCAGGTCGCGGATCAGGGCCGCGGAAGGCTGGTCCATGATCCGGGCGTGCACGTCATATTGCTCCTTGAGCTTGTTGTGGCCGTCCCAATTCAGGGCCCCACCGCTCGCATAGGCCCCATTGAACAACTGCACAAAGCGAACCCCGCGCTCGATGAGCCGCCGGGCCAGAATGCAGTTCCGGGCGTATGCGGCCTTGATTGGGTCCTGAGGGTCATCCGCACCGTATTCCCGGAGGACGCTCGCCGGCTCGGTCGAGAGGTCGCTGATTTCCGGGACGCTGAGCTGCATCCGCGCCGCCAGTTCATAGCTGGCAATCCGGGCCGCGAGACTGCTGTCAGCCGGATTCTGCTCCAGGTGCCGCTGGTTCATCTGGCGCAACACGTCCCGGGCCGCCCGGTCCTCGGCCGCGCTGACCCCGGCCGGAGGAACCAGATTGCGGATCGGGTCCTTGGCACTGAACGGGGTTCCCTGGAAATCCGCCGGCAGGAACCCGGGTCCCCAGTTGTTCACGCTCGCCTGCGGCACCCCGCGCGGGTCCGGAATGGCCACAAACGCCGGGAGGTCCTGATTCTCGCTGCCCAGCGCATAACTCACCCACGCTCCAATGCTGGGAAACCCGTCCGGAACAAACCCCGTCGACAGGAAGTTCTCCGCAGGCCCGTGGGTGTTGGTCTTGCTGGTGAGCGAATGAAGGAAGGCAATCTCGTCGGTCAACTCCGCCAGGTGCGGGACCAGGTCCGACACCATCTTGCCCGTCTGCCCGCAGGGACGAAACGCATACTGCGGCCGGGCCAGGTTGCCGGCGGGTCCCTGGAAGGTGACCGCCGGTCCGCCGGCCAGCGGCTGGCCGTCCAACCGGATCAACTCGGGTTTGTAATCCCAGGTTTCCAACTGGCTCACCGCCCCAGCGCAGAAGATCACCAGGACGTTCCGGGCCTTCGGTGCAACATGGGGCTGACGGGGCGCATAGGGATGGGCGCTGTCGATGACCGGACGATTCCCCGCCAGAAGTCCCTGTGATCCCAGCAGCGACGTCAGCGCGATGCCTCCAAGCCCAGTGGCGGTCCGTCCCAGAAATGCCCGCCGGTCCAGTAGGTGCCCCCCCGTCGCGGAGAGGTCCTCGGGACGCATCCGGGTCGCGCGTGATGGCGGTATCAGGTTCATGGGAGGACCAGGAATTCATTGCTGTTGTACAGCGCCCGGCATAACACAGGAAGTCCCTGTTCCCGCACCACCGGTTCCAGCGCCGCCAGTTCGTCCGGTTCCGGCTCACGTGAGAGTGCGAGAACGTAGGCTCGCCGCATCTGGTCCCCGGAGGATGCCGCCGGTCCCAACTCGCGCTGGACCCGCGCCGCAAACGCCGCCGCCTCCTCCAGGGTGAAGCGGCTGTTGAACAGGTTCAGCGCCTGGATCGGGGTCGTGGACTGGCGACGGGCCGGAGCACTCTGGCCCGCATCGGGACAATCGAAGACACCAAACACAGCGTCGCGCTCCATGCGCACCTTGTGGGCGTAGACGAGGCGCCGGAGACCATCGCCACTAAAGGATTCGATCGGTGGGAAACCGTTCAGACCGCCGCGTGAATTGAAGAGATTGAACCCGGGGCCTCCCTGCCGGAAATCGAGCCGCCCATTCACCGCCAGGATGGAGTCCCGCAGTGTCTCCGCTTCGAGACGCCGGGAGGGAAAGCGCCAGAGCCACTTCACCCGGGAGTCCTTCGCCTGGGCCGCCGGATCAACGTGTGAGGACTGGCCATAGGTCGCGGATTCCACGATGAGCCGCTGGAGGTGCTTCACGGACCAACCAGACAGAATCAATTTGCGGGCCAGCCAATCGAGCAGCTCCGGATGGCTGGGAGGCGTACCATTGCGCCCAAAGTCATTGGCGGTTTCGACCAGACCCGTGCCAAAATGCGCCTGCCAGATGCGGTTGACCATGACCCGGGCGGTCAATGGACGGGCCGCATCCGCCACCCATTCGCCGAGGGCCATCCGGCGGTCGGGATCTGGCGTTTCCGAAGTCAGATGCCGGTCGCCGAGGGCGGACAACACAGCCGGCATCACCGTCTCGGTCGGCTGCTCCGGATCGCCGCGGCGCAGGATGTGGGTCACCTCGGGATCCCGGAACACGCCGCCAAACACCGTCGGTCCCCCCGACAGCGTGGCGATCCGCTCGTCCAGGGACTTTCGTTCCCGCTCCAACTCCCGGGCCTGCTCCTGCTCCTCGGGACTCAGGAGGGCCAGCGAACCCCGCGAGAGACTGCGGTCCTCCGGGTCGAATTTTTTCCGATCGCCCGAGCCCGCCACGGGTTTCCAGGTGCCCGACTCGTCGAGCACTTCGATCCGATACACCGTCGGCATCCGGTCGCTCAGTTTTCCGTCGCGGTCACGGCTCCAGACGACGCGGTCGATCCGTTCCGGGGCCGGGAACTCCAGTTCCACCCAGCCGCGTCCCAATTCGCTGGAAATCCAGCTGTGGTCATTGCCGTAGAGTCCGTCGTTCAGGTGCTCCAACCGGTGGCTGGGGGAATTCGTGAGGGAACCGGAGGCCATCAACCGGGTGCCGACACGGGCCAGCGCCACATTGCGGGCCGGCGTTTCGGCGGTCAGAGTTTCCACTTCGTCCAGACACGGCTCCATGAAGGAGCAGGCATCGATGGTGAAGCGCACCTTCCGTGTCGTCACCGGCGCAAAGCGGTCAACCGTCCGACGGGGATTTACTGGCGGACGCAGGGGCGGCACCGCAGCGAGGCGCTTCATCGAATCCAGGGTCAATCCTGCCTCGAGTGTGAAGGCGGTGGCCAACCGGTCGCTGAACATCCCTTCCCGGTCCCGGCTCCAGACCACCCGGTCAATCCGAACCGGACGAGCGAGCTCAAACTGGACCCATCCCGCACCGATCTGGTCGGACATCCAGCTGTGGGCATTCCCGTAGTGCCCGTCGTGGACATGTTCCAACTGATGGGCGTCGGACTGGCGGCTGCCGGAAGCCGTCACCCGCGTTCCGAGCGAGGCCAGGGCCACATTGGTGGAATCGGCCCCGGCCGAAAAAATCTCCAGTTCATCCAGGCACGGCTCGATGATGCCGAGCGTCGGATGGCAGTTGGCATCGTGAATGGAGAACCGCACGAACCGCGCCTCCAAGGGTTCAAATCGTTCGTCGTTCCTGACCGGGCTGGTTTCCCGCCGCGGCACCTCGGAAACGGAGGCCAGCGGCTCAAACCGGGACAAGGCCTCCTGCACTTCCGCCAGGCGCGGGCGCAACAATTCGGCTTGGCGCAGTCGCTCGGTACGCTCGGCTGACTGGATGGGCCGTTCGCCATAGGACACTCCGGCAAAGAAGGCCTGCCATGAGTAGTAATCCCGCGTGGAGATGGGATCGAATTTGTGATCGTGGCACCGGGCGCATCCGACGCTGAGCCCGAGAAGGGTCTGGCCGGTATTGGCCACGATTTCAGACAGGGCATCTTGGCGGGCCAAACGCTTGGACGGCTCATCCTGCCCGATCTGTCCGGGCAACAGGGCCGCGGCAGTCACGAGAAAGCCGGTGGCGGCGTCTTCTCCCAGCTGGTCCCCGGCGAGTTGTTCCCGCAGGAAACGGTGGTACGGCCGGTCTTCATTGAACGCCCGGATCACGTAGTCCCGATACGGCCAGGCGTTCGGCCGCTCGGTGTTCACCTCAAATCCATCGGTGTCGGCATACCGGACGACATCCAGCCAATGCTGCGCCCAGCGTTCCCCGTAACGCGGCGACCCCAGGAGCGATTCCACCACCTTTGCCCGTGCTTCAGGGCTCTGATCCTGGAGAAAGGCCTCTCGCTGCTCCACAGTCGGCGGCAGTCCTGTTAAATCGAGCGAGACCCGCCGCAGCCAGGTATTGCGATCCGCTTCCGGCGAGGGGGACAGATGCTCCTGCTCCAACCGGGCCAGAATGAAGGCATCGATGGGATTGCGACACCACCGGGGATTTTCCGTGCGGGGCGGAGGTGTCTCCAACAAGGGTTGAAAGGCCCAATGCGGCTGCGGTTCGCCCGCGCCGAGGCATCTGGACACCATCCAGGCACCGACCAACACGGTGATGAACCGTCCGCCCAATCCGACCCATCGGGAAAATCCGATCGTCGCCAGCGCGGACGGATTTTGGGCAGGACTCATCTTCGAGATCTTGTCGACGCCCGGGACCTTGGGTCAATGCCGCGGTCCCCTCAAACGCCAGTCCGCGTTGTTCACGACGCTTCACGCCCGGCCTTGCCCGGAAAGGCCAGGAGGCCCACACACTTCAACCGCGGCCACCCCGAAGCAGACTGAAGTCTGCGGTCCGCTCCGCTCCGCGGCCGCCCGTCAGAGTTAGTGGCGCAGTTCGCGGGCGGCCGCCGTGCGCAATCGTTCATCCGACGCGCCGGTCAGTTCAGCCACCAATTCATAGGAGGGCTGACCGAACGCTTCACCCAGCCACATGGCCTCCAGCTTCGCGCGTGGATCCGACTGCCGCGCCAGCCAGGTCTTCAACTCGGGCAATACGCTGCCCGCGCCCCGTTGACGCAAAACGACCCGGGCCTGCTCCTGCTCCCATCCGCTCGGCGAAAGGGTGAGGTTCAGGAGGTCCGACGTGGACAGCTTGGTGAGGTCGCGGCGGACCGCCGTCTGGGCGCCCTTGGAAACCACACGCCAAATCCGGCCGTGCTCGTGGTCGCGGCGCGGGTCGCGGAAATCGACTTCCCCGTGCTGGATGATGGGATTGGACCAATCCGCAATGTACAGCGCACCGTCCGGTCCAAAACGCAGGTCGATGGGCCGGAAGGTCACGTTGGTGGATCGCAACAGGTCGGGCATTTCCTTGGTTTGGAACGACGATCCCACATCGGTCAGACCGAACCGCACCACCCGGTGGGCGCGGAAATCGCACGTCAGCAGATTGCCCTGCCAGTCGGCCGGAAACATCGGGCTGTGGACGATCTCCAGGCTGGCGAACTTGGGATAATTGCCCGGGCTGATGCTCTCCCCCTCCCGGCGCATGTCCGAGTAGGTGAAGTAGGTCGCCCCTTCCATGGCGTGATACACCCCTTTGAATCCGGCGCCATCGGTGAAGAAGGAGTTCCCGTATTGATCCCAGTGGTGGCCCCACGGATTGCACCCGCCCTTGGTGAAGATTTCCAATCGCCAGGTGTCCGGATCCCAGCGCCAGATGCCGGCGCTGTTGAGAGTCCGCACGCCGTGGGGCGTCTCGATATGGGTGTGGGTGTAGATCGACTGGTTGAGATACAGGTGACCGTCGTAACCCCAGCGCAACGTGTGCAGGTTGTGATGGGTGTCCTCGGTGCAAAGCTCGACATCACGATGGTGCGCTGGTCTCCCTTTCCGTCTCCATTCGTGTCCGCGATGTGCCACAGCTGATGACTGGCGGCGACGTAGCATCCTCCCCGTCCGTCGGGCACGACTCCCGTGGGAATCACCAGTCCGTCCGCGAAGACGGTATGCTGATCGGCCTTGCCGTCCCCGTTGGTATCTTCCAGCACGATGACCGCGTCTTCGGCGTCCTGACCCGGCTTGATCTGGGGATACAGCCGCGAACTGGCCACCCAGAGACGTCCCTGCGGATCCCAGTTCATCTGGATCGGCTTGTAGAGCATCGGATTCTCCGCCCAGAGCGACACGTCAAAGCCCGGGGCAATGTCGAAGGTGGGCTGCGGCTGTTCCTTGTAATTCGGATCCCGGTGCTGCCGGTTGGCCTCCGCGGCCAGCAGTCCCTTGACCTCAGCCACCGTGGCGGCGTCAGGACTCTTGAGAGTGCGCAGGCGGGCAATCCGGCCCTCCCACTCCACAATCAACGGTTCAAACTTGGGAATCTCGACCGCGTTTTGCCCCTGCTCGTGTTTCCGGAACCCAAACAGGTAGGTCCAGTTCGCCGGGCGCCAGCGGTGGAAGAACAATTCGTTCTTCTTCCGAATCGCGGCGTTCAGCAGGTCCAGATTTGCACCGGACTCCACTTTGCCCCCGTCAAACAATTCCTGGTTCAGAAAGCCCGCCAGGAACCGATAGGACGGCTCGGTGAGCGTAACGCCATCCACGGTGGAACGCTTTGAGCGGGAGTCGAAGGAATCCGGCGGCCAGTGGGAAAGTCCCTGGTACCGCGCCCCACGGGCGGCTGCGAGGGATTCAAGGCCCTTCTCCACCGACTTCAACGCAGCGTCGAGGCGCCCTGCCTCCTTCGCATCCCGTCCGTTGAATTCACCGGCCGGAGTCGGACCGAGGATCACAAATCGAACCTTCTGTCCGCTGACCCGGTCGATGGCGTCCATCAACGCGCCCAGGTCCGTGGTGAATTTGGCAACGAAGGCGGTCTGCTCGGAGGCCGGCAGCGCCGCCGCTTCCAGTGCGGCCGTCATTCCGTAGCTCAGGAAGGCCACGGTCGGCTTGACCAGTCCCACCTGCTCCTCGACTCGCTTGAGCCAGTCGGACTCGGACTTGTTCCAATCGAAGCTGGCGCGGGAACGTCCCATCGGGCTGTCGGCCGCCCAGGAGAGATTTCGGAAGGTCACATTCCGGTCCGGAAACGCGGCGGTCATCCGGGTTTCGAGGTGGCCATAATCCACCTCCCGCTCAAAAAAGGTGTCGCCGATGAAGAGCACGCGGTCGCCGTCCTTGAGTTCGAACGGCGCTGCAGCCTGGAGCGGGGTCGCGACCAGCGCCCAAACCGTGCACAGCATCCAGACCTTCCAGTCCCTGAGACGAGCGTGGGAAAATTTCATGAATTCAGAAGTCCCGCTTCGACGGCGCCGCCGATCAAACCCTTCACCGGCACCGGCCCGCGGGAGTTTTGAAATTCAACGTCGAGACCGCCATTGGGGAAAGATGAAAGCGCGCCGAATTCACCGGAAGATTCGCCGTCCCCCTTCCGCAGCGGAGCGAAAGAAGGTGGTGCCCCCGCGGCCGCGGGGGCGGATGAGGGCCGCCCCAGTGTTCAACGCCAGCGAACGGTCTTCACAAACACCAGCAAGTCGGCCAGCTCCTGCCGGGTCAGGGCCTGGTCAAATCCACCCGGCATGACACTCACTGTCCCGGGACGAACCTCTTTCACGTCCGTGCGGGCCAGATGCTGTTCGGCACCCGGGCCGGTCACCAACAGCAGTTCAGCATCCGTTTCCCGTCGGAGAATGCCGTTGATCTCCTCGCCGCCGTTGAGGACGACCGTGGAGGGTTCATAGCTCCGGACAAAACTGGCGCTCGGATAAATCAGCGATTCGAGAAGATCCCGCTC
>JBGAPN010000058.1:14718-17587 GCA_044221235.1 Limisphaerales bacterium
CACGTTTCCGCCGAGGTATCCAATCCGGTGACAGGTGGAACACGCCGCCTTCGAACCGTTGAACACCGCCTGCCCTCGCCGCGTGTCACCGCCCAGCCCCTGCAGTTCCTTAAGCAGGGCTTCCAGACGTTCGGCCTGCTTCGCGGCATCGGCGTCCAACTCGGCATACAGGGATGCGGCATCGGTCTGGACGGAGTCGGGAAACTTCGCCAGGTGCGGCTTGATCTGCCCCGGGGTCAAGGCATGCGCGCCCTTGGACGCCTTCAACGAGGCTACCAGCTTGCGGCCGAGGGCCTCATCGCCTCCGCCATCAAAGGCGCCCAGCAGCTTGGTGAGCTCGAGCGGTCCGGCGCCAGGCAACACGTCGGCCACGGCCGCCTGCTGGTCCGGTGCCAGGCGCGACCGGGACAGCACGCCCGCAGCGGTCACCCGGACCACCGGGGGCCGGTCCGCCGACAATTCTCCGCGGACAAAGGTGAAATCGGCGGCCGCCAGGGGTCCGCCCGCCGGCAACGCGGCCAAGGCTTCCAGTCGAAGGCTGGCGGGGAGTGATCCATCCCGCGACACCGTCAGCAAGGCTTGCTGGACGGCGGTATCGGCGCTGACGGTGCGTGCGGCGCGGAAGATCACCGGAAGTCCAGCGGCGGTGTCCTTCGGCGGCGCCGTGAGAACCGACCGGACGGCATCCAGCCAGACCTTGGGCGGTTCCTTGAGCCCTGCATCCGCCATGGCCCGCAGCGATGCCAGCCGCACCGATTCCGAATAACCCGGCTGCGTGACCAAGTCCGCCAGCAGCTGCTGTCCGGCCGGAGCCTGCGTCAGAATCCTCAATTGCGTCTCCAAGCCAGCCGAATCGGTGGTGCCTTTCCGGGAAAACTGTTCCCGGAACCAGCCGGCGAGATCTCCGCCCCATTCCGGGTGTTTCCCGAGAATCCAATGCGCGGCACTGCGCAAGGGTTCGTCCGCCGCGTTCAGGAACGGCACCACCTCCACCGGTCCGAGATTGGCGCCGTCCATCTGGTCGAGGGCGATGAGGGCCGCCCGGCGCGTGGCCGGTGACGAGGCTGCCAGACCGGCACGAGTTTCGGCGGGAGCGGCGATGCCGATCAGCGCGTAAATGTAGGAATGCGTCAGGAACGGATCCTGGGTCGCACCGGCGGCGGCGAGCAGCGCCGAAACAGCCGAACGTTCTCGAAGGCGACCCAGGCCCTCGGCTGCATTGCGCAGGACCGCGGCGTTGTGGGGGGCCTCGGGCGTGGCTCCGCGGGACCGGATCAATTCCGCCAGCCAGGGGGCATTCTTCGGATCATTCTTCCAGACCGCGCGCTTCACGGTCACGGGCAGCGCCTGTTCGTCCATCGTAGGAGGGGCAACCAGGCGGGCCAACCGCGCCTTCCGTTCCTCGCCCGTCGACTTCGGCGCGCCGGTCTTGCGAACGCGATAAATGGCGCCCAGCACATCCGGCTTCGCCAGCTGGGAACTCGGGCAACACAGCTTGTACCATCCACCGGTATCCACCACGAGCAAGTTGCCATCGGGATCCTGCAGGACGTCGGTGGGATGAAAATCCGGATCCCCTTCCCCGGCTGCCAGCAGGTCGCTGTCCGCACTCGCATAGCTGGCGCCCTTGGGACGGAGCACGTGGCGGGTGATTTTGTGGAGATTGAAGGTGGACGCAAACAAGTTGTTCCGATACTCGGCGCCCCAGGCATCGCCTTCGTAGCGCATCAGCCCGCACTCCGCGGCGGGACCTGCCTCGTAAAACGGATGAAACAGATCCGGCCCGGTCCGCGTTACCCGGCCGTCGTCGAGGACGTCATTTTCCTTGCCGTACACACCGCCGTAAATCGCATGGGCCACGCCATCGCGGAAGCCCGGCTGGGTGAAGTCGATGAACGTGCTGCTGAAGACCGTTTCACCCTCGGAGGTGAAGGCGATTTCCACCGGATTGTCCATGCCTCCGGTCATGATGACATCCAACCCCGACCCATCCGGCAGCGCGCGGTAAATGTGCGCCGCCTTGTCCTTCAGCACCCGGCCGTTGGCCAGCGTGTGCGTCTGTTCGGAGAATGCCCCCTTGGTCCAATACAGATAGCCATCCGGACCCAGATGCGGCCCGTGGATGTCGTTGGCGCACCCGGTCAAGGTGCCGCCCTTGAACCACTCCTCCCGACGGTCCGCCACGCCGTCGCCGTCGGTGTCGGTAAACTTCCAGATGCTGGGCGGACCCGCCACATACACCGAACCGCCGTGCCAGAGGCATCCCTGGGGAAACATCACCTTGTCGGCGAACACCACCGACTTGTCGAACACCCCGTCGCCGTCGGTGTCCTCCAGGCGCAGGACGCGGTGGGTGGGATTCTGCAGCTGCTTGTCCGGCGGCTCATTGGATCCGGACGAATCCGTCACGTAGAGGCGTCCCTGGTCATCGAAACTGGCGCTCACCGGGCGTGGCGCGACTCCGGGAAGGTCGGCCCGCTCCACCGTAAAGCCCTCGGGCACGGTGAAGCGGTGCCCATTGAGGTTGAATTCGGCGGCCCCGGCCGGAAGAAGTCCGGAACCGAGCACCGCCAGGATCAGCCAACGCGACGCAGAAACAGTCACGACCTGACACTATCGCGCCGGCGATGGACTGGATAGATGGAACCTGTGTCTCCCCTCCCTCGAATGCGGGATGCCTTTCAACCTCCGACCGAAGCAGTCGGTCCCTGCTACCACGCTCGGCAGGGCCGCGGTGCCCCGAGGTCCGTCGTCGTCCCAGCCCACCCCACCAGGCCAACGCCGGGGAGCTTCTGACGCCAGAACCTTCCCCCGTTCCCCCGGCGGTGACTCCACCCGCGGCGGCGGTTTGATTGGGGACCGACGCAGT
>JBGAPN010000570.1:0-2652 GCA_044221235.1 Limisphaerales bacterium
GAGGAACGCGAGGCCGAGATCCCGCTTTACCTGCAGCGAATCGACCGGGCGGACGCACTCGTACAGCAGCTGGTGGCGAGTCCGACGGCCCGCTTTGCCGATGCCCCGTTCATCGCCCTGGCCCCGCCGCCGGTGCCTCCTTCGGGCGGCGCCACCCACAGCATCGGGATCGTGAAATCCCCCGCGGAAATGCAGGCGGGGTTCAAGGTGGCCGACGGCTATGCGGTGAACCTGTTTGCGTCGGAGGAGCAGTTCCCTGAACTCCGTGCGCCCGTTCAGATCGCCTTCGACGCACGTGGACGTCTCTGGGTGGTGACCATGCCCAGCTTTCCCCACACGCTTCCGGGCCAGCCCCAGGAGGACAAGCTGGTCATCCTGGAAGACACCAACCGCGACGGCCGCGCCGACACGCTCACCGTCTTCGCCGAGGGTTTCGACGCCCTGGATGGCGTTGCCTTTGTCGCCGGGGGCGTCCGGGTCTCCGAACAGTCCCGTCACTGGCTGCTGCGGGATCTCGACGGCGACGGCCGGGCGGATACCCGCGAAGAAGCCCTGCGGGGCCTGGACCTGACCGACTCCCATCACGGCGGAATGATCGCCACGGACCCGGTGGGCGGCGTGTGGTTCTGCGACGGTGTGTTTCATCGGTCGCAGTTCGAGACGCCCTGGGGGCCGGTGCGTGGCTTCGACTCGACGACCTACCGGATGAATCCCCGCACCGGCCGTATCGAAACGGAATGGCAGAGCATCACCCCCAACCCCTGGAAGGTGACCTTCGATCGCACCGGAAACATCTTCCAAATGTATGGTGACGGACTGGTCCTGGACGGATTGGCCCTGACCTGGACGCCTTTGGGCGTCTACCATCCGTTCGCCTATGCCCAGACGGTTGGCTACGGGAAGGGCAGCGCGGCGGCGAGCATCTCGAGTCCGAATTTCCCCGACGAGTACCAGCAGGGTATGGCGTCGGCCGCCTGCGTAGGGCCCTACATTGTCTCACTGACGAAATTCGACTTCAGCCAGGGAATGGTTCAGGGCAGCGGCCGCCTGGACCTGATCACCTCCACCAACGCCGCTTTCCGCCCGGTCGACGTGGAATTCGGTTTTGATGGAGCCCTGTACGTCTCCGATTTCAGCAGTGCGATCATTGGGCACGCCCAGCACCCGATGCGGGATGCGCGATGGAACCACACCAAGGGCCGCATCTGGCGGGTGGTCAACACCGCGAGGCCCGTGAAGTCCGAGTGGCCCCGGATCGAAGGCGCCCCAGTGCCGAAACTCCTGGAACTGTTGAACGAGCCGCAGGATGGGATCCGGAAACATGCCCGGCTGGAACTGGCGCGGAAGGGAACCTCCGTCCTGGAGGCAGTGGATTCCTGGGTGACCTCACGTCTCCAAGAGGACCAGGCCGCCCTGGAAGCTCTGTTCGTGGCCGAAAGCCTGGGTCAGGTCCGCCCTGCCCTGTTGGACCGGCTGTCCCGGTCGCAGACCCCCTTGCATCGCGCCGCGGCCGTTCGCCTGACCCGTTACCAAGCGGACCGGCTCCCGGACGTCCCAGCACGGTTGCATTCGCTCGCGGCCGACCCGCATCCCCGGGTTCAAATGGAGGTGGTGGATGCGATCGCCCACCTGCGTCCACGATTCCCCGAAGTTGAACACGCGCTGCACGCCCTCAATTCCACGAATGTCCATGTCCAGCACATGGTCTCCGATCTCCGATTTGGGACGCAGCCCGTTCGCGGACGCAGCGTGCCCGTGCTGGAGGTGGCTCCGGGAACCCAACTCCTGCGCTGGCAATGGCTGGGAGCGGACGGACGCGCAAAGCCCGTCGCGTACAACGCCGAAAACCCGGGTGATGCCGCCCCCGGGGCCGGAGTCTACCGGACCTTCCTTCGCAGCGACGCTGTTCAACCGGCCCTTCTCGCCGTGAAACATGGTTTCCTTGATGTGGCGGTGAATGGGGCTCCCCAATTCTCCCAGGATTCCCAGTGGAGCAGCGAGCAGCAGGTGCCGGTGGACCTCCAACCGGGCTTGAACGCTATTGAGATCACCTTCCGGCAGCTCCGAGGTCGCCCTCCGGCGGTCTACCTCTTTGATCCCCTCGGCCAACCGGTCGGCCAAGCCCAGCTCCCCGCCGACGCCCCCTCCCTCGTTCAACTGGCCGAAGCCTGGACGAAGGCCGTGCAGGCCGACGGCGACGCACTGATCATTCGGGCCGCGGCAGGGCTCCAGTTCGCGCCGAAGGAACTCCGGGCCCGGGCGGGCAGCGACGTCCGCATCGTCTTCGAGAATCCCGATGTGATGACCCACAATTTCGTCCTTTGCGCCCCGGGTTCATTGCAGGAAGTCGGAGCGTTGGCAGACCGCATGGCGGCCGATCCCCAGGGAATGGCCAAGGGGTACCTCCCCGTATCCGACCGGATCCTGTTCGCCACGCCCCTGGTCAACCCGCGTAGCCGCGCGGAACTTCGCTTCAAGGCCCCGGCAACCCCTGGACGCTATCCCTACCTGTGCACCTTCCCCGGCCATTGGCGGATCATGCGCGGCGAGCTGATCCTGGAATGATTGAGCAGTGGCGTGGCGTATGGAGCGCGCATCGGTGCCAATGGGGTTTGGGGTTGTTCCACGCCACGCCGCAATCTTCCGCCGTCC
>JBGAPN010000059.1:0-17393 GCA_044221235.1 Limisphaerales bacterium
CAAGCGCGGAGGGGCGGGGTGGACCGTCGGTGAAATCCGGGAGGACAGGCTGTTAGTGTCCCGGGTGGGGGCAAACGGGACCCGGGCAGAAAAAGCCCCGCGTTTCCAGGAGGGAGGTGGGGTGGCCGACGGGACTCGAACCCGCAACAACCAGAATCACAATCTGGGGATCTACCATTGATCTACGACCACCAACCGGGCGCCAACGCTACGGGCCGGGGATGGAGGCGTCAAGCGACTCTCCCCAACCCGTTTTGTCTAGGCCTGGTCGCATTGCAACGGACCTCCCCTGGACACTTTCCCTGTCCCTACTCCTCCCAAAACACCTTCCTCCTCCCGTCCCCTCCGTGTCGGCTACTTTGGCTCGGAAGCCGCCCGCCGATAGACTCTCACATAGTCCACTTTCATCTGCTGGGGGAACTGGGTCGTGGCGTCAGGTGACCCGGGCCAGTTGCCCCCCACCGCCAGGTTCAGCAGCAAGAACTGGGGTTTGTCGAAGACCCATTTCGCGCCCGGGGGCAGGTTGGCCGGTGTGAGCGTGAAATAGTGCTGCCCATCCACGAACCACCGGAGGCGAGTGGCTTCCCATTCGATCGCGAAAACATGGAAGTCGTCCGCAAGGGATTTCCCAGTTCCCTTTCCCAGCTTCCACGTTTCGCCAATAGCCCTGTCCCCTGAATAGCCGGGACCGTGAAGGGTGCCGTGAGCCAGGTCCGGTTCCCGGCCAATGTTCTCGAGGATATCGATCTCACCACAGGTCGGCCAGCCAACCGACGGAAGGTTGACGCCAAGGGTCCAAAAGGCCGGCCAGAGCCCCTGTCCCTTCGGCACCTGGATGCATGCCTCAATTCGACCATAGGTCACGGCGTGTTTCCCCAGCGTCTTGAGGCGCGCCGACGTAAAGTCGCGGGCGAGGCCATCCGTCCCGGTGAATCGCTCCCGGCGCGCCTCGATGACCAGGCGGCCGTTCTCGATGCGGGAGTTCACCCGTCGCGAGGTGTAGGTCTGCAGCTCGTTGTTGCCCCATCCTCCACCCCCGAGATCCAAAACCCACTTGGCGGCATCCGGTGCGCTGCCGTTGGGCTGGTCGAATTCATCGGACCAGGCCAGCTCCCATCCTGCCGGCACAACGTCTGCCGCCCGGCTGGTTTTCAGGAAAACGGAGGCAAATGCCAACGCCGCAGCCGCTCCAGTCCCACGAACCGCTCGAAGATGGAGGAACATGTTCCCAGTGTGCTCTTCGAATCCTCCCGTACAAGCCGCCGCTCATCGGCGGCGTCCATCACGTTCCGATCGGGCTCAGGCCAGCTTCCGGTGTTCCCACCTTCGACCCTGCGCCAGGGCCGCCAACGTCTCGGCCACGCGCCGCTCCCGGGTTTCCGGACGCTTGGCGCTGGAGAGCCAGACCAGGTACTCCCGCTGGCAGCTGGGAGCCAGTTTCCGGAACCCTTCGGCGGCGGCGCGGTTCCTCGTCTTGGCCAGCTCCGCGGCAAAGAACTCCGGCACAGGCCATGGTTCCCGGCGGACATTGGCGACCGGAGGAATGGAGGGATCCGAATCCAATACAACTGCCGCGTGCAGGATCCGACGGAACGCCTCGCGGGGAAACGTCTCCAACTCGGTGACTCGCAGGGTCAGGACCCGGGTGTTGTTCCCCGCCGGGGAAAAGAGGCCCTTGGGATCCGAAAGTTCCGTGCCTCGGAAGAAGGTGATTCCCAAGTGCCGCCGGCAGGCACTCAACCCGCAAATCAGTTTGCGGCCACTGAGGCAGAGCAGATTCCATTTGATCGACTCCGTCAGGTCAGGTTCCCAGTTGAGGATCCAGTCGTGAACCTGTTCCGCCAGCGGTGCGGAAAAACCCGGGCACAGCTCGAGCCATTCCCGAGGGTTCCGCGATCGGGCGGGGGAACAATCCATGTCGGAATGGGGCCGAAGGCACCCCGGGGCGTCAACTCAGGAGCCGGGGCCCGAAGGTCGGCCCCACGCAATGAAGTTCGACACGCGGAATGCTCGGGACATTGAAGCGGCATTAACGCCGCGGTCCGAACCACCCTGGTCCCGGATCAGCCGAGCAGGCTTCGGGCCTTTGCCAGTGCCTCGTCGAGCTTGGTAACGTCCTTGCCGCCACCGCGGGCATTGTCGGGACGTCCCCCACCCTTGCCGCCCACGATCGGCGCAATGGCCTGGATGATCTTTCCCGCCTGCACCTTGGACGTGAAGTCCGATGTCACCGCAGCAATCAACGCCACGGCGCCGGCACTGTGCCCGCCCAGGACAATCACGCCCTTGAACGAACCCTTGAGCGCATCAGCCACCGTCTGAAGCGTGTCGCCGTCGGATTCGCCGAGGTTTGCCACGATGGCCGGGGTTCCGTTCACCGTTTCGGCACGAGCCAGCAGATCCTTCGCACGGCCCGCCGCCTCCCGCTGGGCCGCCGCCTTGAGCGCCTTCTCCAATTCCTTCTGGTGCGCCATCAAGGCATCGAGCTTCTTCTCCAACTCCGCCACCGGCGCGCCCGCCTTGCCGGCCAGCGTACGGATCAACTCGGATTGCTCACGGGCCAGCGCATAGGCATTCAGACCCGCCACCGCCTCGATGCGCCGGACACCGGCAGCCACGGCGGATTCGCTGACAATGCGGAACAACCCGATCTCGCCCGTGGCCCGGGTGTGGGTGCCGCCGCAGAGCTCCATGGAATAACCGTCCAACTTCGCGGCGTGTCCGCCAATCTGCACCACGCGGACGACATCACCATACTTGTCACCGAAGAACTGCATCACATCCTTGCGCGACTTCACCTCGGCATACGGCACCTCGGTCCAGCTAAGACCCGCATTCTCCAGGATGCGCTCGTTCACCAGACGCTCAATGTCGGCCACCTGCTGCGCGGTGAGCGGCGCGCTGTTGAAATCGAAGGTCAGCTTGTCGGGCGTGACACTGGAACCCTTCTGGGACGCATCGCGGCTGGCCACCTCGTGCAGGGCCCAGTGCAGCAGGTGGGTGACCGAGTGATGACGCTGAATGGCGGAGCGGCGGCCGGCATCGACCTGCACCGCCACATGCTGGCCGATGGAAGGAGCATCCCCGCCCTCGATGAAGTGCAGGACGGTGTTGCCCGACTTCTGGGTATTGGTGATGCGCCACAATTGGCCCGAACCGGACAGCTCGCCGGTATCGCCCACCTGGCCGCCCATCTCCGCGTAACACACGGTGTTGTTGAGCACGACGACGGTGCGGTCCTTGAGCTGGACGACTTCCTGCACATCGGCTCCGGTATGAAGGTGGTCGAATCCGAGAAAGTGAGTGGGCGTCTTGGTCTCGATCTGGGAGAGCTCGATGACGGTCTTCTTCTGGGCGGCGCGGGCGCGGGCGCGCTGCTCTTCCATCAACGCTTCGAAGCCCGCTTTGTCCACGGTGAGTCCGCGTTCACGGGCCATCAGTTCGGTGAGGTCGAGCGGGAAGCCCTGTTCGTCGTACAACCGGAAGGCAAAGGCAGCAGCGATATGGGGAGCGCACGCGCCCTCGCGTGCTGTCGACGGCGCCCCCGCCGTCGACCCTTCGCGAGTGGAGTCTGAACTGTGCCAATCCTCCGCCCCGTCCGGTGTCCAAACCCAGGGATAATTCTCCGTCGGTTTTGCGATGCCCGCGTCCCAGGGATTCCCGCAGATGTAATTGAACTTCTCCTGAAGGTCCGAATCGCCGCGAATCAATCGATCAAACGATTCTTTTTCCCAAAGGTGTCCCTTGGACCCGGCGGATTTGTTGATGGCGTGGGCGCTCGCCGACTTGATTCCCTGTAGGATCTCCGAAAGCGACCAGAACACGGGTCGCCCGGCGCTGTCCTGCTCCTTGATCTGCGGTTCGAACAATAGGTGTACATGGTCCGGCATCACGCAGGCCGCGTAGAGCTGGTATTGCCGACTCTCATGGGTGTAGAGGACCGACTTGAGAACCAGGTCTCGCTCGGGGTGGGATAGCCGGATGCGATGCTCGCTGTCCGCGAGAACGGTCGAAAAGGTGACCATGTACTTCGCCCATGGGCGCTCGAAGTGGGGCAGATTCCGGCGTGAGTACTTCGCGTCCGTTTTCACTTGAGCGCCGGTGCCCGCGGCGAGGGCGCCACGGGCAGCACGCGAGGGCGCGTGCGCTCCCCATTGCGTACCGGTGATTCGCGCCGCTTCCTCTTCAAATAGCGCAATTCCTTTGTCCAGCGTCCGGTTGAACGCCTCCTCCTCCAGCTTCAACACATCCTTCACATGCTGCTGCCGGGTCCGGATCTCCGGGAAGACATCGCCCATGGTCCGGCCGAGAACATCCACCAGTTTGTAGAAGAAGGGCTCGTGGAATCCAAGCGTGCGACCGTAGCGAACCGCCCGGCGCAGGATGCGGCGCAAAACATAGTTGCGGTCGGTGTTGCCCGGCTGGATGCCGTCCGCGATGGCAAAGCTCAGCGTCCGGATGTGGTCGGCGATGACGCGAAAGGCCACATCGATGCGTTCCTGCTCGGTATCGCCGGTGCTGCCCGACTGGGGCAGCGTGCTGCCGTACTGCTTGCCGCTGAGCTTCTCGATCTCGTCGAAGATCGGACGGAAGATGTCGGTCTCGTAGTTCGAGATGCGCGCATGGACGAAGTCAGTGAATCCCTTCGTCCCCTGAATGATCGAGGTCACGCGTTCGAAGCCCATGCCGGTGTCCACATGCTTTGCGGGCAGCGGCGAGAAGGTGCCATCCGGATTCGCGTTGTACTGGATGAACACCAGATTCCAAATCTCGATGCACTCGGCGGTGCCCTTGTTCACCAGCGCGCCGCGGGTATCTCCGGCCGGGGTGAGATCCACGTGCAGCTCGGAGCACGGACCGCACGGACCGGTGTCGCCCATCATCCAGAAATTGTCCTTCTTGTTCCCGTTGACGATGTGGACGGCGGGATCGAGTCCCACGGCACGGAACTTCTCCGCCCAATAGCCCCACGCTTCCTCGTCCCGTTCGCTGGGATCGCCCTTGGACTTGTCCGGATTGTAGATCGTGGCGTAAAGGCGTTGCGGCGGGAACTTCCAGGTCTCCACCACCAATTCCCAGGCCCAGTCGATGGCCTCCTTCTTAAAGTAATCGCCGAAGGACCAGTTCCCCAGCATCTCGAAGAAGGTGTGGTGGTAGGTGTCGAGGCCCACGTCATCGAGGTCGTTGTGCTTGCCGCCGGCGCGAATGCACTTCTGGGTGTCGGCGGCGCGGGTGTCGCTGGCGGGCACGGCGCCGGCCCACTTGGAAACGTCGGCCTTCCGTTCGCCCAGGAAGATGGGCACGAACTGGTTCATGCCGGCGTTGGTAAACAGCAGGTTGGGGCTGTCCGGCATGAGGCTGGAACTGGGCACAACCGTGTGCTGTTTCGACCGGAAGAAATCGAGGAACGACTGGCGGATCTGGACGGACGTCATGATGGCATCGATGCGGGCGGACACCTGGACGGCGCCGGCTCGCGGAGGGCGGAAACTAGGCGAAGGGGGCCTGGCCGCGCTAGGGGGGAGTTCGCGGAGAATCGGCGGGGTTTGGCCGGGCGGCTTTCCCTATTGGCAGGGCGCTGGCCCTCCGGCAGGCTATCGCCCCGGCAGAAATCCCCAAATGGCGGGCCACTCTTCATCCTACACACGCGAAGTCACCGTAATCAACAAGCTCGGTGTCCATGCCCGTCCATCGTCCCAATTCGTCAAGTTGGCGGGCACGTTTCCCTGCGACGTGTGGGTGGAAAAGGACGGCGAGACCATCAATGGGAAGAGCATCATGGGCTTGCTGATGTTGGCCGCCGGTCCGGGCAGCATTCTGAAGATCACCTGCACCGGGGAATCGGCCCGGGACGCACTGGAGCAGCTGGTCTCCCTCATCGATGGGAAGTTTGGGGAAGATTGACCGGTGCCGTCCATCGCCTCCACCCTGCCCTCAGTTCGACCGTCTTCGCCATGTCTGACTCCGATTTCAACATCCATTACGTCGCCCGACTTGCCCGTATCGAGTTGAAGCCGGAGGAAGAGCAGACCTTGGGTGCCCAGTTGGGAAACATCCTGGGTTACGTGGCGAAACTGAAGGAAGTGGATGTGGCCAACGTGGAACCCATGGCCCACGCGTTCCCCATGGTGAATGTGACCCGGCCGGATGAGCCGTCCGCACCCCTGCCCCACGACGAGGCAATGCGCAATGCTCCAGCAAAGGCGGGGGGCCTGTTTGTGGTTCCCAAGATTGTGGAGTAAGAATCAGGGTTTCTTCGGCAAGCTGGCCGGACCTCCCGTCCGGGCTCACAGACATCTCGCCCTCCTGATTCTGGGGCGAAATGGCAATCCGGCCCGATGAATGCTCCGCACCGGCTCCATGCCGTCAATGAAGTGGGCTCATTCATGAAAGGACCATTCGACAGCCGACAGCTCCAGGCCTTCGCGATCCTTGCCCGCACGGGTAGTTTCACACAAACCGCGCGGGAAATGTTCCTCACCCAGTCCGCCGTCAGTCACTCGATGAAGGCGCTCGAAAGCGATGCGGGTTGTCGTCTTTTGGACAGGGTGGGCAAGAAGGTGATGCTCACGCAGGCGGGTGAACACCTGCTGAAACACGCCGAGGCGGTCCTCCGCGAAATGCAGCTGGCGCGGGAGAGCATCGAACAGCTGGGCAAGTGGGGTCGGGGTCGGCTGCGCATCGGCGCCACCACCACCATCTGCACCGCCCTCCTTCCGGCCGTATTGCGGGAGTTCAAGGAAAGCTTCCCGCAGAGCCTCATCCAGGTGGAGCCAGGAGACAGCCGGGAACAGCTGACCGGACTCGAGCGACAGCGCATCGATGTCGGCCTGATGCTTGCGGACGCCGTGGATGACCGTTTCGAGACCGTTCCCATTTTCGACGACGAGTTGATGTTCATCACGGCCCCGCTTCATCCCTGGGCGCAGGCCGGCCAGGCTCCACGCCCGGAGGTCCCGCGGCAGAGCCTGATTGTGTACCGCAAATCCTCCCAAACGTTCCGGGCCCTCGATGCCTATTTTCGTGAGGAGGATATCGTCCTGAACACGGTGATCGAGCTGGGCAGCATGGAGGCCATCAAGGAACTGGTGAAACTGGGCCTGGGCGTGGGAGTGGCAGCCCCCTGGACGGTGCAACGCGAACTGGAGGAAGGTTCCCTGAGAATGATTCCCCTGGGGCGGCGCAAGCTTCGCCGTTCGTGGGCCGTGGTCCATTGGCGGGGGCGTCATCTGACGCTGGCCGAGGAAACCTTCGTGGGGCTTTGCCGTTCGGCGGTCGAGAACCTGCCGACCTCATGGCACACGGAGGCCGCGTGACGCCGGGCTCCTGACGGATCAGTCGAGGAGAGGGGCCAGGTTTTCGTTCCTGCGGGCCATCCCGCGAAGGCACGGATCCAGGAGCAGGCTCCGGTGGATTAACCGCCGGGCCTCCTCCTTGTTGCCCAGAATCGATTCGTAGCAGGCCAGGTGGAAATTCCACAACCCGTGCTCGCGGGCGGCGGGCGGAGCGGCCAGCAGGGCTTCCCGGCACTCCGGCACCTGGTTGAGCTCGTACAGGCAGCACCCCCAGGCGATGAATCGTTCCACTGCCGCATCGGGACAGCGGCACAGCTCCGAATAGGTGGCCGCCGCCTCCTCCCATCGGGACAACTGCTGCAGCAGAACCGCCCTCAGTTCGAGGGATTCACAGCGGCAGCGGTCGGCGGGGGGAAGCCGGTCCAGCTCCGCCAGGGCCTCGGCGGTCAGGCCGAGTTCGAACCATCCAATCGCTGCCCGCAGGACGTGGTTGAGCCTGTTTTCGGGCACGGCCAACTCTGGCACGGATCCACGAAGCCTCAACTGATCCTTGGTTTTCGTCGCCCCGTTCAGGCTCGGGCCAGCCTCAGTTTCAGCGCCTGGGACACCACGCCCGGGACGAAAGGACTGACATCCCCGCCCAGCCGGGCGATCTCCTTGACCAGCCGGGAACTGACGAAGGTGTAGGTGTCCTTGGGGGTCATGAACAGGGTTTCCACCTGCTCGTTCAGCCGCCGATTCATCAAGGCAAGCTGGAACTCAAATTCAAAATCACTCACGGCCCGAAGGCCGCGCAGGACGGCGCAGGCTCCCCGCCGGACCACGTAATCCACCAGCAGCCCGTCGAAGGTGTCCGCCTCCACATTCTCCAGGCCTTCCGTGGCCAGCTGGACCAATCGGTGACGTTCCTCGATCGGGAACAGCGGCTTCTTGGCCTCGTTCAACGCCACCGCCACCACCACGCGGTCGAAGATGCGGGACGCGCGGCGCACGACATCCAGATGCCCGTTATGAAACGGGTCGAAGCTTCCCGGGTAGATCACGGTGCGCATGACGGAAAAATACGGTCCGGCGCCTGAAACGGCGATGCAAAAGGCAGGTTGCGGGGCGGGATCAGGGCGAGAGACGGCAATGCGGACACCCCGCCAACGTTCCAAACCGGTGCCGAAGGTATTCGTCGCGGTCCGCGGACGTCCGGGGCGCATTCGCTTCCACTGCCGACTGCATCTCCTCCAACAACGACAACAGGGTCCGGGGCATCCATCCATGCGGCTCACGGGGTGCAAACTCAATCCGGGCTTCGGCCGGCGGCTGCGCGTTTTTCAGGAAGTCGTCCAGCAATCGCGTCGCGGAATCGAGGAAGTACGTGTCGGCGTCTCCCATCCAGATCCGGATCTTTCCCCGAAGCAGCGGTGCCAGCCTGGGCCAGTCCTCCTGCAGTCGGAGACGGAGATCATATCGCTTCCACGCCTCCGCCACCCGGGCATCGATGGTTCCGGTCCGGGGATCCCAGATCGCCAGCGGAAGTCCATCCGACCCGCGAGGGCTGTAGGTGGCATTCCAGGAACCCCATTGGCCGCCGGATGCCACAAAGCTGTCCCCAAGCCCGAGGACATTTTCCAGCTGGGTTTCATGACGCATGGTGAACTGGGTGTCGCCATTCACCTCGCGGGCACACGGACGCTCAAACCCTGCGGCATTCACAAAGGCATTGGTGTCGCGGTACAGGTTCACCAATTGCAACGCCCGGAAATCCGGCGGGTCAGGAAACCCGCTCCAGCTTCCCCCGAACTGTTCCGGATACAGGACCTGCAAGGCCAGCGCCACCCAGCCTCCGGTGGAACCACCCAACAAGACCCGGGCGTGGGGTTTTCCCACGCAGCGGTAAGCGGCCTCCACATAGGGCAATAACTCCTCCAAAAGGGCGTCCCCATAGGGACCATGGTTGTCCGAGTTAATCTGGTACGGATCGCCCAACGGACCGGCACCATCCAGTTGCAGCAGGACAAACCGCGGGGCGTCATCCGAGTTCCATTCCTTTCGAAATGGGTCCGTCGGGCGCATCAGCTCCGAGACCGTATCAAACCGCGTCCCGAATCCGCCGATGCGAATCAGAAGCGGATAGCGGTGCGCCGGTTCGGCTGCCCAGTCCCGCGGGAGAATGACTCCGGCCCGCAGAAACATTGGCCGACCCCAGAACCGCGAGAGGCGTTCGGATCTGATCTTGAGAAAGCGGAGTTGTTCGGTGTCCGCCGGAAATGATTCGTCCGGAAGTCGGCGGTCGATCACGAGACGGTGGGTTTCGCGGCGGGCCGGATCGAAGCGGATGCGTTGTGGGCGGCTCATCCAATTCCCCGGCGCATCCGGAAGCCAGAGGTCGCGGTTGGTCGCCAGCACCGCCTGCACCTGGTAAAAACCCGCCGGTACATCGCCCAGGCTGGCTTGGGGAAACAGGGCGCTTCCCGAATCCAGGAAGACGGCTTGTCGCCCGTCCCATTGTTTCACGTCACGCCCGAGCCGGGGCGGCGAGTCGAGTCCGGTCTCCGTCATCTGCAACCGCGGTTCAACGGAATCTTCCGGCCCAAGGATCACCCACAGTCTGCCGGAAGCGGGGGACGCCTTCATCTCCGGACTGCCCTTCACTTCAAACCGGGCACGGGCAGGTGCGGGCGGCTTCGCCGGAGGTTCCAGAGCCGGATTCGACTGCACGGGCAGCGTGAGGACCAGGAACCACAGGCACCAGGACACCGGACCGTCCGGCAGCCCGGCGCCCCACCCAAACCTCCGGCATGCTCGGGTCGGAGCCTTCACGCCATCAGGGCAGGAACCAGTTCACCGTGCACATCGGTCAGTCGGTAATCCCGTCCCTCGAAGCGGTAGGTGAACCGGGTGTGCTCGATGCCCAGCAGGTGCAGCAGCGTGGCATGCAGGTCGTGAACGCTGACGGGCGCATCCACGATGTTGTAGCCGAAATCATCGGTCCTGCCGATGACGGTGCCGGGTTGAACGCCGCCACCGGCCAGCCAGATGGAGAAACAGCGCGGGTGATGATCCCGGCCGAAGCTGGTCTTGGAAATGTCGCCCTGCGAATAGGCTGTGCGGCCAAATTCGCCGCCCCAGATGACCAGTGTGTCGTCGAGCAGCCCTCGTTGTTTGAGATCCTTGATCAAGGCCGCGCTGCCCCGGTCGGTCGCCCGGGTCTGGGCCTTGATGCCCTCCGGCAAACCACCGTGGTGATCCCAGTCGCGGTGACACAGCTGAATGAAGCGCACCCCCCGTTCGGCCAGCCGGCGGGCCAGCAGGCAGTTGTTGGCGAAGGACGGCTTTCCCGGCTCGGCGCCGTAGAGCTCCAGCACCTCCCGCGGCTCACGCGCGATGTCCATCAGTTCCGGCACGCTGGTCTGCATGCGGAACGCCAGCTCGTAGTTCTCAATGTGGGTGGCGATGGCCGGATCGTTCAGCACCCCGAGCTGGCGGCGGTTGAGATCCTGCATGGCATTCAGCAGCTGACGGCGTGACGTCGCACTGAGTCCCGGGGGATTGGAGACGTACAACACCGGATCCCCCTGACTGCGCAGTTGCACGCCCTGGAAGGTACCCGGGAGGAAGCCATTCCCCCAATAGCGCGTTTGCAATGCCTGGCCACCGCTGCCGCTGGTGAGCACCACGAAGGCCGGAAGGTTTTCATTCTCACTGCCCAAACCGTAGGCCAGCCACGCGCCCATGGTCGGACGGCCCGGCTGCTGGTTTCCGGTTCCAAAATAGGTGACAGCCGGATCGTGATTGATCGCGTCGACATGCATCGACCGGATCAGCGCGATGTCATCCACCACGCTTCCGATGTGGGGCAACAGGCTGCTCAGTTCCACCCCGGAGCGGCCGTAGCGCTGGAATTCGTAGGCGGAACCCACGCACTTCAGCACCGCCTGTCCCGCCGTCATGCCTGTGATGCGCTGGCCCATGCGGACGCTGGGTGGCAACTCCTCGCCGGTCATCTCCTTCAGACGCGGCTTGGGATCGAAGAGATCCAAGTGCGACGGCGCCCCGGATTGGAACAGATAAATGACCCGCTTGGCTTTGGGGGCGAAATGCAGCGTGTCCAACGCCGGACCCGAGTCCATGACGCCGGGGGTCGCCACCCCAGCGCGAACCGGGTTGAGCAAGGTCGCGAGGGCGAGCGTACCCAGGCCGGTCGATCCACCGGCGAGGAACGCACGACGAGACAGCGTCCGCTCCAGATCGGATGCAAAGGGAAGCCTTTGAAGATGGGCGGGATTCATTTGGTGATCGTTTCGTTCAGGTTCAGGAGCACGTTGGCCACCGTGGTCATGGCAGCCAGTTCCGGAGTCGGCCCCGGCGACGGGACCGGATACTCACCCACCTTGAGCAGCTCTGCGGCGGCCTTCGGATCCGACCGGAAGTTTTCCAACTGCTCCCGGTAGGTTTTCTGCAGGACATCGATTTCACCCGGCTGGGGAACGCGGCCCAACGTGTGCCGGAAGGCCCGCACCAGCTGGCGATCCAGGTCGGCGGGCTCCTCCCGCTGTACCCGCTGGGCCAGGCCTCGCGCCGCCTCCACAAAGGCGGGGTCATTCATGAGCACCAGCGATTGCAGGGGCGTCTGGGTGCGGGGCCGGAGAAAGGTGCAGACCTCGCGATTCGGCGCATCGAAGGTGGCGAAGGGCGGATAATGGGCCGAGCGTCGCCAGAACACGTACATGCCGCGCCGGTACAGCAGGTCTCCGTGATCCTGCACGAATACGGAATCGGTGCCGTCCCAGATCCCGGGCGGCTGATACGGCTTGACGCTCATGCCTCCCACCCGGTCGTTCAATAGGCCAGAAACCGCCAGGGCATTGTCGCGGATGAACTCGGCGTCGAGACGCAGGCGCTGACCCCGCGCCAGCAGTCGGTTGTAGGGATCGCGCTCCAGCTTTTCCGGCGTCACCTGCGCGGACTGCCGGTAGGCGGCCGACGTCACAATCAGCCGCACCAACGCCTTGACGTCCCAGGGATCGGCCGTGGGGGTAAACCGGCTGCCGTCCCGAAACCGCGTCGCCAGCCAGTCGAGCAGTTCCGGATGGCTCGGCCATTCGCCCTGGGACCCAAAGTCGTTCACCGATTTGACCAGGCCGGTTCCAAAGAACAGCGACCAATAGCGGTTCACCGTCACCCGCGCCGTCAGGGGATGATCCGGGGCGACCAACCAGCGCGCGAGGCTGAGCCGGTTGGCCGTTCCCGCCGGCATGGGCGGCAAGAAGGCAGGCGTGCCCGGGGACACCCGTTCGCCGGGATTCCGGAAATCGCCCCGTGTCAGAATGTACGTGGGACGCGGCGGATCCATCTCCTCCATCACCAGCGAGGTGGGGATTTCGGAATACATCGCCTCCTTCGCGGCCCGGGACCGCGCCAGCCCCGCCTCGGCCCGCAGGTAATCAACAGCATGGTTCTCCTTGTAGAACCGGGCCAACTCGGAGCGTTCGGTATCGGAGCGCTTGCCACGGGATTTCGCCAGGATGGGCAGAAATCCCTCCAGTGTCCGGCTCCGCAATTCCTCGGCCGTCAAGGCGCGGTCCTCCACCCGCAGGTCATCCACCCCACCGCTGAACACCGCTTCGCCCGCGCGCGACCCGATCCGCAATGGCTCCGACGTGGCGATGGAACCAGTCAACTGGTCCTTCTCCACTTCCACATCCCGGACCCGTCCGTTGACGTACACCTTCAGCCCTGCCGCAGTGCCCGAGCCGTCGGAGGTGACGGCAACATGCATCCACTGATCCTTGGGGAAGGCCTCCCGCGTCCGGACTTTCAGCGCGTTGTCAGGCCATTGGTGAATCAAGTGGACCGTGGGTCGGCCGTCCTGGATCAACAGGTCGGCACCCCGGTATCCGGGTCCCTTTTCCTGAAGGCTGATCACGGCGCCATTGCCCTGGTACCGGACCCACGCTCCCACGGTAAACGCGTTGGTTCGCTCCAGGGGGAACGGTCCAGGGAACTCCAAGGAACCCTTGCCGTCCAACTGCAGGGCACGGCCCAACCGGCCGTCGGCAAACACCGCCTTCTCCGAACCCACCCAGTTCCCGTCTGCCACCGCAGCCGCTCCCTGCAGTTGCAGCGAGTCATCGAGCGTCAACCAGATCTGGGCCTTCGAGCCGGGCGGAGACGGCGGGGGAGGCCGGGACGCCACTTCGCGTTCCCATTTCTCCTGCGTCTCGCCGAGCTCGTTGATGCGGTCCTGCAGGGTCTTTTCGGCGTCGCGGAGATTGAAGTCCGCCTCCACAAAGCGGATGGCCTGCTCCGGGGTGGGCACGGCAAGCCGGGGCGGCGGGTTGTCGGTTCGGATGCGGTCGAGCCCCTTCTCCGGCACGTTGTGGAAGAAGGCGTACATGCGGTAGAAATCCCGAGTGGTCATCGGGTCGAACTTATGGTCGTGACACTCGGTGCAGCCCACGGTCAGACCCAGCCAGACCGCACCGACGGTGCTCACCCGATCCACCACATACTTGTTCAGGTACTCATCCGGATCCGCGCCGCCCTCGTCGTTGGTCATGTTGTTCCGGACAAATCCGGTGGCGATGCGTTGGGCGGTCGTGGGTTTCGGAAGGAGATCCCCCGCCAGCTGTTCGATCGTGAAGGCGTCGAACGGCTGGTTGCGATTGAAGGAGTCGATCACCCAGTCGCGCCACAACCACAGGAACCGGACACCATCAAAGTGATACCCGCTGGTATCGGCAAACCGGGCAAGATCCAGCCAGTTGGCGGCCATGCGTTCCCCGTAATGCGGTGAGGCCATCAGGCGTTCCACCACCTTCTCGTAAGCGTCCGGAGAACGGTCGCCGAGGAACGAATCCACCTCGGCGATGGTCGGCGGAAGTCCGGTCAGATCGAACGTCACGCGACGCAGCAACGTCACCCGGTCCGCCTCGGCATTGGGAGCGAGTTTTTCCTGCTCCAACCGGGCCAGAATGAACCGGTCCAGATCGTTCTTCGGCCAGCGGGTGTCACGGACGGCAGGCACCGGCGCGCTTTCGGGAGGCAGGAAGGCCCAGTGACGTTTCCAGGCGGCCCCGTCGCGCACCCAGCGGTCCAGTAGTTCGACCTGCTTCGGCGTCAGTGGTTTGCCGTGACCCGGAGGCGGCATGACCTCCTCGGGGTCCGTGGAATGGATCCGCCCCACCAGGGAACTCTGCGCCACGTCCCCGGCCACCAGCGCCCTCCGGCCGGATTTCAGCACCCGGAAGGCATCGTCCCGGACGTCCAGACGCAACCCGGCCTTGCGCTTGCCCTCATCCGGCCCATGGCAGGCATAACAGTGGTCGGACAGGATGGGCCGGATGTCCCGATTGAAATCGAGGGCGGTTGCCGATTTCCCGGCGGGCTCGGCGGACTGCACACGGCCCATGCCCGCCACAGACAGCACGAGCATCACCGCGCAGGCGGCGGATTTTCGCTTCATGGAGAAACAACCCCGGGACATGTCCGGCAACTATGGTAAGTTATGGATGGGATTCAACCCGTGGATTCCGGCAAACCTTTGTCGGATCGGATCGCCCGCACGAACAGGAGCAGAGACCCCGTGAATTCGGGGTCCACCCCCAGCCGAAACTGGACGGGTTGTCTCCATCAGGCAACTTTGGCACTGTGTCGGTGTTCACTCATCCCGGAATGCAAGCCGTAGCACGTCCATGGAGCCTTTGCCGGCTGATCGCCGCCCTGTGCGGAGGTCTGGTCGTCGTAACGGCTGCCACGCCGGGGCAGAATCCCTACGTGGGTCTGACCAACCGCAATGCCTTCGGCATCCGCCCTCCTCCCGAACCGGAACCGCCGCCGGTAGTGGCACCCCCTCCGGCGGCACCTCCCAATATCTTCCTGACAGGCGTTTCCCACACGGGCGGCCAAAAGAAGGCCTATTTTGCCATCAACCGACCCGGCGGAAAGCAGCAGGAATACGAAACCCTGCGGGAAGGTGAGGAACTTCAGGACCTCAAGGTGATGGAAATCGACGCCAAGGCCGGGCGCGTCCGTGCCCTGGTCAATGGCAAGGAAGTCTCGCTGACATTTACGGAGAATGGACTGAAAGCTGTGGCGGGTAGCGGCCTGGCCGGAGCCCCCGGCGCAGCCCCGCGTCCAGGCCAGCCGATCGCAACGCCAGTGGCGCCTGTTCCCAGCCCGATCTCCGCTGCCGGTGGAAGCGGGCCAGTGGTCATCGGCCGCGGCGGCGTCACCCTGAATCCAGGCAACCAAGGGTCGAATCCCGCCATTCCCGGATCGGCCGCCACGTATTCGCCGGGCAACGTCCAACCGGACGGCTCGCCCCAGTCCATCCCCTTGAACCGTCCGTTGCCCATCCGATCCGGTGCACCCACGACCTTGCCGGTCAATGACACTGTCCAACCCGTGGACACCGGAGGACGGATCCCGCTCCCGCTCCCACCCCAGCGAACCACCCAGTAGGTTTGCCGGAAATCCGGTCCCATCCCCACATTGGGCAGGCTTGCACGTGCAACTCTCCTGAATCCCGCATCGCAGGAGGGTGTCCATGTTCCTGCAATGCCGCGCTCCGTGCAGACCGCCCACTCCCGGGCTTCATTTGGTGAATCTCGCCGCACCCCACCATCCAGGGGTGACCGCGGGCACCGGAAAGTGGGGGGTGTACTGACGGCCTGCCTCAGTATCGTGGCGGCATTGGGGCAATCGACTCCGCCTTCAAAACCCGGGCTGGACGTGTCGCGGCTTCCGCCCGCGGCCCAACGCGCCGTGGATTTCACCCGGGACATTCAGCCATTGTTCGCCGCCCATTGCCTAAGCTGCCATGGCGCCGACAAGCAGCGCGGGGGATTGCGGCTTGAGAACCGGGAAGCCGCCCTTCGCGGAGGAGAAAACCATGGGCCCGACATCCGTCCCGGGGACAGTGCGTCCAGCCCGTTGATCCATTTTGTCGCGGGCTTGGACCCCGATCTGCGCATGCCGCAGAAGGGCGAGCCACTGACCGCCGAGGAAATCGGGCTCCTTCGGGCGTGGATCGACCAGGGCGCAAAATGGCCGGAAACCGCCGGAAGTCGGAAGGAAGTCCACTGGGCGTTGCAGCCCATTCGGAGGCCGGAAGTCCCTGCGTTGCCTCCCGGGAACCGCGCGACCACTCCCATTGACGCCTTCGTCCAGCATCGGCTCGCCGCGCAAAAGCTTTCCCTCTCGCCCCGCGCCGACCGTCGCCTGTTCATCCGCCGGATCCACCTAGTCATGCTCGGGGTTCCTCCGACGCCGGAGGAGGTCGAAGCGTATGCAAACAACGCCCGACCCGGCGCGGAAGAACGCCTCGTGGATTCCGTCCTCGCCAATCCCCGCCTTGGGGAACGGTGGGGACGCCACTGGCTCGACGTGGTGCGATTTGCGGAGTCCAACGGCTTTGAGACCAATCGCGAACGGAAGACAGCCCACCCGTACCGGGATTACATCATCCGGGCGTTCAACGCCGATCTGCCCTACGATCAATTTGTGCGGGAACAGATCGCCGGGGACGCCCTCGGTACGGATGTTGGAACCGGTTTTCTCGTTGCCGGCGCCTACGACATCGTCAAGAGCCCCGACATCAACCTGACGCTGATGCAGCGGCAGGATGAACTGGCCGACATCGTCAACACCACCGGCACCGCCTTTCTGGGCCTGACCGTCGGGTGCGCCCGATGCCACGACCACAAGTTCGATCCGATCAGCCAGCGGGATTACTACTCCATTCAGGCCGTGTTTGCGGGGGTCAATTTCGCTGACCGCCCCCTGCCCCGTTCCCTGACACCGGTCGAGCGGAAGGAACTGTCCGAAGCCCGTGGGAATCTGGAACGCTGCTCGGCGCGGCTGGGATTGTTGCGAAACAAGGCCGTGGGTTCCCGGGAGGTGACCAACGTTCCAACCCGCCCGACCGTGAGTCCGGAACGCAACGAGGAATCCTTCGCCCCGGTGGAGGCCACTGCGATTCGATTTGAGATTCTGTCCACCAATGGCGGCGAACCGTGCCTGGATGAACTCGAGGTCTACGACGAACGGGGAACGAACGTGGCCCTTGCCTCGGTCGGCACCCGAGCCAGCGCCTCCGGCACGTTG
>JBGAPN010000571.1:0-2645 GCA_044221235.1 Limisphaerales bacterium
ATCTGGAGGGGTTTCATGGCCTCCGAAGTCGGAAGAAATGACCGCTACCTTCGAACGAAACTGTGACCGGCGGCCAACCTGAATTCTCGACAGGCTTCCAGTCCACCGGAGGAACCAGGCTCAACGCAGACTCGAGGACCATCTCTCCAATTCGGTTGTCCCAACGCAGTGTCAGGTGTCCCTCATTGTCGACAGTCAGTTCAATCGGCGGGAGCGGCGGAGGTTCTCCGGCGGGAATCGCGGCGTTGGGGATGGGATTCCAGTTCCAGCCGGTCACTTCGAACAGGGTGTGGTTGTCGATGACGGGTCGGGTCATTCGAATCCAGCCGTAATGAAAGCCATCTCCGGCAGAAATCCGAACACCGACGATGGCTTCTTTGAGGCCATTGAACGCCGTAGGATCATCCAAAGTGGTATATTTCCAGCAGCATGCATCATTCGGAGAATAGCTCTCAGCCCGATACGAGATGAGACCCATCCCGTAAAACACGGTTCCAAACAGCGTTTCTTGATGAACGACCGAGCTTTCGTTGATGGATTCCAAAGGATTGAAGAGAGCCCGCTGACGGGTTGGCCTGAGCAAACGTTCGTTCCCTCGAGGAGAAAGAGACGAGCCCACCTGCCATATTGTGGGTAAACCTCCGGACGGCCCCCTTCCCACCTTATCATAGGTGACGTCATAAATGGATTCCTGATCGACGTTAATTTTTTGGCTTTCGTCACCCATGAACGGTTGGCTAACCGCAATGATTGGGCAGAAGGCAAACAGTGCGGTTGCCAGCCTCGGGTGCCATGACGTCGAGTTGACTCTGAGGAAGTGAAGCCAAGTGGAAGGTAACCTCCCGGCTGCCTGCTTTTTCAGATCCTTGCACGGCTCGGGTAGATTGTGGAGCCGCCAAGTTGGCAGACTGAATGGTCTAACCGCTCGGAGAACGCTGACGAAACAGGTGAACCAAAACGAAGTCGGGGTCGGGTGCATGAGCGTCTGAGTAGAAGATGGATGCCAAAGAAGTACGGATGGATGGGGAAGATGCAACAGCGCATTCCAGGAGTCTCGGGGAGTCCCATCGCTGTTCGAACGCGCCGAACACAGGCCAAGTGAACCCGAAAGTCAGCGCGTGTCTTTGCGTCGCACCGACTCCCAGCCTCCGGCCCGGGCGAGGGCGCGTTCCCAGTGTTGGACCGCGTCCTTCCGCTTTGCTGGACGCAGGGCGGGACGAAACTTGCGGTCCATCTGCCACTGGCGGGCGATTTCGGCGCGGCTCTTCCAGAAGCCCACTGCGAGTCCCGCCAGGTACGCGGCGCCGAGGGCGGTGGTTTCGGTGACGCGGGGACGCGCCACGGGGACACCCAGGACGTCTGACTGGAACTGCATCAGAAGATTGTTGGCTGACGCACCCCCGTCGACGCGCAGTTCCTTCAGGTGGATCCCCGTGTCCCGTTCCATGGCCCTCAATAGGTCGGCCACCTGGAAGGCGATGCCTTCGAGTGTGGCCCGTGCCACGTGGGCGGCGGTGGTGCCGCGGGTGATGCCGATGATGAGCCCGCGCGCGTGTGGATCCCACTGGGGTGCCCCGAGTCCGGCGAACGCGGGGACCACATAGATGCCCCCGTTGTCCGGGACACTGGCGGCAAGCGACTCCACTTCGGAGCTGGCGCGAATGATCCCGAGGCCATCGCGCAACCACTGGACGGCGGCGCCGGCGATGAACACCGAACCTTCGAGGGCGTATTCCCGCTCTGTTCCGATCTGCCACGCCACAGTCGTCAGGAGATTGTTGCGCGAGGCCACCGCCTTCTTGCCGGTGTGCATGAGCATGAAGCAACCGGTGCCGTAGGTGTTCTTGACCAGGCCGGGGGAATGGCAGACCTGGCCGAACAGGGCGGCCTGCTGGTCGCCGGCGATGCCCGCAATCGGAACCGGGACGGATTCGAGCATGGCCTCCCCGATCACGCCGGAACTGGGACGGATCTCGGGAAGCATGGAGCGCGGGATGCCGAACCGCTTCAGGAGAACCGGATCCCAGTCACCGGTGCGCAGGTTGTAGAGCATCGTGCGCGAGGCGTTGGAGGCGTCGGTCACGTGCAAACGGCCGCCGGTGAGATTCCAGATCAGCCAGGAATCCACCGTGCCGAACGCGAGCTCGCCGCGGCGCGCCTTGGCCCGGGCGCCGGGAACGTTGTCCAGGATCCACTGGACCTTGGTGGCGGAGAAGTAGGCGTCGACCACCAGACCGGTCCGTCGCCGGATGTCCGCCGCAAGCCCCTTTCGGCGCAGTTTTTCGCAGGCGTCGGCCGTCCGCCGGTCCTGCCAGACGATGGCATTGCAGACGGGTTTGCCCGTGCGGCGGTCCCAGACCACCGTCGTTTCGCGCTGATTGGTGATTCCGATGGCTGCGATGTCGGTCGGGCTGATCTGGGCCTGCTGCAGCGCCTCCTGCGCAACCTCCCACTGCGAGGACCAAATGGCTGCTGGATCATGTTCCACCCATCCGGGCTTGGGGAAGATCTGTGGAAACTCTTTCTGGGCGGTGGCGATCACCGAGCCTTCATGATTGAATAGAATGGCGCGGGAACTGGTGGTGCCTTGGTCGAGCGCGAGGATCAGGGGCATGGGGGTGGGCGGTAAGCGGTAAGCGGTAAGC
>JBGAPN010000060.1:0-17997 GCA_044221235.1 Limisphaerales bacterium
GCCGCCCTTGATCTCAATCTCCTGGGTCAGGGCGCCTGCCTTCTGGTGGTACGCCTCGAGGGTGTACTTACCGTCCGGAATATCACCCTTGATGGAGAAGGTCCCCTTTTCATCGGTCACCACGAAGAACGGATTCTCCATCACGTTCACATAGGCGATCATCCAAGGATGGACATTGCAGGTAAACTTCACGCCCAACTCCGCCTTGTCGAAGGCCTTCTCATTCACCTGTCCTTGGGTGGCCTGGGCAAAATTGAAGCCCTTGTTGATCTTGGGCATGGCGTTCACGTTGTGCATGAACGGGTCCGAGTTCTTCACTTCGAACTTCTGATTGACCATGACCGCCGTGACGTATGGGGCGTACATGCACCCCTTTTGATCGATCATTGCCTTGGCATCCGGGGCATTGAAGGTCTTCCCTTCCAAGCCCTTTTTGATGTAGACGACGGTGTTGGCGAGTTCGCCACCGGCACCCACGACGTAGACGCGGCTCTTGGCGTTGCCGTCGGTCACCTTGCCGCAGTTGGCGTCGGCCTTAACGGCGGCGATCGGCGCGGCGGGAGGCGGGGTCCCCTTGAGGGTTACCTTACCAGTGACTTCAGCCGCCGTGATGGGAAGGGCCGTCACAGCAACCGCGGCGGCCATTTGTAGCATCGATTTCATGGAATTGGTCAGACTTCTCGTGAAAAACCGGGCCAAACTAGACACGCGTCCACTAGGGTCAAGCGCCTTCGTGAAATTTTTCACAAGCACTCGGTTGGACGATGTCCATCCGACATTCTTCAGCCCAAGTCGAAGATGGAGGACGGGGACCTCCTTCGACACCCACCTTCCACCGCCCCGGAGACGTCCCCACTCAATTGGACGTCAGAAAGGCCAGCAGGTCGGCCATGTCCGCCGGCGACCACCCCGCCTCCAGTCCTTCGGGCATCAAGCTCCGGCCCTCGGGCTTCAACCCATGCAGCGCAGCAGCCTTATGGGTGACGTCCACTCCCCCGGCCTGCCGGAGCGTCACGGACTCCGCGTCCTGACGAACCAGAATCCCGCTAATCGACTGGCCATCGGACGTTTCCGCCGACCACGCCAGGTAATTCGGGGCGACCTCCCGATTGGGATCCAAGATGGAGACCAGGAGTTTTTCCTTCCCGTTGGAAGCGACGGACGCGAGATCCGGTCCCAAGACCGTGCCCTGTCCTCGAAATGCATGGCAAACAGCACAACGATCCTGGAACTGCTTCCGACCCCGCTCCACGGCACCGTCCATCCTGAGGGCCGGAATGAACGCCTCCACCACGGCCTGACGGCTCGGTGGGGCCTCGCCCAGTACTGCCCTCGCCTGCGCGCGAATTCGCTCATTCGCGTGATTCCGAAGCGCATCCAGGGTTGCTGCGTCGACGAACTCCAATCCCAGTTCGCGCGATTCGAGCCGTTGCAGCAGTTCAGAAGCGCCTTCCGGGCGTGAAATCAGCAGGGAAACCACTCGGGGACGAAACTCCTTGGGAATGGCTCCCAACTGGGAGGCAATCGAGCGCGCCCAAAGGTCACCGCCCATTCGACCCAGGACGGATAATAGCGCGTCCTGTATCGATCCGGCGGAGGGTACCGTCAGTCGCCCAATCAGGACCGGCAACGCGGTGGACTCCGGCAACAGCGACAGCAGTCGGATTGCCGAGGGTGAAATCCCGTCGTTACTCCCCCCTCGGACTTGCGCCAACGCTTTCCCCAACAACGGGTCCGTCGAATCGACTCGCAACAGTCCGGCCACCGGCTTGCCAGACCGTCGAATGCCTTCCAACAACGACTCGGCCACGTCAAAGGCGCGGGCGTCCGGCTGGAGCTCGCCGCAATCCTTCCAGACGCGCTGAATTGCTTCCCCGCGGCCCATTCTCCCCACCACTCGGGCCAGATCTTCCAACGTCGCATCATCCACGCTGGGTTTTCCGGTTCCTCGGGTGCTCATTTCTGCGGCCCACAGGGCTGGAGCCACTTCGGCTCCCGAATGAAGGGCGGCCGAACGGACCCACGGGGACGTGGCGTGGAGCAGTTGCGAGATGACACCCGTGCGTTCCTTCGAAGTCACCGCGGACAGTGCCAGAGCCAGTTCCGTCAAGGCGACAGGCTCCGCCTCCCGCGCAGCGAGCTCCAGCAGGAGCGATTCCAGGGCGGGATTCGATGAACGGCCCTCCCGCAGTCGCGCAGCAATCCATCGATAGGACGCCGCCCGCACAAACGGATCCGAATCCTGGGCGGCCATACGGAGTGTCGGTTCATCCAGCGCCGTGAAGGACGCCAGAAGTTCGAGGAGCTGGATTCGGCCCGGAGCAGCACCCGGGCCTTCAGGGAATGCATGGGTCCAGTCCTTCGACGCCGTTCGGAGTGCGTCGATGACCGGAGTACCACCTCGAGCCAACAATAAACGGGCCGCCGTATCGCGATGCCAGCCATTCGGATGTCCCAATGTGGCGATCAGCCCGGGAAGGCTCTGATTGGTCAGCGACAGGCGTGACCGCGACACGGGGGAAGAGTCCGGAGCCAGCCGCCAGATCCGCCCCCGATCCCGGCCCGAATCCAGATCCAGCTGACTCTTGATCGGCTCGGGCAATGACCACGGGTGCTCGATGACTTCCCGGTACATGTCAATCACCCACAAACAGCCGTCGGGCGCATTGTAGAACTGAACCGGTCGGAACCAGTTGTCCGTGCTCGCCAGGAACTCGGCCCGCTGTTCGTCCGGCGCCCGTTCGCCAATCAGAACCAACCCGTCCGGAGACAATCGGAGTTTCTTCCGATGGATCAGATTGCTTCCGCAGTCGGCCACGAAGGCGTCTCCCAGGAACTCGGGCCCGTAGTCATCTCCCCGATAGATCGTCACCCCGGTCGCTCCGGTGAAATAACCGCTCGCCCGGCCGCCTCCTTCCACCATGCCCGGAGTGACTCCACTTACGCGCCATCGGGTCCGCAGGACGCGCCAGGGTTCATCCGGGCTTTTCCGATACACCTCCGCCGCAGGACCGTCAGCGGCAATGCTCCGGCGGGACGGAGGCAAGTCATGCGCCGCACTGTGGGGCGCAGCCACGTCGTCATAAACAACCTGTTGCAGGTGATCGGAATTGGAACACACAAACTTGCGGCCCACATTATCAAACGACATGCCGTGCTGCCCCCCGCCGGTTTCCGCCCGGAGCTCCAACGTCCGCGGGTCGAAGGAGAAATCACGCCCGCGCAAATCCAGGGGCGCCGACTCCGCGGAAGCAGACACTCCGGCCCGGGCACGCCATTGACGGGTGAATTCGCTGTCCACGCGCCGGACCTTTCCGCCGCTCACGCTGGTCGCGCCATGGATCCGGCAATCCAGCCCCCAGTGAAACGAGTTCAGCATCGCCTGAACATTAAGCCGATTCGTCGCATACGGCGCGTAGTCGCTGGCAAATCCGGTGAACACCACCTCCCGCACGTCGGCCACGCCATCCCCATCGGTGTCCTTCACATAGAGGATGTCCGGAGTCACGCCCACAAAGACCCCGCCGTCCCAGCACATCACCGCGGTCGGCCACGGGAGTTGCGCCAGGAGAATCGATGCCGAATCGTAGCGCCCGTCGTGGTTGGTATCCGACAGAAGCCGGATCCGCCCCAACTGTTCCGGCCTCCGCTCGGAGTAATCCCGCATTTCCACGACGTAGGCCCGACCGTTTTCATCCACCGACATCGCCACGGGACTGGCCAACAACGGCTCCGCGGCCACGGGTTCCACGTGAAAACCCGGTCGCACGGTCATGGTGGCCGCAGCCTGGTCCGGTTCCGTGGGCGGAACTCTCGGACCCGGCAAGACATCCGACGCCGCACTCGCGGTCACCAAAATGAGGACCATTCCGCCAAGGACTGTCACCGCTCGTGCCCGGCCCACCCTTGAGTTGGCAGTCATCCACCCCCTCGATCCAGGCCGCAAACCCGGTGTCCGCGTCCGCCCCAATTGAATCCGTCTCAACACCGGAAAATTCATCCGGGCGTCATTGACCGCGCAGAGGGGCTCCCTCTTCAAGCCGAGTTTTTGGACGTGTCAATCCGCACCGAGGACACCATCGTGCCCAATGATGACCTCCCGAATGCAACAACGGCGCTCGCACGGCTTCACGCTGGTCGAACTCCTGGTGGTCATCGCCGTCATTGCCGTCCTCGCCGGGCTCCTCCTCCCCGCGCTGGCCAAGGCAAAAGCCCAGGCACAGCGGGTCCAGTGCATGAACAATCAGAAGCAACTGGGAATCGCATCCGCACTCTACAGCGGCGACAACTTCGACAGCCTGGTCACCAATGGCGAGGTGGACTCCACCGCCGGCAACGGTCCGCGGCTCTGGGTGCTGGGCGGATATCACAGCTTCGTGAATGCGTTCACCAACGTGTCCTTCCTCATCGACCGGCGCTACGCCGCCTTCGCTCCGTATGTCCAGGCGCGGGAGATCTACAAATGTCCGGGAGACAAAACCACCCACATCCTCAACCGCGGCCGTCCGGTTCCGCAGGTGCGGAGTTACGCGATGAACCTGTATCTCGGACCCAATGCGGACATGCAGAACCGCCTGTCCTCCCGATACCGACTCTTTCGGAAGTCCACGGATGTCTCCTCCCCGTCCGCCATCTTCCAATTCCAGGATCTGTCTCCCCAGAGCCTGTGCACTCCGGCCTTCATCGTCCTCATGCCGGGTGCGGGTTCCGACCAGTTTTTCCACCTGCCCGCCATCCATCACAACCGCGGCGGCGTGATCGGGTTCGCCGACAGCCATGTGGAGGCCCACCGCTGGCTGGACTACCGGACTATGCGCAACGCCACCCCCGGTCAGCGGATCGCCCACAATCTCCCCGCCCCTCGCAGTCCGGACCTGCGCTGGATCCAGGAGCGCACCACCATCGCCAAGTGATCCGAAACGGCGGGCCTTCCGTTCATTTTTCGGAATTGGGAAGCGGACCCGGCCCCGACCCGGCGGCAGGATCGCGCTGAAACACCTGGCGGATGACGTCCTCGATGGGCACTTCCTCGACGCTGAAGTCCTTCACGGGGAGCTCATCCAGCAACGCCTTCACGACCGGAATGACCCGCTCCCGCGTCACCTTCAGTTTGAGCCCGCCGGCACTGCGCTCCAGCACCTCGCCAAACCGGGTGGGATCACAGCGGTCGCATTGGTCCGGATGGTCGAACTGGAGGGTCACAATCTTGTGTCCGGCGAAACGTCCCAGGATCTCGTCGAGCCGGCCGTCGAAGAACACCGTGCCCTGGTCGATGATGATCACGCGCTCACACAGTTCCTCGATGTCGGCCATGTAATGGCTGGTCAGGAGAATGGTGGTGCGCCGAGTTTGGTTGTGCCGCCGCAGGAAGTCCCGCACCACCCGCGATGACACGACGTCGAGCCCGATGGTGGGTTCATCCAGGAACAACACACGCGGCTGGTGGAGCAGGGCGGCGATCAATTCGCACTTCATGCGTTCCCCGAGGGACAGTTCCCGCACCGCGGTGGACAGCTTGTCCCGGACGTTCAGGAGCTCGGAGAGTTCGTCCACAGTGCGACGGAATTGTTCCTGCGGGAGCCCGTAAATCCGTGCATTCAGCTCGAGTGACTCCCGGGCGGGAAGGTCCCACCACAGCTGGTTCTTCTGTCCAAGCAACAAGGCGAACTGTCGGCGGTATCCGTCGGCCCGCTCCCAGGGAACGTAGCCCAGCACCGAGGCCCGACCCGCCGTGGGATGAAGCAATCCCGCCAGCATTTTCAGGGTGGTCGTCTTGCCAGCCCCGTTCGGGCCCAGAAACCCCACAAATTCCCCCTCCTCAATCCGGAAGCTGACGGGCTTCACCGCGGTCACTGTCTTTTGCTCCCGCCGGAAGAGTCCCTTGAAAGCCCCCGCCAGTCCCGGCGCCTTTTGGGCGGTGCGGAATTCCTTGGTAAGACCCGAGACTTCGATGACGGCCATCGGGTTTATCATGCCGGGCCGCCCCGGTCCGACCAAGCCGCATCTCCGCCGTCTCCAGGCCCAATCTGTTCGCACCCGCTTCCGGCCCATGACCCTCGACGGCGGACTCCGGCGCATCACAATTCCCAGTTGCAGTCCACGCCCGGTTGCCGTTGGCTCGGGCCGACGTGAAACCTTCATTCGTTCAACTCGCCGTTCTCGCCCTCGCCGCAGCGCTGCCGATGGGTTGTGCCCATCACTCCCATTCCAAGACGCCCCAGGCCACCATCAGCGGCAAAGTCGTTTTCCCCGGTACGCTGCCGGGTGATTCCTCCCTCACCGTCTACCTGGTGGAAAACACGGAAATCACCGGGGCAGTGGAGGTCCTGGCCAACGCCACTCTGGATTTCCGGTCTGGATCGCCGGTGGCCTACAAGATTCAGTACAATCCGGCCGAAATCGAATCCACCAATCGTTATACATTGGGAGCCCGCGCCACGACGTCGGCCGGGGAAGTCATTCTCAAGAGTAACGGCTACCTGGTGCTGACCAAGGGCGGCCCGAGCGACAACGTGACCGTCACCATGGCGCCTGTCCGCTGAGCCGGGGACGCCTTGACCACGCCGGTTTCCTCCGCGGAAACCGGCGTTTTCTTTGACCCCGATGCGGCCCGTGGCCTAGAACGGGCGGGGAATCCTTCCTTCGCAGGCCAGAATCATGGAGTCGACCCCCGTCAATGAACCGGCTTCGCCGCTGGTGCGCCTGGAAATCCAGGACCCACCGCACGGCGTGCGCGTGTTCGTTCTCCAGGGCGACTGCCGGGTCGGACGGCATTCCACCAACGACCTGCAACTCGCCCATCATCGGGTCTCCCGCGAGCATGCGTGGCTCAAGCGGGATCGCGACGGCCATTACTGGATCTCCGATTGCGGCAGCAGCAACGGAACCTTCGTCAACCAGCAGCGGGTCCAGCACGCCACCCGGCTGGTCGACGGCGACCTGGTTCGTATCGGGGACTTTCTCCTCCGGTTCCGTTCACCGCAAATCGCCCACTCGGGCATGACCACCACCGAAGGCAGCGAACTAACCTCCATTCCGCAGGTCCGCTGGTTGCTGGTGGCGGACATCGCCGGTTTCTCCAAGTTGGCGCACCAATTGGATTCCGATTCCCTCCGGGACCTGGTGGCACGCTGGAGGCAGGATTGCCACGCCGCCGTCTCGGAGAATTACGGGCACCTGAACAAGCAGATCGGGGACGGCCTGCTGTTCTACTGGTCTTCCGACATCGCGGAACCGCTCTGGGTCGTCCAGGCCCTCGGCCGACTCCATTCGCTCCAGTCCAGCACGGAGCCGCGATTTCGCGTTTCCCTGCACCTGTCGGAACCCAACGGCGTGTCCCTGGAGCGACGGGGCATGGCGGAGGAACTCATCGGCGGCGCGGTGAACTTCACGTTCCGAATGGACGATGTGGCCAAGGCGCTCGGCGTATCCCAACTGGTCAGCGGCCCCGCCGCCGAAGCCCTGCGGGGACATGTGACCATGGAAAGCCTGGGCGAGGCTGAGGTGGCCGACTTCCCGGGAACCCATCTCTTCTGCCAGCCGCGCTTCGAATCTCCCTAGTCGGGTGCCCGGCACCGGCGACGATCACCAGCAGAACCCGGTCACGCCGTATCCCATCGGCGCAATGGATCCCTCGAAAAGCTGGCGCAGCTGCATGAGCGTGGGGGACTCCGGCTGTCCCGCCGGCGGCACCCAGACCTCTCCGCGGCGTCGTGCCTGCCGCATGGCCCGCGCTTGAGCCTCGGAAACCGCCCCGAAACGTTCCTGCAGCTGGAGATTCACGCGGGGCAAAACCGCCTGGAGCCGCTGCATGGAGGCATTCCACGCCCGACCCGCCCCCAGGTTCTGGTTCGTCACCAGTCCCGTCAGTCGGGACCGGTTGACCACCACCAGTCCGGCCGGAAGGTCGGACCGAGCAGAAAGCTCCCGGGCCAGCAGCCGTACGGAATCCGGTAGCCCCTCCAGGGTGGCCGACCAACCGGTGTTCAGGCCACCGGTTGGGCCACTGCCCATCCAGTTGGTCCAGGCCAATCCATCGGCGGAAAGCCATCGGAGGGTGCCCGACTTTGAAGACTCCTCCCCTCCGGCGTGGGGCGGCTCCAATGCCGGGGCTCCTGGTTCCACCCCAATCACCCACACGTCACCGACCGCAATATCCTTGAGCAGAACTTCTGTCGTCCGACCTCCGGACGTGGCTTCCACCCGGATTTCTCCGCCCGACAAAGGCTGCAGGGGAGCCCGCAGGTCCCGGACCGGCACCCACCATCGGCGCAGATCGCCTCCCCCTTCCGGCGCCCAGTACTCCCGATTGGCGTCCACAGGCTTGGACTGCTGGAAAAACCGGACGCGAACCTTGGCGCCCCGGTTGCACCAACCCCAGAGGACCGTCCCGGTGTCGCGATCATCGAGCTCCCGCCGCTGGAGGACGGCATGATCGCCAAAACACGGCGGCAACCGCAGCACCGGACCATCGGCCGCAAACGTCCGGACGCCACTCATCGCCCAAATCAACAACAACACGCGGCTCCATCGGCGAATCCCGTGTCGCGGCAATTCAGATATCCGGAGCCCCAGCCTGCCCGTCATCCGATTCATGGCGTTGTCCCCCCTTCCTCAGCCAGCACCAGTCGGAAGCCAGTCCAATCATTGCGATCATTCTCCGCCCGCCGACGTTTCAACTCCCGGAGCAAGTCCGGCGGATGGTCGTCGGACCAGTTCCCCCCACACACCACCCGGTACACTTCCCCAGCAGGGACCTGGGCCAGGTCAGGATCCGCATCGAGCGCTTCCTTGGAATTGAGGGAGGGAACATAGGAGTCCAGGCACCACTCCGAGACATTCCCCCCCACGTCGTATAGGCCGTTTTCATTGGCAGGGAACGATCCCACCGGTGACGTACGGGGAAAGGAGTCCTGATGATCCACCGGCGGGAATACGGTCCACTGACGGGGCCAATCTCCCTGTCGTGCCTCTTCGCCTGCCAGATTCTCGCGGCCCCGGGGCGAGGGTTCATTGCCCCAGGTGTACCGTCGGGTTCCGGCCAGCGCTGCCCACTGCACCGAGGTGGGAAGAGTGAACCGTTGGCTTTCCGTCAACCGACCGGCCTGCCTCTCCCTTTGAGTGAGCCAGCTCGCGAAGTCGATCGCCTCCGACCAGGTCACGCCCACCACGGGATGCGCCTCCGTTTGGTCGGTCACGGCAGCGTTCCACCTTCGCCCGGAAGGCTGCTGACCGTGGGCAGTCGTCACCCGCACGCCCGAACCGCCCGCGGCTCCATCGGCAGCCACCCACTTGGAAAACTGGCCCACGGTGGTCTCGGTCTCCGCCGCCCAGAATCCTCCCGTGCCACCCACCGGCTGGAACCGGAGCCCAATGGATGAACAGGTAAAGGAAAGTCCCCGCATCGGCACCTTCGAGGGAATCAGATCCACCACCACGACCGAATCCCTGGCGCCAGGTGAAAGGAACACGTTGGTTTCGACCGTCCGATGGTAGGGTGCCTTCACCCGGTAGGTGATGAATCCAGGGAGGCGCTCGGCTCCCTTGGCGGATCCCCAGGGACGGTCATCTCGGCTCGGCTCAATGCCCAATTGGAAGTTCGAGTCCACGATCGGCACCGGGTGCCCCGGGTCGAACGGGTCGATGCGCACGATCTCCAGTCCCGGCACCCGCGGAACGAGGATCTTGTGACTTCCCAATCGCCAATCGGCCGTGAAGGAACAGGTCGTCCCGCGGATCACCTGCACCGCACCCGAGACCCACGTTTTCGCCGACGGTTCCCCCGTCCCCATCTGCACCATCCACGAGCCAGGCGGAAGCTCCACCACCTGACGGCTGTTGGCCGGATTCGTCCCGGACGCCTTCTCCTCCAGGGTTTCCGGGGAAACGATACGCCAGTGAATGGGCCCTTTGGCAGGCGGGGCGTTGAGGACCAGCTCCACGGCCCCTTCGGTCGGCGGTGGTACGATCCTTGGCGGCGGAGTCGCTTCCACCCGCTCATTTGATATCACCACGGGCGGATTGTCGTTGCCGGCAGGCAGGCCCGGCTTTGAGGGTGGCCCGTACTCGTTCCAAAGGCGGAGCCCACCCCACACCAACCCGGCCAACACCGCCACCAGCGCCAGCCATTCCCGCAAGTCCTGGCCCCAGGGACGCCGCAAACGTCTCCGATCCGCCAGCCCGGTTCCATCGGACACCGAAACGAGCGGCAGGGACGAACCAGCCAGCGATACCTGGGGCGACAGCCGGCGCAACGCCTCCCGCACACTGCCGGGACGCTGCTCCGGCTGTTTTTCGAGGCAATGCCGGATGACCTGCACCACCGCCGGGGGGACATCGCTGGCCATTCCCTGCGCCGTCAACGACTCCAGGACCGTCGGTGGTACCGTCGTGTCCAGGCGAAGGGCAAAGGCCGCACCATCCGGAATCGGAAGTGTCCCGGTCAGCAAATGAAATAGCGTCGCCCCCAGGGAATAAATGTCGTCCGAAAGCAGCGCCGGTTCGCCTCGGAACTGCTGCGGACTCATATAGGCCCGGGTTCCGCCCCGCCGGACCTCGGCGATCCACTGCCCGTCCACCATGGCCACCCGGCGGGCCATGCCAAAATCCCCGAGCTTCACCCCGCCCTGATCATCCACCATTACATTCGCCGGCTTCAGGTCCGAATGCACCAAGCCATGCGATGTGTGCGCGTAATGCAGGGCCTCGCACAATTGGATGGCGAGCGGACGCAACTGCGCCCAGCTGAGCCTCCGGTCCGGCTGCGATGTCTGGAGCTGCTGGAGGGTCAGTCCCTCCACATACTCCATCGAATAAAAGACCGGCTCCCCCTCGGTTTCGTGCCAGTCGTGGATGCGCACCAGGTTCGGATGCGCAAGTTTCCGGCTCCGTTCGACCTCCCGCCTGAACTCTGCCAGACGCCGGACATCATTCCGGATCTGCTCCTTGAGGAACTTCAGCGCCACCACGACTTCGTCGCCCGACTGGCTGAGCTGCATGTCTTCCGCCAGCCATACCTCCCCCAGACCGCCGCGTCCCAACGGTCGCTCCAATCGGAAGCGCCCGCGTCCCACGACGGCGCCCGCCCGGAGAGGCGACGTCTGCGGAGTGGACGCGTCCCTGCCGGCGGTGGGCTCGCCAGCGAGGACGGACGACGCCGCAGTGTCCGAGAGGGTGGCCGCGCTTGTGCAAACGGGACAGAGCTCAGAGGGAATCTCGGACGAATACTGGGCGCCGCATTGGATGCATTCGCGGTCCGGGGTCGTCACTTCTTTTGTCTCTGGGTGGGTATTTCCAAGGGCTGCGCCGGAGGATCTACCCGCTTCGAGACCGGTCCCGCAAGCCACCGGTGGCGAACAAGGGACCACCGGACTGCGAATGCCGCGCAGAATCCGGCCGTCGAACCCGACTGAGGTGCCGGATCCTTCCGATTAAAACTGGATCAACGCGCCCGTTGAATTCGAGGAGCCCAACCCTATAGTCGCGCCGCCTGACCGTCCGAAGATGAGCGAATCCAACCCCGTGCCGACGCCGGCCGATCCTGCCGCCTGGTCCATCCAGGCCGCGCGCAGCTTGTACAACATCGACCGGTGGGGAGCCGGATATTTCGATATCAACGAGGAGGGCCATGTGGTGGCCACTCCGCTGCAAAACGGCGTCGAGGTCGACCTCACCGACCTCATTGAGGACGCCAAGGCCCGCGGGCTCAAGTTCCCGCTGTTGATCCGGTTTCAGGACATCCTCCGTCACCGTGTCCAGGCCCTCAACGGGGCGTTCCGCAACAGCATTGCCGAGTTCGGTTACAAGGGCACCTACCGCGGCGTCTTCCCGATCAAGGTCAACCAGCTCCGAGAGGTGGTGGAGGAGATTCTCGAAGCCGGCAGGCACTTCAACTTCGGCCTCGAGGTGGGCTCCAAGCCCGAACTCTATGCGGGCATGGCGCTGCAGGATCAACCCGGCTCGCTCATCATCTGCAACGGCTACAAGGACACCACCTTCATCAAGCTCGCCCTCCAGGGCATCCGGCTGGGCAAGACCGTGATCATGGTGGTTGAGAAGATTGAGGAACTGCGCCAGATCATCACCGTCTCCAAGTCGGTGGGAGTGGAACCCATGATTGGCATCCGGGCCCGGTTGCTCGCCAAGGGCGCCGGGAAATGGGCGGAGAGCGGCGGGGAAAATGCCAAGTTCGGACTCAGCACCACCGAACTGCTCGCCGCCGTGGAACTGCTCCAGCGCGAAGGCATGGCGCACTGCTTCAAGCTCCTCCATTTTCACATCGGGTCGCAGGTCCCCGACATCCTTACGGTCAAGCGGGCCGTTCAGGAGGCGGCCCGGCTCTACGCCAAACTCCACAAGCTCGGCTTCCAGGTCGAGTACGTGGACGTCGGCGGCGGTCTCGGTGTGGATTACGACGGCTCCCGCAGCGCCTACGACAGCTCCACCAACTACTCGCTGCAGGAATACACCAACGACGTGGTGTACTACCTCGGTGACGTCTGCAACCAGGAGAACGTACCGCACCCGACCATCGTCAGCGAAAGCGGCCGCGCCCTCGTCGCCCACCACAGCGTCCTGGTCGTGGAGGTGTTCGGACACATCGACAAGACGCCGCCCGAATTCGACTTCGCCTACGGCGACCAGGAGCACCGCATCGTCCGCGAATTGCTCGACATCCGGGACAACCTGCCCCGCCTCAACAAGCTGGAGGCCTACCACGACGCCCTCGAACGCAAGGAGGATGCGCACCAGATGTTCACACTCGGAGTGCTGGACCTCCGCGACAAGGCCAAGATCGAGCACCTCTACTGGGAAATCAGCGAGGCCGTGGTCCGGCACTTCCGGGCACAGTCCTATATTCCCGAGGAAATCCGTCACCTCGAGGACAGCCTCGGCAACCAGTACCTCTGCAATTTCTCGGTCTTCCAGTCGTTGCTGGACCACTGGGCCCTCGGCCAGCTGTTCCCCATCATGCCCGTGGACCGGCTGACCGAAAAGCCGTCCTGCGAGGGGACGCTGGTGGACATCACCTGCGATTCCGACGGACAGATCAACAAGTTCATCGATCTGCGCGACGTCCGAGACACGCTGCCGCTGCACGCGCTCAAGCCGCAGAACGGCGGACACGAACCCTACTACCTGGGGTTCTTCCTCATGGGGGCCTACCAGGACATCATGGGGGACCTTCACAATCTCTTTGGGCGGGTAAACGAGATCCACGTGTTCCTCGAACCCGACGAACCGACCGGGTACTACGTCGAGGAGGTCATCGAGGGGAACATGATCGTCGAAACGCTGCGGGCGGTGCAATACGACGAGGGCGAACTCAAGCGCCAGATGAAGGCCCAAGTGGATGCCGCCATCAAAAACGACCGTATCAAGCCCACCGAGGGCATGCGGCTGCTCGACGACTACGAGCGCGGCTTGAAGGACTACACCTACCTGACCTTCCACTGAAGGTTCAGGGCTGAAGTTGAAGGTTGAAGGGCGAGGGAGAGACCCGGCGTCAACGATTTCAATGTAATCATCCTTCAACGTTCAACCTTCAACTCTCAGATCCCCGCCTCCCCCCGCCCCACGACTTCGTGGTGACTTCCTGGTCGCGTTCCTAGAACCTCCCCGCGCCAACAACCGTGACCGAACGGAATGTCATCCCTTCGCTGGCCCGGGTCGCCCGGGGACTGCTGCTGCTCTTCTGGGCCGTGCCAGGAATGTTGCTCGGCTCGACCGCCTGCGCCCTGGACCTGGGCTGGCGGCAGTTCGGATACGCTCCGCCGCTCATCGCCGCGGCCACCCTGGTCTACGCCCTCCTTCAGTTCCGACACTTCCATCCCCAGGAGGCGGTCTGGAGCGCCGCCCGGCACCGGGCGATGATGCTGGCGCTGATTCTTCTGGCACTCTCGCCGCTTCCCGTCTGGTGGAGCCGTGCCCCGGACGAGGCCTTCTTCTCCCGGGGAATGGCACTCTTGTCTGTTTCCGGGATCATGTTCCTCATCGCCCTCAACGAGGTTCTCCTTCGCCTCGTGGCAATGCTTCCCGATCAGACTCTTCGGTCGGAAACCCTGTTCTTCACCCGGTTGAACACCCGGCTGTTGCTGGGGATCCTCGCGGGGATGCTCGCCTGGATCGGACTTCCCTACTGGGACCAGCAACCGGAGCTCGTCTCGCGACTCCAGTTCCTTTTCGAGTACCTGCATCCGTGGCTCTTTATCATGGTGCTAATTCTGCCTGTTTCGCTCACCATGACGCTGCTGTGGAAGACCAAGGAAGTCATCCTCCACAGCGTGTTCGGTGCCTGAATCCTTTGGACCCGTCTATTTGGAAGGAAGGAAGCGGCCCACACCCTGGTAGGGCTGGCGCGCCATGCCGGCCCCGCCGTTCCGAGCGCAGCCATGGACGGCGGACGTTCGCGGCGTAGCGTCGAACAACCCGTTGTCCCAAACCCACCCCGTCAGACAGGTGCGGAGCCGCCCGATCTTCTTGGGTTTGAGGAGAAGCGGTTCGAGATCTCACCATTATTCGTCGGTGAGATCGCTGTCGCGGAGAGATGGCCCATTCAGGCCAAGTGCAGAGTTGACGCCACTGTGCACTTTTCCGCCGTCTTCTTGGTGTTTTCAATGAAGCCGACTCACAGACCTATTTTAATAGGGTTTTCGTGCGGGCTCCAAGGCCGCGCACGGCTTTACAGCTCCAAAGAGGAAGTTCAGCGGCGAAGCCGTCGGCCAATTGCGAGACCTGTCAGCACGAGCAGACCCGCCGTGGAAGGCGCGGTTTCCGGGAGAGGGACCGAGGAGCCATCGGACACCAAATTCCCCGCAAAGGAGGTGGCATCGGTACCGATCCCTACCAGTTCAGCCAACGACTGGCCCGGGGGCGGGAAGGTGAAGCTGAGTACGGCCGACTGGCTCAGACCTCCCGCAAACGCGAGCAGGTCAGGGTCGGTGCCAGAGTAGCTGACTCCGGAGACGTTGCCGCTGATGCCGAGTGTGGCAACCGATATAATTGTCTTGAGGCTGGTTGCCTGTACCCACGCAATATTCGCCGAGAGTATATCGGTACCATCACTGATGGTGAGTATGCCGGAGCCCGTGATAGGAGCAGTTTCAACGAGCGGAACCGCTGTTACGGTGGTCACGGGCCCATGACCCAACTCCCCAAAAACCGCCAATATAGCCTGTTGCCGAGCCCGAGCCTCCGATGACGTTATCAATTTGGAAGTTATTTCCCGCCGAGAATGTCATCGTTGCAGTCGTTCCGCTCCCAGTGAAGATGATTTCACTGCCCGGAATGCTGGAGATGTCCAGTTGGATCGCAAATGCATCCGAAGAAGTCACCACCAATCCCGAGGCAATCATGAACGTCGCCGTAAGGCGTCTAATAAATTTGGAAGATTGCATGTTTATTGGGTTTTCGTTGAACAGATGAAAATGATTTCAATAATCTTAGGTCCTCGCTTCCAAGTGGCTGAGTGCTGGCGGGCAGCATTGGAAATGCCATCCCGCGAAGATTTTCTTGATCAAGTTGACGCTCAGGAAATAACCAACTGAGAGATTGAGAGTTAGGCAACCTAACGAAGAGCATCCACTCCGGTGAACCGTTATTGCCGCTGGGCGGATTTGTGTAAAGAATTCTGGCATATGTCGGATCGGGTGTCGGAGAAGCTAGCACTTATTGATGCAGATTACCCGCACCCCCCACCTCAGGAGACTCCCAAAAACCAGATCAAAGGACAGGTCATTTGTTCTGCGATTCGAAGGCTGGGAACAGCTCCGAAATCTGAATTCTCCCAAAGAAAAGGCTGCCCGTTGCCGGGCAGCCCGCTGGATTGACGAACCTTTCAGATCAATGGGTCAACATGAGGTCGCCCGGTTGCCAGGTCTGGTTGAACCAGGGTTCCAGCGGGCCGTAGAGCCGCAGGATTACGAAATAACCCCGGCCCGGCATCGTTTGCACCCAGTTCGCCTCGTGGCCGGCCGGCGGTTTGGGTCCAAACCACACCGTCGCGCCGCCGTCCGGGTTCTTCTTGAGTGCCGGATGAAGGCTGTCCACGCCGGCCGCCTTCTGGTCGGTGGGTAGGAGCGAGCGGGTCTGGTTGTCGTACACCGTGAAGGCCCAGAAATTGTTGGCGGGAATCGGGCCAGGCAGGGTCACCTCGTAGGTACGACTGCCGTCGAGGTAATTACCAGCGCCGTCGCGGTAGAGGGCCGCATACGCGGAGCCGGTGCCGGGTTTCGCCTCACTCATGGCCGGGGTGATGCCCGTCGCGAAATAGAAGAACATCGCCTGCGCATCGAGAAGACGCTCCGCCCCAGCGAGGAACTGGTAGCTCCCACCCACAAACGGCGTCAGCCATTGGCGGTCTGGAAAGATCCGGGCCCCGGGTATGCGAGGCGCAAAACCATCGGCACGGGCGACTGCGTTGCCCACGGCGACCGCATCGGTCAGGGTCTTCTTCAGGCGCGCATCCGGCGCAAACGGCTGACCTTTGCGGATGCCAATCGCCGCGTAGAGGCCCACCGTGTTGGGATCCACCCAGTCTGCGGGTTCATTCTGCACGACCGCGTTCAGTTCTTCGTAGAAACTGAAATCATTCGCACTGATCGTGTTGAACTTGCGTCCGGACACGTTGATAAACGGCGTCGCCGGCGGATTCGCGGCTTGCGACAGCGGGAAGACGGCCGCCTTGGTCTTCACATTGGCCACCGCACCGGCAAAGTCACCCTTCTGCACAAACACCCGGTAAAAAACGAGCAGCCGATTCGTCTTCGGCCGGGCCACATGATAGCCCTTCTCGGGCACGGGCCCCGCGTATCCGGGCGGAACAAACAGATATTCTCCGCCGGCTCCCCGGTCCGGTCCGGTGAGTCCCACATCCGTCACCCAGCGGAAGTTGGCGTCATCCACCGGGCCCAAGACGCCGGGCGGCACCCGCACCACCATCGGCCCGTCCTTGAGGTTCAGACTGAAAAAGACATAAATCGTGGTGGTATTCGGGGTCAGGAAGAGCGAGCGGGCATCCAGGAGGTCTTCGGCAATGCCAATGCCCTGATTGGCCTTGATCCCCGCCTCCTCCAATCCGCGACACGCGGCATACACCGACGTCGCCGACATGCCGTTGAGAAAGGCGTCGATGCCGCGGCTGAAGTCAAGTTGGTCATAGGCGAGCTGAACGGTCGCGGGGTCCGGGGCACCGTCCTTGAAACGCAGCGTGCCGATGCGGGTTGGAACGACGTCGGGCGTTGTGATCTTGGCGGGGACATCCGGTGAATACTTCGGCGCGGGGCCAGCAGAGGCTCCGGTGGAGTTGGATTGGGTTGCGCAGCCGTTAGCCAGGGCGACGGCGACGGCGCATGTGATGAATTCGACGAGGAACTTCGGTTTTCTCATGAGTATTTTGTGAGGGGCTTGGCATCCAGGCCTCGCCGTCACGGGGGAATTTCGCTTTATTTATGAAAGCGGCCGCGAGATTCCCCACTGGCCTTGAAGGGTCAAGAGACATTTCGGCGGCGGCCTGAAGGAAAGGATTTCCTGTGCCGTGAAGAAGACCAGCCACAGGGAATAGAGCAACCCGTGGACGTGAACGACCCAGGGATAGCCCAGGGTACCTTCCCTGAACTTGGTCACGTTCTTATCAATGAACCCGGTGAGGATCGCCACCCACACCAGCAGGACCATAACCCCATAAAACGTTTGATCGAAGCGGTGCGAAGACGGGAAGGAACCGCAAATGGACACGTGCATCCGCAACAGCAAACCGTCCACGGCCATCGACAGGGGAACGGAGGTTCTGGGACCGTATTTGCGTTTCGATATGGGGTGTCCGTGCGTCCCTGAATCGTTTGAAACAGGGGCCCACGAGCGCCTGCCCTCGAACTCCTCCGGCGGAGGATTGCCTGCATCACGGTGATCGCCTGGCTGCCCCTCCTGCTCCTGTCGGTGATCGACGGCAAGGCCTGGTCGGGAGTCAAACTGCCGTTCATCCAGGACCTGGAAATGCAC
>JBGAPN010000572.1:0-2635 GCA_044221235.1 Limisphaerales bacterium
CCGTTTCGCCACCGTGGGAAGACCCATTTCACTCGAGGACCTGACCTTGCTGATGGATTCCTATTATCTGCCGCATGAACTGGGCGATACGGCGAATGCCTTTTGGATGTTGGCGCAGCGTCTCCTGACGACAGATCCCTCCGAATGGGGGGATGATCACCGGGAATTCCTGGCCACCGCGGGACGGTTGAGGCTCTGCTGTGCCCGGATCGCCGAGGTGACGCACCGACCCCTGTTCCATGCCCTGAGTCGACGGGTGTGGGAACTGCGCGAGGAACTCGATCTCCTGGAGAAATTCGTCAGCTTCCGCGCGGATCCGGCGAATGCGGAGCGTCCGTTTCATTCCGATTTCCACCTCCCGTTGACCTATCGTGGGGGGCTGGTCGCCCGGTTGCAGCAACTGCTGGTGCCCCAGCCGGACGGTTCGTTCGTGCCGCGTGGGCCGAATGCAGCGTCAGGGGAACATTTGTCATGAGTGAATTTGTCATCCGACCGGCCCGACCGGGAGACGAGGCCGGGGCGTATCACGTCTGCCTCAAGACCGGGAACTTCGGGAAGGACGGCGAGCCGTTCTACCGCGAAGATCCGGATGCCCTGGGCCGGATCTTCGTCGGGCCGTACCTGGCCTTCGAACCGGAGTATGCGCTGATCCTCGAGCGTGAGGGCAGGGTGTGCGGATACGCCCTGGGTTCGCTGGACTCCCACGCGTTCTATGATCGATACGAACGGGAATGGCGTCCGAAGTTGGTCGCGCAGTTTCCCGCGCCAACCGGCGATCCAGCCCATTGGACCCGGGTCCAGCAGATCCATCACCTCTATCATCATCCCGACTATTATTGTCCCGAACCCTACGCCGAATTTCCCTCGCACCTGCACATCGATCTGATGGACGAAGCACAAGGGAAGGGGTTTGGACGCCGCATGATGGAGCAGGTGATGCAATTGCTCCGCGACCAAGGATCTCCGGGCGCCCATCTGGGGGTCAGCCTGATGAACGAGACCGCCTTCGGCTTCTATCGTCGCCTGGGTTTCCGGGAACTGGTCCGGGTTGGCGAAGGAATGGACGGCTGCAGTTACATGGGCCGAAGTCTTCAGCATTGAATTAACACCGCGAGCCGCCATGAACCGAGCTGTTGCCTTCCTGAACAAGTGGATCGTGCCGGGCCTGACCGCGCTCGGTGACAATCCCTACATGTCGGCCATCCGCGCCGGAATGGTCTCGGTGGTCCCCCTGACCATCATTGGCGGACTGTTCCTGGTGGTGGCCTTTGCGCCGCTGCCGGGATGGGAGGAAACCATCAAACCGTGGTCAAACCTCCTGCAGGTTCCAGTCACAGCCACCTTCGGTCTGCTGGCGGTCTTCGTGTGCTTCGCCATCGGGTTCGACTTGGGAAAGACCTTCAAGCAGGAGGCGCTGGTGAGCGCCTCCATGGCCACGTTGATCTTCCTGATGGTCCAGATCGACCTGAAGGAACTCACACTCAAGATGGATGGCCTGGGATCGAAGGGCCTGTTTCCCGCCATCATCATCGCCCTGATCACCGTCCGCATTCAGCGCCTGTTCACCGACTGGGGACTGGTCATCCGCCTGCCCAAGAGCGTGCCTCCCGTCGTGTACGAATCGTTCATGTCGCTGACCCCGATGATTTTTCTGGTGGTCGCCTTCTGGGTGCTGCGCTTTGTGGCCGGCGTGGACATCAACGATGGCATCCAACGGGTATTTTCCCCGCTCGTCGTTGCCCTGAACACGCTGCCAGGCATCCTGGTGTACGCGTTCCTGGTGTCGATGCTCTGGTCGGTGGGCATCAACGGCGACAACACCCTTGATGCCATCGTTGCACCCATTTTCCTGCAGTACCTGGCAGACAATGTGGACGCGGCGTCGAAGGGACTCCCGCTGCCGTACATTACGGCCCAGGGTTTTTTCACCTCGTTTGTGAACGTGGGAGGTACCGGGGCCACCATTGCGCTGGCTCTGGTGATGTTGAATTCCAAGGAACCGGGCTACCGGAAGATCAGCCGCCTATCGCTGCCCACGCAGATCTTCGGCATCAACGAGCCGATCTTCTTTGGGTTCCCCATTGTGCTGAATCCCATCCTGATGGCGCCCTACATTCTCAATGCGCTGATCCTGACCACCGGCAGTTACCTGCTCATGGACTGGGGGATCATCCGGCGTCCGTTTGTGAACGTGCCCTGGACCACGCCGCCGGTGATCGGACATTTCCTGGTATCCGGAGGCGACTGGAAGGCGGCCGTCTGGGGTGTGGTTTCCATTCTGATCGCCATGGGGGTCTATTACCCCTTCGCGAAGGCGGCGGAGCGACAGCGGTTGGAAGCGGAGGCCCGGGTGTCGGCGGGTGGGGTCGAGGTGGAGAGCTGAATCTGAAATTCCGGCGGAACGGCCGACGGCTCCGGTACCCGTCCCGGGATTTGGAATAGGACCGATTCAATCCCATTGCCCGCCCGGGGCGGGTCCTTTCATTGTCGAGGCATGCCTGACTCGCAGCCGTCGTCGTCGCCGTCGCAGCGTCCGCTGGAACAAAAGCTCTGGACCGGCTCCTCGTCGCAATGGGTCCACTTCTGGACCTATCTGGCCTGTGGGGTCCTGGTCGCGGCGGCCCTGGGCGGAATC
>JBGAPN010000573.1:0-2609 GCA_044221235.1 Limisphaerales bacterium
AGTCGGGACTCTGACCCAGAGCGGTCCAAGTGCCATCGCTTCGGCTTCGAAAGGAAGTGCGTCGGGCGCCCAGACGGCCGCTCTTGACCCGCAGGCGGTCGCCGCCCTTCGCCGATTGGCAGCGTCTGGGAATAGGGACGCCCAACGAGCCCTGGCGAGCGTTGGGCTGGGATTACGTTGATTCGGAACGGCCGGGAAGAGGGCAGGGGGACTCCGCCCGGACTGAGAAGTTGGCAGGATTTCCCCTTCCCAGCGCCCGCTTCGACAGTATCTTCCGCGCGCAGTGTCAGGCCGCGTTGAGGCAACGGCTTCAGCGCGGCGTTTTTATCCATGGACGCAGCCCACATCCGAAATTTTAGCATCATCGCCCACATCGATCACGGGAAGACCACCCTGTCCGATCGGTTGCTGCATCGCACGGGCACCGTGGCCACCCGGGATATGGAGGACCAGTTGCTCGATGCGATGGACCTGGAACGGGAACGCGGCATCACCATCAAGGCCCACCCCGTAACCATGTACTACACGGCACGGAACGGGGAGACCTACGAGCTGAACCTCATCGACACTCCGGGCCACGTGGATTTCGCCTACGAAGTCTCCCGCTCCCTGAGTGCGTGTGAGGGTGCCCTCCTGATTGTGGATGCGGCGCAGGGCGTGGAAGCCCAGACGGTGGCTAACGTTCACCTGGCGATGAAGCAGAACCTGCACATCATCCCGGTGATCAACAAAATCGACCTTCCGCACGCGAACATCCCGCAGGCGAAGCAGCAGCTTGAGGAAATCCTGGCAATCCCCAGCGAAGAGGCCATCCCGGCCAGCGCCAAGGAAGGCATCGGCATCGAGGAGATTCTCGAAGCCATCATCCACCGGGTTCCGGCACCCAAGCCGACCGACGCTCCGTCGCTGCAGGCGCTGATCTTCGACAGCTACTTCGATACCTACAAGGGCGTGGTCATCCTGGTCCGGGTCACCAACGGCGAGCTGCGTCCCGGAATGATGGTGAAGCTGCTTCACTCAGGACGAACGGTTGAAGTGAAGGAAGTTGGTTCCTTCAACCCCAAGCCATACACCCGCGAAAAATTGGAGGTGGGCGAAACCGGATACATCACCGCCAACATCAAGACGCCGCGCGAAGTCAAGGTGGGCGACACCATCACCGATCCCCGAATGCCGTCGCCGGAATTGCCCGGGTTCCAGGAGATCCATCCGATGGTGTTCTCCGGAATTTACCCGATCAACACTGCGGACTACGAGGGGCTCAAGGTCGCCGTGGCCAAGCTCCAGCTGAATGACTCCGCGTTGACGTTTCAGACCGAAAGTTCGGCCGCGCTCGGGTTCGGATTCCGGTGCGGGTTCCTCGGGTTGTTGCACATGGAGATTGTGCAGGAACGGCTTCGTCGGGAGTTCGACATGGACATCATCGCCACCTATCCCAGCGTGGTGTACCGGGTGCGGATGACCGACGGAACCGAGAAGGAGGTCGACAATCCCGCGTTCATGCCTGACGTGACCTTTGTTGACGCGATTTTCGAGCCGATGGTGAAGGCATTCGTGATCTGCCCGAGTGAAAACATCGGGGACATCATGGGTCTGATCTCGGAGAAGCGGGGATTGATCAAGACCACGGAGACATTGGATGCGCGTCGCGTGATGCTCACCTGTCGGATCCCGCTGAACGAGATCCTCATCGACTTCCACGACCGCATTAAATCGATCACCCGCGGATATGGGTCCATGGACTACGAACCGGAAGGTTACGAGGCCAGCGACATGGTGAAGCTCGACATGCTGGTCAATGGCGAGGTGATGGAGGCATTTTCCAGTCTGGTTCACCGCAGCAAAGCAGAGGGACGGGGCAGGGTACTGGCAGCCAAATTAAAGGATGTCATCCCGCGGCAGCAGTTTCAGGTCGCCATCCAGGCGGCCATCGGCGGGAAGATCATCGCCCGCGAAACAGTCAGCGCCGTCCGCAAGGACGTGACAGCCAAATGCTATGGCGGCGACATTTCCCGCAAGCGCAAGCTCCTTGAAAAACAGAAGGAAGGTAAGAAGCGGATGAAGGCGATCGGCTCGGTGGAGATTCCGCAGGAGGCATTCGTCGAGGTCCTCAAGACAAACTAAGCGAGGGCAGGGGACCCTTCCCGGCTTTCATTTTGAACCGCTTCCGGTCCACGCTGTCTCCGCTCCAACCATCGCATGCACTTTCTCCGCTGGCTGACCTCGAGAACCGTTCGAAAAGCAGGTGAATTGGAAGACACCGTCCGCAAGATCCTCAATCACCAGCGGGATCTCCTGGCGCCTCACGCCGTCGCAGCGATCGAGGACGCCTTGGCAGGATTTCAGAAAGCGGTCCGCGGCGGCGCCAGCCGGGACTCCATTGAGCAACAGATGCAGTCGTTGGAGACGGCCGCGAACAAATGGCTCAAACCGTATCCCCGCCACAGTCTCCGCGAAAACGTCCTGATGCTGTTTGAGATCGGTGTTCTGATAGTGGGGAGCCGGGCGTTCCTTATTCAGCCGATGGTCATCCCCACGGGCTCTGCCCAGCCGACGCTCTGGGGCGTGACGTACGAGGATCTTCGAGAAACCAATACGCCCATTCCGTC
>JBGAPN010000574.1:0-2607 GCA_044221235.1 Limisphaerales bacterium
TGGACTCAATCCACACCCGCCGCGGGTGGGCGTCGCTCCGCACCAGCATTTCGAGTCCGGTCAGCGCCCCGGCCCCGGGAAAGGCCATGCTCACGTAGGCCGGGTTCACGGTCTCGGTTCGCATGGCATCCGAGAGGGACGAGCCGACAATGACGTCGCCCAGAGGATGAACCGGCCAGACCGCGGCTTCCGCCCGCACCAGGTTCCCCTGGAAACCACTGGCACCGCGACGCGGCAGGTCGTCGGGCACGCATCGGAGCAGTCCCGCGTAGGCGAGGCAGATCAGGACGGCAATGGCCAGCGACCTCAGGATCATGGTCAGAACTGGAAGTAGATGAAGGTGCCCGACGGGCCGTGCGCGAGGACGATGGCGGCCAGCAGGATGCCGTGGACCAGGGCCTCGTGACGCTGGATCAGGTTCTTGGCCGGCTCCCGCATCGATGCCAGGTGATAGATCACCACCGGTAGCGTAAAGAGTCCGGCAAGCCCGATGATCCGGGAATTGTCCTGGTAGCCGGGGCCCCAGTTGTGCGCCAGACAGCGAAAAAAATGAGCGACCTGCTGGATGTCCGTGAGCTTGAACAACAGCCAGCCGACGGTCACGAACAGGAATACGCCGAGAATGCGGAGGGTATCCGGTAGCCGGTCGAGAAGCCTGGGATTGCGGTCCAGCACCCACCGTTCCGTGGCCAGACCGAGCCCGTGGAACAGGCCCCAGGCGGCATAGCTCCAGGCGGCGCCGTGCCAGAGTCCGCCCACGGTCATGACCAGCAGGAGATTCAGATAGGTCCGAACTTCTCCACGCCGGTTTCCACCGAGGGGGAAATAGAGGTACTCACGGAGCCAGGAGGACAGCGAGAGATGCCAGCGTCGCCAGAACTCCCCGATGGAACGGGAGACATAGGGAAAGTTGAAGTTCTCCGGAAGGCGGTATCCGAACAGCAGGCCCAGTCCGATGGCGATCAGGGAGTACCCGGCGAAGTCGGCAAAGATCTCCATGGAGTAACCGATCAGCAGGGCCGCCAACGTGGGAGCCTTGAACCCGGTGAATTGTGGGAACGCCAAGCTGCCGGTGATTTCATTGAGATTGTCGGCAATGACCATCTTGAGGAAACAGCCTTGGACGATCCGGCGGAAGGCCTCGTCCCACGCGATGTCCCGGAACCGCTTGGGTCCGATCTGGGGATAGAACCGATCCGCCTTCAGGATCGGACCGCTGATCAGGTGCGGAAAGAACGCGACGAACAGCCCGGTCTGCCGCAGGTGATCGGGCCAACGGGCCGGAATGAAGGGCGGAACCCCGGACCGCCGGTTTCGAAGGGTGTCGATGAGCAGGCTGATGCTCTCGAAGGTATAGAAGGAGATGCCGATGGGCAGGGGGAGGGTGAGGAGCAGGTGTCCGGCCGAGGTGGTCGACAGGCCCGGCAAGTCACCCAGCAGCGGCCCATACTTGAAGGCGGCCAGCAGTCCGACGTTGAAGACCAAGCCCAGTGCGACCCCGGCTTGGGTGGGGCCCGGTTGGCGAAAGGCGATCCAGCGGCTGACCACCACATTGACCGCGATCGACAGCAGGAGCAGGGACAGCAGCCAGGGCGTATGCCACGCGTAAAAGACCAGGCTCGCCACGATCAATAGGCTAACCTGGTGACGGGCGAACGGCGGCAGGTAATACAGCGTGAAGGTGATCGCGAGGAACGCGACGAAGACCCAGCTGATGAAGAGCATTGGAGTCTCGGGGTGGGCCGGAGCGCCGACCGTAAACCGTGATCCGAGCTACTCGGGGCCGATGATGTAGGCTTGGTTGATGTGCAGGCGGTGGAGCCCGGAGGCCGGCTCAAAGGCGTTGGTGTTCACGCCTTGCAACTTCATCCGCACGGTATGCCAGTCGGCCTTCAACTGATTCGATGGCGCTAGTGGATTTAGATCGGGGAACAGGAAGCGGTGGAGGAGGACGTTGTTAGGTGTCGTTCTCCAGAGATCTACGGCACTCAATTCGGAGTCCGACTGAAAGGATACCATCCCCGCGGATTCGCCCCCTTGGAGGATGAGGAGCAAACCTCGACCGTAATAGGTCAATGTCGTGCTGTCTCCGACGGTGTCCGTATATCGACCACACTTCACCCACAGGCCGGGCGCCTCGACCCAGTCGCCCCGATACTCGAACTCATCCAAGGCAACCTCACGCTTCCGAAAGGTGTGGAAGAGAACACCTGCCAGACGGATTTGGCCGGAGACACACTCGATTTGGACCGCTGGCGTGGAAATCGGAACCGGGCCGTAGGGCCAGTTGTAGTCGCTGGTGGTTTCGAGCTTTGGGATGTCCATTCCGTCTACAACATGAAGGTGCGGCGGACCTGAGAGGTGAGTGAAATTGATGATATTGGAAACGTTGTGAATCCGGACGTTGGCGGTGAAATCCGTCCCGGATTCCACCAGGAGGTCAAACGCCAACGGACACGGATGGGAAAACACGGCGTGCTCCCCGGGATTCAGCTCCATGATGGCGTTGGTGGTGGTCTTTCCACCGAAGAGAAGCGCGGGATTGGTGTTGGTGGAAAGCGTCAGGCTGTTGGTCGTAATAGCGACGAGCCGTCCGGTCAGGTTGTG
>JBGAPN010000061.1:0-17040 GCA_044221235.1 Limisphaerales bacterium
GCTTACCGCGTGGAGATCGCACACGAAGCCACGAAGCCGCGAAAGGGAGAAGAGGGTTGGCAGTTGTGTTATCTGGTCTTCGTGCCTCCGTGTCTTCGTGTGAGGCTTACCGCGTGGAGATCGCACACGAAGCCACGAAGCCGCGAAAGGGGGAAGAGGGTTGGCAGTTGTGTTATCTGGTCTTCGTGCCTCCGTTTCTTCGTGTGAGGCTTACCGCGTGGAGATCGCACAGGAAGGCGCGACGGGGAAAAGATCATCCTGACCTATTTCAAGTAACGGTCGAACCATCCGAGCGTCTTCTGCCACATGTCTGGAAGGTAGACGTGTCCGACACCCGGATAGATGTCGCTCTGGAACTGACCCGATGCTCCGTAAAGTTCCCACGCCGGGCGCGCGCGCATTTCAATCTCCCGGATCCCGCCCGTCGGTGACCCGGAGTCCTCGTCCCCGTTCATGCAGAGCAGGGCCCGCGGTGCGACGGCGGCAATCACAGCCTCGGTGTCGAAATGGTTCAGCATCCCGGGCACGTAATAGTAGATGCCATGGTGGCGGAGACCCTGTTCAGCAACGAGGGCTTGGTAACGGGTCAGGCAGGCTACCGCCGATCCAGCCTTGAGGCGGTCGTCGAGCGCCATCAGCCACCAGGATCGAGTGGCGCCCATGCTGATTCCAGTGACCCCGATTCGGCTGGCGTCGACTTCCGGGCGCGACTCGAGGTAATCGAGCGCCATGAGGTCGTCGCGCAGGATCATTCCCCAGAGGGTCCGTCCCAACCACAGGTTGTATTTGCTGGCGGTCAGTTCGCCGGCGCCACCCTTCTCGTTGGATCCGGGTCCCTGTCCGTTGCGTTCACCAAAGCAATAGGCGTCGATGGCGAGGACGGCGAAGCCGCGTCGGGCGAGCGCTGGTCCCGGTTCTTCGGGCGTGTGGTTCTTCTCGAAGAGCTCGATCTTGCCCTTGTCGTATTCGCCGCCATGCCAGTGGCAGTACAGGATCGCTGGGATCTTTCCCGGTGCATCTTTGGGCAGGAGCAATACGCCCGGGACCCGTGCTCCGGCTCCATTGTCGAACTGGAACCGTTCGAGCCGGTAGTCTCCACGGTCCTCGCGCGACAGCACGGTGACCGCGGGTTGCGGTGGACGCGGGGGCAGGTTGCCGAGAAGGCGGGAGAGCGTGGCGCGAATTCGAGCACGTTCGGTTTCCCAAGCGTCCCGCTGGGCGGGGATCTTCAAGTCGGGGACGTTGGGAGTGGCCTGGAGCCACGGGGGCGCGGGTTCGGCGGACAGGCCCGGATTCATGGAGAAAAGGAGGAAAACGGAGAGGATCCGAAGAAGGTGGCGGGTCGTCGTCATGGCGTGTTGCCGGGATTGCCGGGAGCGCCGGGCGGACTGATTCAGGAACCGAGACTCCAACCCGAACGATACGGGCGACGCAGAAAACGGGACGCTTCGGGGGTGCCTTTTGCTTCGAGTGTCGTCGAATCCCATTCGATCGTCCTGCCGGTTCGATAGGCGACGTTTCCCAAGTGATTGGCTTCGGTCAGGGCGCCGGAATATTCGAATGGACAGGTGGTGGGTGCCCCCGTTTTGCACGCGTGAACCCACTCCTGGTGGTGGCCCAGGCTGTCGGGAATCGAGGGCGCGGGCCGGACGTAGTCCTTGAACTGTTCCTCCGGCAGCAGGAGGAATTTGCCGTAATCGGCCAGCAGCATTCCCCGGTCCCCGACGAACAGGCACCCGCTGTCCCAGCGGGGAATGGTTTGTTCCTGCCACGCGCGGGGTTTCATTTCGCCCTGATACCAGGTGACCCGGACGGCGGGACGGGTTCCCCGCGCCGCGTATTCGTAGGTCGCGCTCATGCTGGCCGGGGCCAGCTCGGGATGCGGGGGAGGTCCTTCGGCGCGGATGGTTTTGGGCGCATCCAGTTCGAGCGCCCAGAAGGGGAGGTCATTCCAGTGGCTGCCCAGGTCGCTCATCGTGCCACCGCCGAAATCCCACCAGCGGTACCATTTGGGTCCCGGGTGATAGACTTCGTTGAAGGGGCGGAAGGGTGCCGGCCCCAGCCACAAGTCCCAGTCCAGACCGGCGGGAACGGGAGAGCTGCCGCTGGGTCGATCCTGGACGCTGACGATGTCATGGTTCCGCTGGGCGGCCTCCGGGGATTGGAGCCCCCAGGCGCGTCCGACCCAGACATGCACCTCACGCACCGGTCCGATGGCATTGGCGCGGATCAGTTCCACGACCCGGCGGTAATTGGACCCGGCGTGGATCTGGGTTCCCATCTGGGTAGCCACCTTGGCGTGGCGGGCCGCTTCGCGGATGACGCGGGCCTCCCAGACCGAGTGGGTGAGCGGCTTCTCGCAGTAGACGTGTTTCCCCATTTGCAGCGCGGGGAGGGTGGCGAAGGCGTGGGTGTGCTCGGAGGAGCTCACCACCACGGCATCGAATCCCTTGAGTTCGTCATACAGACGCCGGAAATCCTTGAAGACCCGGGCTTGGGGAAACCGCTTGGTGGCGCCGGCGAGCGAGGGCTCAAAAACGTCGCAGAGAGCCACGATGTTTTCCGTGGCCACTTCGCCGAGGTTTCCGGCCCCGCGTCCACCGCACCCGATCACTGCAATGTCGAGCTTGCTGTTGGGTGACGCCGATCGCAGGGCGGCCGGTGCACAGGCGGCGGCGAGGAGGGCGCGCAGGAAGGTTCGACGCGAGGGACGGGATAACGGGTGCATGAAAGGAGTGTCTACCGGTCGGGCGTGGGGCGTCGAGACCGGGGGCGAAGGGTTTCCGGGAAAGGCGCCGGGAGGGACGTCCCTACAGGAGCGAGTCCGCAAGGCGCGCGACATTCTGGCTCACGCGGATCGCGAGGGGACGCCGGGCCCATTCCTCCGCCGTCAGAAGGTCACTGTGGGCGAAGTGGAGTTCGTTGAGCGCGTGGAGCTGCCGGGCCACTGCGGGATCGTGCACGAGCAGACTGGCTTCGGCGTTGAGGGCAAAGGATCGGATGTCAATATTGCTGGAGCCAACAAACGCAAGGTTGTCGTCAAACACCACGTGCTTCGCGTGAAGGAAATGCGGTCGGTAGAGGTACACCTTCACCCCGGCTTCCAGAAGTTCGGTGTAGTAGGATTTCTGGGCCAGGTTGGTCAGCAGCTGGTTGCTGTGTTTGGAAACCACCAGGCGGACGTCCACCCCGCGCCCGACGGCGGTGCGCAAGGCGGCGAGGAAGGGTTCGTCGGGGACAAAATAGGGGGTGGTGATGACGACCCGCGAACGGGCCTGATGGATCAGCCACACCAGCAGCGCCTGCGTGACCTGCTGGCGGTAGGCGGGCGAACTGGGCACCAGCTGGGCAAACACCTGACCGGTCGTCTCCCCGCTGCCAAAATGCGAGGGGTGGGACACCATTTGGCGGGTCTCTGCCAGCCGATCGGCCAGGAACAACGCCTGAAGCTCCGCGACGACGGGACCCGAAACCCGGGCCACCAGCTCCTCGTTGGGATATCCCGGGACAAAGCCGGGCGCGACAATGTTCTGGGATCCGATGTGGCCGATGTTGCCGTCGATGACCGCGATCTTGCGGTGATTCCGGAGGTCGATGCGGGTCTTGTCCCGTCGGAAAAACCGGACCGGCAATAGCTCGACCACTTCAATGCCGGACTTTCGGAGCCGCGGCGCGAGCCGTCGCAAGGCGGCCTTGGACCCGATGCCATCGAGGAGCAGCCGGCAGGTGACGCCCCGGCTGGCAGCCTCCAACAGCGCCTGCGTGACTACGGCGGAGACCTCGTCGTCGGCGTAGATGTAATAGAGCAGGTGGACGGTGTGACGTGCCGAACGAATGTCGATGGCGAGGCGTTCCAGAGACGGCTGGTATTCGGAAAGCAGTTCAACGGAATTGCCGCCGAGCATGGGGAAGGCCGTCAGCCGCTCGACCAACTGGGCGGCACCGGTGACTTCCGAAGGAAGGGGAACCGCCGCTTCCCGGACGGCGTCCGGCAGGTCACGGGCCGCGGTGCGGATGCGGGTGGACAATTCCTCCAGCAGCTGCTGGCGGCGCTTGGGAAGGTCGATCCGACCGAAAACTCCGTAGAGCAACGTGGCGGGCCAAGGGAAAAGGAAGATCAGGAGAAGCCAGGTCCGGGCGGCGGCGGGGGGGCGCCGCTGGGGCACGTACACGAGGGCGCCGATTCGAATGAACCACTCGCTGGCGTAGTAGAGTGCGGTAAAGTCGACGGTGTTCAGGACCGGCATGCGCGGAGCCAGTTAGCCTGTCACCACGGTGCGGTGCAATCATCCGGGTGCTGGGAACGCCCGACCGTCCCACCCGGGCGCCAAAGGTTTTGGTCCTCGGGATGGGGGATTTCCCCGGGGCTGCTTTGGGATGTCCCGCGAAGGAACCTCATTTACGGCGCGGCTCGAATCCACTAACCGTTGGGCGCCGTTCAGAACAAAGACCAAAACCCCATGGGCAACTTCTATACGAATTTCACCCTCCGCGGACCCTCTCCGCAATCCGTCGCCAAAGCGCTCCAGGGCCGGTCCGCCTTTGTGACGCCGTCCCAGAACGGTTGTGTCGTGGTGTATGAGGAGGCATCGGACGACCAGGATCTCGACGCCATCATGGCCCTCGCCTCCCATCTGTCGGGCGAACTGAATTGCCCGGTGCTGGCCGTGCTGAATCATGACGACGACGTCTTCTGGTACTTCCTCTATGACGGCGGAGAGCCAGTGGACCAATACGATTCCACGCCTGGGTATTTCGAGGACCGGTATGAAGATTCAGTGCCGGAGGGAGGAGATGCGGTGCTGTTGTGCCGGACGTTTGGAGCGGAAGCCGTCCCTGCTGTGGAGGACGTGCTTCGGGCGCCGTCCACCGCCGAAGGCGGCTATCTCTTCGCGGTCGCACGGCATGCAGACCTGGCGCGCCTCCTGGGCATTCCCGATTACGGGGTGGGAATGGGCTACGAGGGCATTTCCAATGGGATGGCGCCCGAAGGCCTCACACGTGAACGCCTGATCCGGGTGGAGTGAGCCGTGCTGGAGCGCCGGGGAGAGTAGAATTTGGAAGGCAAGAACGCGGGAAAGAACTGCAGGTGGGAGAGTGGGAGAGTGGGAGAGTGGTCAATGTTGCGGACGGAAACGGAAGGAAGGCCAGGGACAGGGCACCCGTTTCGGTGGGCCTTCCAATCGATGCTCTGTCCTTTAGGGCAAATCCTGCGATTTTGCTGGGGGGTGAGGAGGCGGGTGGAGCCCTGGGGGCTGCCGAAGAGATCGGCGTCTCCTGCCGTAGTTGGCTACGGTGGCTCAAATCGGTGCCCTGCCCCCTGCGATCCCGCTTGCTTCCCGGGAATGTCCACGTAGGGAGGGTCGGTGTTCACCGTCCGAATTTGGTTGTGGGCCTGGGTGCTGGCACAGGCGTTGAGGTCCCTGGCCGATGCGGATCCCGTGGTCCACATGTTGGTCCCCGGGTTCACCGTCGAGGAACTCCCGGTGCGGCTCAGTAATCAGAACAATCTCCGCTTTGCACCTGACGGAACTCTCACCGCGCTGGGATATGACGGACGAATTTGGAGACTTCGCGACTCCGATGGTGACGGGCTGGAAGACCGGGCCGAACCCTTTTGGGATCGCCCCACCCTGAGTGTCCCCCTGGGCATGGCCTGGAGCACCGAGGGATTGTATGTCTCCTCGAAGGGAAAAGTGTCGCTGCTGCGGGACACGGATGGCGACGGCCGGGCCGACCGGGAAGACATCGTGGTCTCGGGCTGGCCCGCGACGGATGTAGGCTCGGGCGGCGTCGATGCCACGGCGGTGACGCTGGATCCCGAGGGAAATGTTTATTTTGGACTTCTGGTGGCGGACTACTCCAATGCCTATCGGATTCGCCGCAGGTCCGATCTCAAGCCGGCGGACCTGGAATGGTTGAAGGCAGCGGGGCGATGGAGTGAACCGGTGGGTCCGGACGCGGGTATGGACGAATTCTCGCTGTATGACCTGAAGTCCCCGCGGGGAACCGTTCAAAAGTGGAGTCCCCGGACCCAAACGTTGGAGACGATCGCCACCGGAATTCGGGTGCCGGTCGCCCTTGCCTTCAACCGGTACGGGGACCTGTTCAATACCGATCAGGAGGGGGAAACCTGGATGCCGGACGGGAATCCCTTGGATGAGCTGAACCACATCGTTGCGAACCGGAATTATGGGTTCCCGCCGCGCCACGAACGGTGGCTTCCCGGGTTGGTCAGCGAGCCGCCCGTGGTGGGCTTTGGTCCCCAGCATCAGAGTGCGTGCGGTCTGGTTTTCAATGAACCGAGGGCGCGTTTGATGCCTCACGACCTGAATCCCTCCAGGTCCGGCGGTGTCCCGCTGCCGGTCTCTCCTGGGCAGGGGCTGTTCGGACTGGAGACGTGGTCGGGCGACGCGTTCGTGGCGGGGGAGTCCCGGGGCAAGATCTGGCGGGTTCGATTGGTGAAGACGCCTCAAGGCTACGTGGGTCGGCCCTATACCATCGCCCGGCTGTCCATGCTGACGATGGATCTCGCCATCTCTCCCCGAGGCGACCTCTACGTGTGCTGCCACAGCGGCCCGCCCGATTGGGGGACGGGACCCCAAGGCGCCGGCAGAATCTTCCGCATCCGTTATACGCGTCCTGAAGTTCCCCAGCCCATGGCCGTGTGGCCGGCCAGTCCGACCGAGGTTCGAATTCGCTTCAGCCACCCTCTGGATTCCGGTGTGCTGAAGTCCTTTGTGGAAACCGCCGGGCGGACGAATTGGGAAATCACCCTGGGAGAATATGTCTCGGCCGGGGATCGACACGAGACACTGAAACCACCGTACGCCGTCGTTTCACAACAGGATGCGGCGCCGAGGGGGCACTTGGGAATCCGCTCGGTACGGCTGGACGATTCCGGCAAGATGTTAGTGCTGGAGACGGAGCCGCATCCGCTGGCCGTCCGGTATGCCATTCGAATTCCGGGGATTCGTGGACGCGACGCAGGCGGAGACGAGGACCCCATTGAATTAGAATACGACTTGAGCCGACAATGCGCCACGCCGTCAGAGCAATGGTCGGCCATTGGCCCGGCGGAATTGCGCCAGCGGGTGGCCTGGGCACCTCCGGCCAACGCGTCGTCGGGCACGGACAGTCGTCCCGCTCCCAAGCCCCAGGGCGATTGGGAACACGGACGCGAGCTGTTCACTGGAGCCCAATTGAACTGCGTGAAATGCCATCGGATCCGGGGCGAAGGGGGGACCGCGGGACCGGATCTCAGCAACCTCCTGCACCGCGATGTCCGAAGTATCGAGCGGGATATCCGGGATCCGGGGGCCACCCTGCACCCGGATTACGTCACTTATCAGGCCGAACTGAAGAATGGCGACACCGTGGCGGGGTTTGTCCGGTCCCAGGGCGGGGAAGACATCCGGTTGTTCGACGCGGAGGGGAAGGAGACGGTCGTGTCCCGGTCGGAAATCGTGAATCTCCATCCCACCGGACTGAGCCTCATGCCGTCGGGGCTGATTGACGGCCTGAAGGCGGATGACCTTCGCGATCTGCTGACGTTCCTCATGCAAGAACCTCCGGTGCGTCTCCGTGCCGCAGTCGACGCCGCGATCGGGACAAACACGCCGCCAACGACCGCGGGGAAGCCCCGTCGGTGGGTGTTGGTGGCCTCGAAGCAGGACCATGGTCCGGGCCAGCATGATTATCCCCGCTGGCAGGGGAAGTGGGTGGGTCTGCTGTCCCAACTGTCGCCCCAACCCATTGTGGAGAAGGCCTGGGAATGGCCGTCGGATTCCCAATGGGCAACGGCCGATGCGGTGGTCTTTTATTTTTGGAACCACGATTGGTCGGCGGAGCGGTACCGGCAGTTGGATGCGTTCCAACAGCGGGGCGGGGGATTGGTCCTCCTGCATTCCGCGGTCATTGCTGACCGTGAGCCCGAGGCGCTGGCAGAACGCATCGGACTCTCCGCGCAACCGGGGCGAACCGGCTACCGTCACATGCCATTTGAGCTGCGGTTCACGGTCCGGGACCATTCCTTGACCGATGGACTGCCGGAGACGCTTCCGTTCCTGGATGAGCCCTACTGGCCCTTGGTGGGCGATCCCGCGGCGGTGACGGTTCTGGGCGTTGGGCAGGTCGACGGGCAGGACCGGCCGCTGGTGTGGACCTTCGAGCGTGGATCGGGGCGAGTCTTCGCCAGCATCCTGGACACTCCTGACGGACGCTACGACCTTGTTCCGGTTGCTGGTGCTTCGCGGAATGGCCTGGGTGGCCCCGGCGATTTGTCGCTTTTGACATCCGCCGCTACCCGGGGACGCCCTGATGCGGTAGAGGGGATCAGCAGGAGCCCTGTCTCTTTCCTGCCCTCCGCGTCAGAGAGATTCATTTGGAAGGCAGGGAGGCAGGATGGGGACGCCGGTGGATCCGAGTGTGGCATCTTGACTGCATATTATGTAGTCATCAGCGATGACTACATGCGAACCACCGTGACTTTGGACAAGGATGTGGAGCGGATGCTGCGGGAGGCCATGCATGAATCCAGGAACAGCTTTAAGCAGACCCTCAATTCAGCCGTTCGCGCCGGGCTGAGCCCCAAAAGGGCCCGAACCGCCAGCCGCCCGTTTGTCGTGCAGGCCCGGCCTTTGGATCTGCGTCCCCGGGCTGACCCCGCCGGATTCAACAAGCCTGAAGAGGACGATCTGGAAGTGGATGCACTGATGGAAACAAGCCGGTCTGGAGGCGGTCGATGATCGTTCCCGACATCAATCTGCTGATCTAGGCGTACGACTCCAGTTCCCCATTCCATTCGAAAGCGGCCCCCTGGTGGCAGTCCTGCCTTTCCGGGACGGAGCCGATCGGTTTGCTCCACGTCGTAGTATTCGGATTCGTCCGCATCGCGACCCATGCCCGCGCGTTCCGGAATCCAATGACGGTGGCAGAGGCTGCAGGTCACGTGCGTTCCTGGCTGGAGCAGCCTCCGGTGCAGATGGTCGATCCCGATTCCGACCACGTTGGTGACACACTCAAACTTCTGGAAACCCTGGGCACCGCGGGAAACTTCGTCAGCGACGCCCAGATGGCCGCCTTGGTGTAGCGGCAGGCCGTGCTGCATACGGCGGACGCCGACTTCGTCAGGTTTCCGGGATTGCGCTGGTTCAATCCCATCACCGGCGCCGGCAGCAATCGACAGAGGGGTGCCAGAAGGTCGTAAGGACGGCTTGGCGAATGGCAGAGTGACGGTCCGCGGATGTCGCCGATTTCCGAAGATGGAAATAAGTGCCCTGTCCCCCGCAATCGTCCTCCGGGAGAACGGAGAGGAGTCCGCAGATATTTAGGATGATCGCAGATGGAGAGTTGGGAATGCGACCGGTGGAAAAGGTCCGGGACTCCTTGGAAGAGCCTCGGTGTCCCTGTCCTGTGCCTTCAGAATCTGCGGAAATCTTAGACATCTGCGGATGATGCCCCCGCTCCTGGAGGAGGAATAGGGACTCTTTCCCGCGGTCGCCCGTCCAAAGCTGGGCCGCCGCACTACTCCATGCGCAGCGGCACGTCCGGGTCAAAGTTTGAGGAAGATCTTTCGGCGATAGAACCAGTACAGCACGCCCCAGGCGGCGAGGGCGAACAGGGCGCGTTGGACGATGGGAAATCCAATGTCGCCGAGTGGGACCTTGAGGAAGGCGATCCAGGCGCTGCTGAGACTGCGGAACCAGCCGCCAAAGGAATTTCCGATGACATACGCCGCAATGGAGTTCATCCCCACGACGACCAGCGGAAATGCCCAACGCCGCCACCCGCAGACTTCCACCGTCCAATAGAACGCCAGGAGCATCAGGGTGGTCCATCCGCCGGCGTACACGGCGAAGCTCGGGGTCCAGATGCGCTTGATCAGGGGAAACCAGGGACTCACCGCGAGGCCGAGCAGAACGCCTCCCAGACCGCAACCCAGCAGGAGCATCTGGGTCCGGCGTGCGTCAGCCGGAGCCAAGGAGGGATGGGGTGTCCGGCGGATGCACTCGCCGGCCATCACGCCAAACAGGATGGTGGCTGTGGCGGGGATGGCATTCATCCCGACGTAGAAGCCGGAATAATTGCGGCCCAGCATCCAGAAATCGAAGGCGCTGCCGATGTTCTGGTTTCCCTTGGCCCAGGGACCGCCGGGTCCGTTCCATGGATTGAACATCCACAGCAGCTGGTACCCCAGCAGGATTACTGCGGTGGCAATGGCCTGGACCTTGACCGGCCGTCCAACGAAGAAGAACGCAATCAGGTACCCGATCGCAATCTGCTGCAGCACACGGATGAGCCCGAACTGGAGTTTCTCGGCGCCGAAATTGTCGAGCAGCCAGCCCACCAGGATGAGGTTGAAGGTGCGAAGGATGGCGTGGCCAAACTGTCGTCCCCAGGAATCCCCCAGTTCACGGCGTCGGGCGAAGGCAAACGGCATGGCGGCGCCCACCATGAACATGAAGGACGGCTGGATGAGGTCCCAGTACACGCAGCCTTCCCACTCCACGTGTTCGTTCTGCAGATACAGCCAGTTCCAGCCAGCCACTCCCTTGAGGGAATGGAAAATGCCACCCGCCAGCAGCGTGAGCATGATCAGGCCCCGGTAGGCGTCGAGAGCCTGAAGGCGTGGACTGCCGGCGGTGGTGGCGGTGCTGGCGGTGCTGGCGGTGCTGGCGCGGCCTTCGGAGGGGTTCGACAGGGTCATGGGAGCGATCTATGGACCGCCCGAGCCGGGGCGGACTTCAAGCCAAGATTCTGCCGGCCGGGCGAACAGGTCATCCGGCGTCCGTCTGCGGCGCGAATCCAAACTCGCGGAATTTGTCGACGAAATGGAGGAACTGGGCCTCGGAACGCTCGTTTTCCGGAACCCGCTTCAGTTTTTGCCGGGTGGAATCCAGCAGCCCAGGCAGCTGCTCCCTCGGAAAAAGTAGGGCCGTTCCATTGGTCATGGACCAACCGCGGATGGAAAAGATCCGGCTGTGCAGCACGGTCTCGTTCAGGGTGACCCGGTCGGACTGGGACAGAAGGCGGTCGGTGATGCGGAGTCGTGGGGACTCCGGAACGAGGAGGTCCTGCAGTTCAATCTGTCGTTGATCAGGGAAGGCGTCGGAAATCCCGAACAGGGACGTCCGGCTCCGGGTCCAGCCCTGCAGGATGTCGGATTCCAGTCCGGTCAGATTGCGCACGTGCTCTCCGGCGGTGCTGATTAATGATTTCCCGTGGTGAGGGTATTCAAAGAGCAGGTACTCCTGGAATAGGTTGGACTCGAATTCGCTCCGGACCATCAGGGTTCGGCCGGCGACGCGGATTCCCAGGCGCTGGGCGGCCTGGAGCATCACCTTGGACGATGGGGGAAGTACCGTGAGGCACTGCAGGTACAATTGCCGCCCGCGGGCGCGGATCTCCTGGTATGGGTCCATTCGTCGGCGGGAGTTTCAACGGATTCAGGCGGCGGGCTCCAGCCGGGTTTTTCCCACCCCGCCATTTCGTCAACTTCGGCGTGACAGTCCGCCGGGCCTGTGGCTTCTTCCGGCCCACCATGAAGCGATTGCTGTTTCTCTTCGGCCTGGCCATGGCATTGACCGGGCTGACTTCCCTCGGGGCGGATGACGCCAAGGCGGCGGCAGACCAGGTGGCCGTTTTGAAGTTCAAGGACTACGGGGACATTGTCTTCGAATTCTGGCCGGACGTGGCGCCCAAGACGGTGGAAAATTTCAAAACGCTGGCAGGGAAAAAGTTTTATGATGGAACCCAGTCCCACCGGCTGATCCCCGGCTTCATGATTCAGCTGGGGGATCCGCTGACCAAGGACCCGAACATGGCCTCCCGATGGGGCACTGGGGACCCGGGTTATAAGATCAAGGCGGAATTCAACAACAAGCCGCACGTCAAGGGCACGGTGTCGATGGCCCGGAGCGCGGACCCGGATTCCGCGGGCAGCCAGTTCTTCATCTGTTTTGCGCCGGCTCCCCATCTCGACGGCAAGTATACCTCGTTCGCCAAGGTAATTTTCGGCATGGACGTATTGGAAAAGCTGGAAAAGGCGCCGGTCGGCGGGCGTGGCGGCAGCACCCCGATCACCCCGGTGGTCCTGGAGAGCGTGACGATCCTTCCCCGATCAGAATGGAAGCCAGCGTCGAAGTGACGGACACCCGACCCCATTCACCATGAGCAACACACCTGTCGCGAACGAAGTGGCCGTCATTCAGACCTCGCAGGGGACCCTGGTCCTGGAGTTCTGGCCCGACGTGGCGCCGAAAACGGTAGAAAACTTCAAAAAGCTGGCCCGGGAGGGCTTTTATGATGGCACGGCATTCCACCGGATTGTCCGTGGCTTCATGATTCAGGGCGGGGATCCGCTGACCAAGGATCCCGGCATGGAAACGCGCTGGGGCACCGGAGACCCGGGCTACAAGATTAAGGCCGAGTTCAACGACCGTTCCCATCAACGCGGGGTCATTTCCATGGCCCGTTCCGCCAATCCCGATTCGGCGGGGTGCCAGTTCTTCGTCTGCCTCGGCAATGCCTCCTTTCTGGACCGCCAGTACACCGCCTTCGGGAAGCTGATCCAGGGCGACGACGTGCTCGGAAAACTGGGTGATGTCCCGACTCGTGCGGCCGGCAGCACCGAGAAGAGCCGTCCGGTCGAGCGCCAGCATGTGGAGAGTGTCCGCATTGTCGACCGCGCTTCACTGGGGTGACCTGCCGCCTTCCGGACGAATTGACTGAACAGGGCGCCCACCGGATCCGTCCGGTGAAGGTGCCATGAGCATTGGGGTGGATCAGATTTCCGAGGCGCTCGTTTCGCTGGGGTTCCCGGCGGAACAGTGCACGGGTCTCGCCCAGCATCTGGACCGGCGGGCCCGTCAGCTCGCTGAACAACGGAATCGAACCTACGACGAGGCGGTCGCTCACCTGCTGCGGATGATGGTGGTGGGCGCCGCCGGGTCGAATCCCCAGGCCGGATCCGGACCGTCCGCTGGGAATCCGTAACTTCAAGACCGTCGGAATCGTCCCCTCTAAAGTCCCTGAACGAATGGTCGATGCCTCCTGATTTCTCCATCAAACCCTGGCCACGTCTTTCCAGCCGCTCGCTGGCCAATTATCGCATCTTTTCCCTGCGCTCGGATCTCAAGATCAATCCGCGCACCGGGGGGCAGCATGATTTCTTCGTCATTGATTGTCCGGACTGGGTGAACGTGGTGCCGGTCACCGGGGACGGGCGATTGGTCATGGTGGAGCAGTACCGACATGGTTCCAATACGGTGGAACTGGAGATTCCGGGTGGGGTGATGGACCCCCATGAAAAGGACCCGGTTCAGGCGGGGCTGCGGGAGTTGCGCGAAGAGACCGGCTATGTCGGAGACCCGGTACGCCTGATTGGGCAGATTTTCCCGAACCCGGCAATCCAGTCGAATGTGTGTCACACCCTGCTGGTGGAGAACTGCGTGCTCCGGCACGAGACGGAGTTTGACCACGCCGAGGACATCGCGGTCCGGTTGGTGCCCATTGAACAGATTCCCCAGTTGCTGGCCACGGGAGTGATCCGGCACGCCCTGGTGGTGGTGGCACTCACCCATTACCTCTGCCGAAAGGCCGGGGATGCGGCGGGAGCCCAGCCGCCGCCGACCTGAAAGCGGTCGACTCGCCCGCCAAGCGGAAGGCGGAGGAATGTGCGGAGGGTCGCAGATTTCCAAAGATGGAGAGGTGCTGGACCGCGGAATCGGGTGATTGACTGAGACTCATTTCGCAGGGAATCCGCCTTTAACTTCTGCGGCGCGGATTCTACCGCAGCGTCCAAAGTCAGTGGTGTCCGGAGCAAAAGCGCTCGAAGGCTCCGCCCAGCAGTTCAGAAACGTCCCGCTGGATATGGGCGTCGTCCACGTTCCATCCGGCCTGTTCGAGGGCGGAATACTTCTCCACCAGACAGTCGGCGAGGAGGCTGCGGGAATGGCGCCACTTGTAGATGAGTTGGTCCAGCACCCGGGCGTCGCTGTGCTGCGGGGTGAACGAGGTGCCCAACAGTTCCAGGCGCATTGTGGTGATTTCGCGGATGAGCTGGGGCGTGTTGGTGAACCACCAGCAGCCAAAAGGGTGCAGGTTTCGGAACTTCCGGGCCAGGACGACCAGTTCGTGCTGGTTTTCCCGCGAGAGGCAGGTGACCAGGAACCGGTTCTCCGGATTGGCCGCGCACAGGTTTTGCAAGGCGCCGAGGTCACTGCGTCCCAGGCCGTCGCCTGCGAGCTTCAGACGGGAATTCACCGCCCGTTTCACGCCCATCATCAGGGCGAACGGCTGTCCGTGTTCCCGGCAATGGGGAAGCACGGTGTGATCGATGAGCCACGCCGTTTCGCCGGCGGCCGGATAGGCAAAGCTGGGCGGCAGGGACACCATGCAGTAACCGGAGCCGAGTCGCTGGGTCCAGTCGGAGAGGAATCGGCGGACTTCCGAGGCGGTGCCCGCATTGAGGTCCGGACTGACTGCATAGCCCCAGGATTGGAGGCGCGGGACAACGTCATGCCACGAGACCAGCAGGGGGTCGATGCGGAGTGCCGCGCGGAAGCGGGGATCCCGGGCGGGGCGGGTTTCCCAAAACGCCCGCTCCTCGTCGTCGAACGGGGAATTGGTCATGCAGATGGATTCCACATTGGCGATTTCGAGGACGCGGTTGACGAAGGCGCCTGGTTCCTGGCCGGCAAACCAGCGTCGAAGGGCCGGCAGGTCCCGCGAACGAGCATCGATTCCGAGGGCTTGGAGCGTGGTGAGCACTCCGCGGCAGGATTCCGAAATCGGGGAATGATCCACAAAGAGGGCCTTCCAGATGAACTCCGCCCGCTCGGGTTGCGACGCCGCCCAGAACGTGTCGTAGGAAACGTCCAACTGCCGGAAGGCCTCGCTGACCAGATAGTGGTAGACCAGCAGCTCATCGATGCCCCACAGCAGGAGGGATCCAAATCCGGGATCGTAAAGGTGGGTGTGGATGTCGCGAACCGGGGTGGAGTCGACGATGATCCGGATGCGTTGGGCCAGTGAATCCGCCGATGGCATGCCCGAAGGTCTCCGATTGGCGGCCCCAAGGGCAAGGACAGGGGAATCGACGTCAGGACCGGATTTGTGACGATTCAAGGCCCGGATCCCGCGCGGTCGGGCGGGCCGGGGAGGGAATCGCGCATCACGGGACTTGGCTTCGAAATCCGGGCCGCTTTCCCGGCTTTTGATTTTTGATTTTCGGTTTTTGATGTTGAGTCCTTCCCATGTGGCCGGTGTTACAGCGCGAGCTGCGGGAGCAGGCGCGGCAGGACGCGACCTATTGGCTTCGCGTCATCGCCGGGGCTGTGGTCATGCTCCTGTTTTGGCTGGCATGGGAGCGAGAGGCCAACCGCGGACAGGCCGCCGGCAGGGGATATTTTCTGGGGCTTCACCGGTGCCTTTTTTTTGGCATCTGGTTCGTGGCGCCCATCCTGACGGCCGACTGCCTCAGCCGTGAACGCCGGGAGGGCACCCTGGGGCTGCTGTTCCTGACGCCACTGCGTCCGGTGGATGTCGTGGTCGGGAAGGCCTTCGTGAACGCGCTGAAAGGGCTGGTGTTCGTGCTCGCTGCGATCCCGGTGATGGTGGTTCCGCTTCTCCTGGGAGGCGTCAGCTGGCTGGAGATTATTCGCTGGAGCCTGCTGCAATTCTCCGCGCTGGGCCTGGCCTTGGTGGCGGGATTGGCGGCGTCGTCCGTGACGGAATCCTGGTGGCGGGCGCGCCTGCTGGCGTTCCTGTTCGCGGTACTTGCAGCGGGATTGTTCGTTGGGATTTATGTCGGGGTCCAGGTGATCCCGTGGAGATGGCGGGGGACGCCTGCCGGAATGCCGGCAGGGCTTGGCGATCAGTTTTGGGCCGTATTTGGAAGTGTCGTGGCGCGGCAGGGAATCGTCTATAATGCGGGTTTCAACGGCCTGTGGCAGGATTGGTCCTTGGGGGGCGCCACGTGGAGTGCCGTTCGCGCGGCGGGATGGGTCCTGCTCGCGTCCTGGTCCGTTGTCGCGATGTCGGTCTGGCTCGCGGCGGAGGGCGTCCGGCGGACCTGGAGACACGAACCCCGGTCCATCCGGGCCGAGCGTGTCGTTCGGCTGTTCACGGAGGTGCAGGTGGGAAAACACTGGTGGCAGCGTCGACGCGCGGCCGAACTGGACGCCAGTCCCGTCCGCTGGCTCCAGTCGCGCACCTGGACCGCGCGCGTGGGTGGATGGGCGCTTCTAGGAGTGGCGGCGACCTTGGCCGGAACCGCGCTGGAGGCGCCACGAGACCTGGCCCAGACCTGGCTTTTCCTGGGTCAATTGGTCCTGCTGGGCGGCGCTGCCTTCGCCGGGGCGGCCGGATTCCGGGAAGAACGGGAATCAGGAGCGTTGGAATTGTGGCTGGTTTCGCCATTGCCGACGGCGGAGATGATCTCGGGGCGTTTGACCGGACTGATGATGCGGTTTCTGGTTCCCGGACTGTTGATTCTGTTCCTGCCTCACCTGCGCTTCCTCTGGCGATGGCACGTCATGCAATGGTTTGTTGAGACACCCCGGCCGGTGTCCCTCGCCGTGCCGCCGGTCGACTGGCTGTTTGCGGGGTGGCTGGTGGCGACACTGATCTTTGGGACCGGCCTTGCGCTGTCGAGGCTGTCGTTCATCACCGCGTTTGTTCTCTCGTGGGTGGCACACCACGCGCCGTTTGTCATGACGGCGGTGGTCGACTGGGCCAATGATCAGGCGGTTGAAAAATGGAAGGAAGGGATTCCCCGGTGGGATGCCGTGGTCTTCCAAAGCCAACTCAGCTGGACGCTGGCGGCCGCGGTGTCGGTGTGGGGAATCTGGTATGGGAATCGGCAGCTGGCGGAACGGCGATTCTTTGGTCGTGGGGGCAGCTGGGGCTTGAGGTCCGCGCCCAAACCCCGTGAAGTCGGTGCGTCATGACCCTGTTGCCGGTCGTTTCCCGTGAGCTGCGCGTCGCTTCCCGCCGCAGTTGGACCTATTGGGGGCGCGTCGCAGCGGCGGGCATCGC
>JBGAPN010000062.1:0-17777 GCA_044221235.1 Limisphaerales bacterium
CTACCAGGAATTCCAGGCGAACGTTCCATTGCCGCCTTGCGAAGGATGACTGCACCCCGGGGCGCGGGTACGACGAGGCGACCGCACCCTCCAGATTCCCGCGACTCATCTTGCGCCCGGGGACCTGCTTGAGCTGTAGCAGCACTGGTGGTGCTGATGCCCGCCTGTCCGGGCCGTCGCGCTTCGGGTCACGGAATCCGTCCTGACCGGCGAGTCGGAACCAGTCAACAAGGGGCCCGGCGCCCTCGACGATCCGGAGGCCTCTCTTGGGGACCGGACCAACATGCTCTACAAGGGCACCAGCGTGGCCACCGCGCATGGCACCGCCGTCGTGGTTGCCACGGGGATGAACACCGAACTGGGCCGCATCGCAGGGTTGATGGAGGCGGCCGATACGACGTCCACCACGCCGCTTCAGCAGAAGCTGGAGGCGTTCGGACGGGTATTGGTCTGGACCTCCCTCGGCACCGTGGGCTCATTGTTCCTGCTCGGCTTGGTCCGCGGAGTCCCCTTCCTGGAGCTGTTCATGACCTCGGTGAGCCTGGCGGTGGCTGCGGTTCCGGAGGGACTGCCTGCCGTGGTCACCATCGCGCTCGCCGTGGGGGTGGTCCGCATGTCCCGTCACAAGGCGCTGGTCCGGCACCTGCCCTCCGTGGAGACCCTGGGTTCCACCACTGTGATCTGCACGGACAAGACCGGGACACTCACCGTGGGGGAAATGACCGTTCGGGAGCTGTTTGTTGCCGGCCAGCAATTCGAGGTGACCGGCGAGGGATACGGTCCCCATGGAGAGATCCTCATCGAGGGACGCTCCACGGGGGCTGAACATGCGGAACCCCTGCTTGAACTCGCCACCACCCTCCTGGCCTCCAACAACGCCGAACTGGTGCTGGAGCATGGGACCTGGAAGGTGGTGGGAGACCCGACTGAAGGCGCCATGCTGGTGGCGGGGGGCAAGGCCGGCGGACTACGAGACGACATCGAGCGGACCCTTCCGAGGCACCATGAAATTCCGTTCGACTCCGACCGAAAGCGACGCACGGTCATTCGCCGATTGCCGGACGGACGCCTGCGTTCGTTTGTGAACGGCGCCCCGGATGTCCTCCTCCGCCGCTGCGATCGGATTTACACCGAGGAGGGCATCCTGCCCATGACGGACGCGCTTCGGCGGGATGTGGAGGCTCAGAACGAGCGCATGGCGGCGAATGCCCTGCGGGTCCTGGGTTCCGCGTACCGGGACCTTCCGCACGGAACCCGTGCCGGCGACCTCTCCACCGATTCGGATCACGACCTGATCTTCGTCGGACTGGTCGGAATGCAGGATCCCCCGCGCCCGGAGGCCCGGGACGCCGTGGCGCGATGCCTCGCGGCCGGGGTCCGGTGGTCATGATCACCGGCGACCATCCTCACACGGCCCAGGCGGTGGCGCGTCAGCCTGGAATCCTGACCGGCAGCGAGGGCATCGTGACGGGATCCGAACTCGAACCAGATGACCGACGACGACCTGTGGGAGCGGGCGCCCGGAACTGCGGTTTATGCGCGGGTCACCGCCGGTCACAAGTTGCGCATCATCCGCGCCTGGCAGGATCGAGGTTCGGTCGTCGCCATGACCGGAGACGGGGTCAATGACGCCCCGGCATTGAAAGGCGCGGACATTGGAATTGCGATGGGCCTGAAGGGAACGGAAGTCACCAAGCAGGCTGCGGACATGGTGATCACCGATGACAACTTCGCGAGCATCGTCACCGCCGTGGAGCAGGGCCGGGGAATTTACGACAACATCCGGAAGACGCTGCAGTATCTCCTGGCGGGCAACATTGCGGAATTGCTGCTCATGACGATCTGCATCGTCGCCGGGATGCCGGCGCCCCTGCTTCCGGTTCACCTGCTTTGGATCAACCTGGTGACGGACGGCCTGCCGGCCCTCTGCCTGGCGACGGATAGCATTCAGCCGGACGTGATGGCGCGGGCGCCCCGCAGCCGGGACAACCGGATCGCCGGACCGGAATTCCTCGGCCGTCTGGCCCTCGCGGGAGGACTCACCACGGCGGTCAGTTTCGGCGTGTTTCTTTACGGGCTTCAGACCGGTCCCGTGGAATCCGCCCGATCGCTGGCCTTCACCGCCCTGGTTTTCTGCGAGTTGTTCAAATCCTTCAGTTTTCGCAGCGAAACCCACCCCGTGTGGCGGCTGTCCGTGCGGTCCAACCTCCAGCTTCCGCTGGTCGTGGCCGCATCCTTTGCCCTCCAGATCCTCCTGCACCACGTCGAGCCGCTCCGCCGCCTCCTGGGGACGGTCATGCCCCCTTGGGAACAGCGCTGGATTCTGCTGGGTCTGGGTCTGGTGCCACTGGTGCTGCTCGAACTGGCGAAGCTCATTCCGCGGCCACGGCGCTGAGGGTCCGTTCGGGCGGTTCATTGCGATTGACGTGGGACCATGGCGCCGGGAACCCTTCCGACCAACCCAGGCGTCCCGCCGAATCCCCAATTCCCCGCTCGGCCCAGACACAGCACCACCCGCAGATTGCCATGCTTGCCACCCTGCTTTCCCTGGCGCTCGCCGGCGCCGCCCCCGCCACGGCCAAGAAACCGGTCACCGACACCTTCCACGGGGTGAACGTGTCCGAAGACTACCGGTGGCTCGAAGATTGGAACGATCCCCAGGTCAAGGCCTGGAGTGACGCGCAGAACGCTTACACCCGCTCCTTTCTCGACACCCTGCCCAACGTCGAGGCCATCCGGACCCGGGTCACCGAAATCATGTCCGCCCAGGAAGCCAGTTACGGTGCCGTCCGGGCCGTCGGAGGACGCCTGATCGCCATGAAGCGCCAGCCCCCCAAGCAACAGCCCCTGCTGGTGACACTGGAATCCGCCTTCCAGCTTGAGTCCGAGCGCGTCCTGCTGGATCCGAATGTCATGGATCCCAAGGGCCTGACCTCCATTGACTGGTACGTTCCCAGCCACGATGGCCGGTACGTGGCCATTTCGCTCTCCCACGCCGGAAGCGAATCGGGGGATGTCCATGTCTTCGAAATCGCGACCGGAAAGGAAACCGGTGATGTCGTTCCCCGCGTCAATGGCGGCACCGCTGGCGGCAGCCTGACCTGGTCCAAGGACAGCTCAGGGTTTTTCTACTCCCGTTATCCCCGTGTCGGCGAGCGGCCGGCGGTTGACCTGGATTTCTACACCCAGGTCTATTTCCACAAGCTGGGCATGCCCACCGCCACCGACCTCTACGAACTGGGCGCCGAAAAACCGCGGTCGTCGCCTCCCCTGGACAAGGACAGGACCTGGTCCCTGGGGCGCCGAAGCGGATACGAGTTCACACGCATTGCGGAAATCTGGCTCCAGTCCGATGCCGCCACCGGACGGATCCTGTGCACGGTGCAGCACGGGGACGGCGGAACCTTCGCCCTGTACCTGCGCGATGCCGGCGGCACCTGGCGCATGCTGGCCGACTACGGCGACAAGATTGTCCAGGGCGCCTTTGGTCCGGACAACACGCTGTACCTGATTTCCCGCGACGGAGCGCCCCGTGGAAAGATCCTTTCCTTGTCGCTGGCCGAAGGGGGCATCTGGGCGACCCAGGGTACCCGGGCGGCGAAGCCCTTCGTTCCCGAGGGAACCGACGCGGTGGTCAGCGAATTCCCGGACGGTTCCTCGATGGTATCCACCGCCCGGGCGTTGTTCGTCACCTACCAGCTGGGCGGGCCGACCGAGATCCGCGCCTTCGACCACCGCGGGAAATCGATTCCCGGACCGGAACAGCTGGCCGTTGGCGACATCGGCGGCGTGGCGGTGCTGGACGACCACCAAATCCTGTTCAATGACGTTTCCTATCTGCAGCCACCCGCGTGGTATCAGTTCGACCTCGACACGGGAAAGACGTCGAAGACCGCGCTCGCGATGAAGTCGCCGGTCGACTTCGACGGGTATGAGGTGGTGCGGGAATTCGCCACCAGCAAGGACGGAACCAAGGTTCCCATCAACATCCTCCGGAAGAAGAACCTGGTCCTGGACGGTTCGCATCCCTGCCTGGTCAACGGCTACGGCGGGTACGGCGTCAACATCACACCCGTCTTCAATCCCACCACCCGCATCCTGCTTGAGCAGGGCTTCGTCTGGGCGCAGGTCAATCTCCGGGGTGGCGGCGAGTACGGCGAGGAATGGCACCGCCAGGGCTCGCTGCTGAAAAAGCAGAACGTCTTCGACGATTTCGCCGCTGCCTGCCAGTACCTGATTGATCACAAGTACACCGCGTCCTCACGACTCGTCATCGAAGGCGGCAGCAACGGCGGACTGCTGATGGGCGCGTCCCTCACCCAGCATCCCGACCTGTTCCGTGCGGTGGTCACCCACGTGGGCATCTATGACATGCTGCGCGTGGAACTGTCGCCCAACGGCGCCTTCAACATTCCGGAGTTCGGCACGGTCCAGGATGAGGCGCAGTTCAAGGCCCTCTACGGCTATTCGCCATATCACCACGTCACCGACGGCGTGAAGTACCCCTCGGTGCTTTTCCTCACCGGCGCGAACGATCCCCGCGTGGATCCGATGCAGAGCCGGAAAATGACCGCCCGCCTTCAGTCCGCCGGCGCGGATGTCCTGCTACGAACCAGCAGCAACAGCGGCCATGGCGGCGGCACCGCGTTGTCGGAGCGCATTGAGCAGCGTGTGGACGTCCTGGCCTGGATTTTTGACCGCCTCGGCCTGACCTACCAGCCAGTCCGCTGAAGGGGCGTCCGGAGGCCCAGCCAGGATTTGACGCCCGCCATCATCCCGTCCAGCGTGCCGGCATGAAGGTGTCCCCCCTGCTACCAGCCGCGCTGCTGGCCTTCCTTCCGGCCTTGGGCGATTCCGTGACCCTGACGTCGACAGCGGACACGGGCATGATGTCGCTCAACCCGAATAACAACATGGGACGTCTCGCAACTGTTCCCGTGGGAGCGCTCGCCAACCAGGCGGGCCACAAGGCGCGGGCCCTGTTCCGCTTTGATCCTGCGGCGCTGATTCCACCGGGCTCGGTGGTCACCAATGTGACCCTGCGCCTCAATGTGTCGAAGGAAGCCTCCAGCGGAACCGCAGACACGGTCGGTTTGCACCGGATGATCCAGGCCTGGGGCGAAGGCACGAAGACCACCCAGAACAATGGCAGCAGCGCCACTGCGGGCGAAGCCAGCTGGAACTGGCGCCAGTTCAATTCCGCAACCTGGGGGGAACCCGGCGGCCAGGCCGATGTCGATTTCGCCGCCAGCCCGAGTGCCACGGTGACCTGGAATAATCCCGGCGCCTATACCTTCCCCAGCTCCCCCGCGCTGGTCGCCGATGTCCAGTCATGGATCGACGCCCCCGCCTCGAATCAGGGCTGGATGGTCAAGAGCACCGACGAAACCGGCCGCACGGGAAAACGCATCGTCACCCACGACAGCTCGTCCACCACCCAGAAACCGCAGCTGATCGTCCAATACACTCCGCCGTCCACCGACCCGGTTCTCCAATCCATCCAGCTCAGTGGTACGGACGTTGACCTGATATTTCGGATCGAGGCCGGCAATCTTTACGACCTCCGCGCCTACGAATCCCCGGGGTCCTCATCGTTCCTCGTTCTGACCAATTACGCGTCGAAATTCGAGTCCTTCGAAACCTCCTTCAAGGACCCCGCAAACCTCCCGCGGCGGTTCTACCAACTGGTCATTACGGGCCAGATTGACTGACGGCGGGTCCGGTCTGGATTTCATGGCAAAGAATTCCGCTCGAATCGTTTGATCATGCTGCGGTCGATGGGCTAAAGGTAGGGCTCGGTCTGTGGAGGGACGTCTCAGATTTGTCCAATGGCTCAAAACTTCATTACCCTGCCGTCACTCGCCTCGGCCCGCCGGGATGTCCCGGCCGGAGTGGTCGTTTTCCTGGTCGCCCTTCCGCTGTGCCTGGGAATCGCACTGGCCTCCGGCGCCCCCCTGTTCTCCGGCATCATCGCGGGAGTCGTGGGCGGAGTGGTCATTTCACTGCTGTCGGGTTCCGAGCTGAGTGTCAGCGGCCCGGCGGCTGGACTCGCGGTCATCGTCGCCAGCGCCGTCAGCAAACTCGGAGGATTCGAGGTCTTCACCGTTGCCGTGGTCCTGTCCGGGATCATCCAGATCGCATTCGGAATCCTCCGGGCCGGAATGATCGGTGACTACATCCCCAACAGCGTCATCAAGGGCATGCTCGCCGCCATCGGATTGGTGATCATCCTCAAGCAGATCCCCCACGCCCTCGGCGACGACAAGGATTTCATCGGCGATGAGGCCTTCCGGCAAACGCAGTCGGATGACCTCAACACCTTCACCGAGGTCCTTTCCTCCATTGCCTCGCCCAGTCCCGGCGCCATCGTCATTTCCCTGCTGTCGCTGGTGATTCTGATCGGCTGGGAACATCGCCTGATCAAAAAGCAGGCGTGGTCTGGCCTGGTTCCCGCACCGTTGCTGGTGGTGGTCGTTGGAACGCTGATCAACGAGGCGTTCGGTCGCTGGGCACCCAGCTGGCAACTCACCATCCGTGAACATCTGGTCAGTCTGCCGGTCGCCGCCTCGCCGGCCGAATTCGTCCAACTGTTCCGTCTTCCCGACTTTCGTGCGGCGATGCGGCCGGACGTCTGGATGACCGCCGCCACCCTGGCTCTGGTCGGGAGCCTTGAAACCCTCCTGTGCATCGAGGCCACGGACAAGCTGGACCCGGAGAAACGCATCTCAGATACCAACCGCGAACTGCGCGCCCAGGGCATCGGCAATTCTCTTTCCGGACTTCTGGGCGGCCTCCCGATCACCTCGGTGATCGTCCGCAGTTCCGCCAATATCTACGCCGGGGCCCGGACCCGCCTGTCGGCCCTCGTCCACGGCATCGTCATGCTCCTCGCCGTCGCCCTCCTGGCTCCCTTCCTCAACCGGGTCCCCCTCTGCGCGCTCGCTTCCGTGCTGCTCGTGGTCGGCTACAAGCTGTCCTCGCGGAAAATCATCACGGAAATGTGGTCCAAAGGTTGGGCCCAGTTCCTTCCGTTCGCCATCACGATGTCCGCCATCGTCGTCACCGATCTGCTCAAGGGCATCGCCATCGGCCTCCTCAGCAGCGTGTTCTTCGTGATCCGCTCCAACCACCACGCGGCCATCACGCTGGTGCAGGACGGAAACGCCTGGCTGCTGCGTTTCAACAAGGACATGTCCTTCATCAACAAGGCCGAACTCAAACGGCGGCTCCGATCGGTCCCGGACCAGGCCTACCTGATCGTGGACGCGACCAAGTCATTGTTGGTGGACGGCGACATCTACGAAACCGTCGCGGAATTCGAAACCGCGGCGTCGTTCCGGGGCATCCGGATCGAGTATCACAACTTCTTCAACAAGCAGCGAAAGCTCGATTGAACATCCCACCCCCCCAAAGCATGGAAGCCTACAAGCGTCTTCTCCTGAACAACAAGGCGTGGGTGCAGGACAAGTTGAGCCTGCGTCCCGATTTCTTCGTCCGGACTTCGGGCGTCCAGAAACCGGAGTTCCTCTGGATCGGATGTTCGGACAGCCGGGTCCCCGCCGAGGAAGTCACGGGTGTGGAGCCGGGTGAACTGTTCGTGCATCGCAACATCGCCAATCTGGTGGTGCACACCGACTTCAACATGCTCAGCGTTGTGCAGTACGCGGTGGAGGTGTTGAAGGTGAAGCACATCATCGTGTGCGGGCACTATGGCTGCGGCGGTGTCCGCGCCGCGATGTCCCGGGCTCACCTGGGCCTGATCAACAAGTGGCTGCGCCATATCAAGGACATCTACCGACTTCACGCCACCGAGCTGGATGCAATTCCCGACGAAGAGAAGCGCTACGAGCGATTGATCGAGCTCAATGTCTTCGAGCAGGTCCATCACCTCGCCGAGCTGTCCTTCGTTCAACTGGCCTGGAAGCGCCACAAGCGCCCGACCCTCCACGGCTGGATCTACGACCTCCACACCGGATACCTCAAGCAGGTGGCGAAGGTGGATCCGGGCAATCTCCCCCACGACATCTTTGTCTACGAATTCCCCGACGAGCCGGAGACTCCTGAGGGCTAGTCTTCGCCAGCCCGCGATCCCAACTCCATTCTCCACGGGGCTTTGGGTTCAGCCCGGTGGGGACTTGTTCCACGTTCTCCGGAAACTAGTTACGGGATCCTGTGGACTCCGGTTCGGCTTTCGAACAGAACTCGCGGGTGAACGTGATCGATGGGTACTGTCTGGTCCGTCCCGAGGACCTGTATTGGCGGCTCTCCAATCTGATGAAGATCCCCAATGCCGATTACCTCGAACGCACGGGCAGCGAAATCCTTGGGGCCCGCTTGTGGCGTCTGCCCCCCCGGAGCGCCAACACGCTGCACAGGCACATCCGGTCCGAGGAATTCTACATCGTTCTCGAAGGCGAGGGCCGGATGCGTATCAACGACACGACCCTGACCGTACCCCGGCACGGAGGAGTTCTCGTCGGGCCCAGCCAGCTGCGTCAGGTCTTCAATGATTCGCCGGATGACACGCTCTGGCTGATCATCGGAGCCCCCGAAGAGCCTGAGGCGAAGGCGTGTTCCGGCGCGGACATGAGCCTGTTCTATCCGGTGGATCCTCAGCAGCTTCCGTCCGAGCTCATGGGATGCGAGTGGCCGCCGCAAGACTCCCCACCCGTCCCGTTGCCCAGCCCGCCGGTCGTGGTGGATTGGCAGGCCCACGCACGGGACTGGGTCAGCGCCTGGAACTCGCATGACATCGAGCGGATCCTCACCTACTACGCGGCCGATGCTGAACTGATTTCCCCGTTCGTCTCCCCGCTGACCGGCCGCTGTGACGGAATCGTGCGGGGGATCTCCGGGTTGCGGGACTATTTCAGCCGCGGACTTCGGGCCTATCCTACCCTTCATTTCGAGCTGATCGGCGTTTATCCGGGCGTGGTCAGCTGTGTCCTGGAGTACGTCAGCGTGGGAGGATTGCGGGCGATGGAAACCATGGAGTTCAACGGCCGGGGCCAGATTCGCAGGGTCCTCGCCCATTACCGACCCAACACCCTCTGACCCTCGACCCTCCTGGCCGGAGCTGCAGGGAACAGGCGGGTGCCCCTGGCCATTGTACAGCGATGCTTGGGGGGAGGGGGACTGACGAACTTGGCTATTGGCGGAAACGCCCCGGAACCCGACGCTCAACGCCGCCGTGCCCAAGCCCTCCACACCCGTTCAATTTCTGTGCGAGCTGATTGAACTGCCCAGCGTCAATCCGGCATTCCTCCCGGCCAACGATCCACGAACCGGGGAACGGCGGGTGGCGGAACGGGTGGCGGAACAGGCGCGCAAGGCGGGTCTCGACGTCCGGACTGACGCCGTCACTGCGGACCGGAGCAACGTCCTCGCCAGCCTCGCTCCAGCCGGCGGCAAGGCCCGGCACCGCGTCCTGCTGGCGCCCCATCTCGACACGGTGGGACTTCCCGCTCTCGACGAACTGTTGAAGCCGAGAATTGCCGGGGGACGAGTGACCGGGCGGGGCGCCTGCGACACCAAGGGATGCGTTTCGGCCATGTTGACGGCACTGATCGCCGTCGCGCGCAGCGGACGGCGGCCGGCCCAAACCGAGATCGTTTTCACGGGATTTGTCGACGAAGAGAACGGCCAGCTCGGTTCACGCCATCACGCCGCCCATCATCCTCCCGCGGATTTTGCCATCGTCGGGGAACCCACCCGCCTGGAAGTGATCACGGCCCACAAGGGCGACGTCTGGCTGCGCCTGAAGACGTCCGGACGCAGCGCTCACGGAGCCACGCCCCATCTGGGTCGCAATGCGGTCCATGCCATGGGCCGGGTCGTGGACCTGCTTGAAACGGATTACCGGAACCAGCTGCAGCAGCGGTCCCATCCGCTCCTGGGCTCCCCCACGATCAACGTGGGCGCCATCCGGGGCGGCACCCAGCCCAACATCGTTCCCGACCTGTGCACCATCGACATCGACCGACGGACGCTCCCTGGCGAGAGCGAGACTTCGGTGCGACGCGAGATCTCAGCCCTGCTGCGCCGTCATGGATTGAAGGCGTCCTTCGAATCCCTCCGCCTCGCACCCTGCCACGCGCTGGAGACCAAGCCGGATCTGCACTGGGTCCGGACCCTCTGCCGTGCAGCCGGCCGGAAGCGCACCCTTGGGGTCCACTATTTTTGTGACGCCGCGCCGCTGGCTGAAGCCGGAACCCCGGCGGTTGTGTTCGGACCCGGCGACATTGCCCAGGCCCACACCCGCGATGAATGGATTTCCATCGCCAGCCTCGAACGGGGAACCGCCCTGCTGGAACGCTTCCTCCGGTCCCTTCCCTGATCGCCCCCGCATCCGACGCGCCGATCGTCATGCGACTCGCCTTCCTCACGCACGAACCGTTTCACCCGCCGAGCGGAGGCGGCTCTGCCGAGGCGCCGTATTTGATCCGGGAGCTCGTCCGGCGCGGACATCGGGTCCATTTGTTCGGGCCGGCATTTCCGGATTCCACCGCCGTCGCGGCCCGCTTTGGAATCACCTTCCATCCGTTTGAACGCTGGCAGATGGGACGCTACACGCGCCTGCGCAATCTCAAGTATTTGCTCTATCCGACCGCGCTGGCCGGGCTCGTGCGGGACACAATTGCGGAATGCGGGCGACGGGAGGCCGGGTTTCGATTCGACGTTCTCCTGGCCCAGCACACCATTTCCGCCGTCGCCGCGGGCCGGTTGCGACGGGAGCTCCAGTGCCCGGTGGTCTTCAATTTCCTCGATTACCTCACGGGATTCATGGAGACGTGGCCCGCCTGGGTCATGCCCTCCCCGGTGGTCCGGGCCCTGACGCGATTTGAACTTTCGTTGCCGCGCCGATTTCATGCGGACGGCGTCCTGACCGTCTCCACGCCGCTGGCCGAGCGGTTCATCGCAACCGGATTGGCCCCCGACCGGGTGAAGGCCATCCGGTATGGATTTGACGCGGCCCATTTCACCCCGGGTCCTACACCTCCTCCGGATCGGAACCTGTGGTGTTCATGCACGGCCTCTTCGACGAACACCATCTGGGTCGCATTGCCCGGGAGTCCATCGGACGCGTTGCCGATGCCCGACCGGACACCGTCTTCCGGTTTGTCGGACGCGAAACCCCCGCGATGGGCCGCTTTCTGCGGGATGTCCGTTCCGCGCATCCGGGATCCGGCTCGAGCAGACGGGATTCGTTCCCTATCTCGAAGTTGCCGCTCAGATTCGCCGGGCCACGGTCGGACTGGTCCCGTACGAGGAATCCAACGGCACGCATTGCGCGTTGTCGCCAAGGCCGTGGAGTACCTCGGCTGCGGCATTCCGGTGGCCAGCACCCCGTTGGAGAACTTGAGCCGCTATTTCAGGGATGAACTGGCGATCCGGTTCAGTTCCGATTTCTCAGGACCGGGTCTCGCCGCGGCCATCCTGGCGTGGCTGGAGACGCCCGAAGCCGAGCGACGGCGGCTGGGCCTCCTCGCCGCCGAGCGGGTCGCCCGTGAACTGGATTGGTCCCGGGTCACCGCGGCGGCCGTGGACTTTGTCGAAGGTGTGGTCGGACGAAGCGCCTGGGAAAGGGTCCAGGCTCGGGATCGAATCGCGAAACCGGCATCGGGTCCGGGTGAAGGTCATTGACCTCCGGCCCCGTTCAGACCGGGAGCGGACACTTGCGGGCCGACTCTGAAAACTCCGGCACCCGGAAAAACTGTTCCCCGGGGACGTAGAGGTTGTAGCTGGAATTGGCCTTTCGGAAGCGCCACGCGGCTGGGAACCGGGCCCGCAGCTCGGCCAGGACCTGGAAATCCCGGCCCACCAGCCCCCAACGTCCCTTCGACAGGTTATTGAGGAGCACCACTGGCCAGTTGAGCGCCGCCCGGGGCAGGGCCCACCAGGAGAAATACTTCAGCGCGATGACCATCAGATTGGCCCGTTGGGACACATACCGACGCTCGCTCACCGTCAGATGAATCGAGTTGAGAGTCTGGATGTTGGACGCGTTCACCGCGTGATACACCCGCGCCTCGGGCACCACGACCGACTTCCAGCCCCGTTGCCAGGCCCGCAGGAACAGGTCGGTGTCCTCATGGTCGAGGAAGAAACTGGTGTCCCAGCCCCCCAGCTCGCGGTAGACGTCGCGGTGGATAAGCACCGCACCAGCACAGGGGAAGGGAATCTCAGCACCTGTGGCCAGGGGCACCCGGAAGTCTGCCGCCCGTCGCGGTTCCGGCGAGTTCAAAGCCCAGCACGCAGGAATGAACCGGGTGCCGCCGTGGATCCATTCGGAACCGTCGTAAGTCCATTGCCAGGGGTCAGCCGCCCCGATCCGGCCGTCGAGATCGATCCGTTCCGCCAGCCTCTGCAGGCAGTCGGGATCGAACCACATGTCCTCGTTGCAGAAAAACAGCAGCTCCGAGGTCGCCTGAAGGCTGCCCACTTGGTAGCCGGCCACGAGGCCGGACTCAGGCGGTTCCGTCACCACCCGCACACCGGGTTCAGCCGCCAGGAGCCGTCCGGAATCATCGGTACTGCAGCGATCCACCACGATAATCTCGGTCTCAACCCCGCGCTGGGCGCGAAGCGACTCGAACAGGCGCGGCAGAAACCGGGCGCCGTTGAAGTTCGAGAAGCGCGGCAGAAACCGGGCGCCGTTGAAGTTCGAGATGATGACCGAAACCCGTGGCACGTTCCTGACATGCCAGAAGTTCCCACGGCATCGAAGCCTGAAAACGAGGGAAACGCGTACCAGGGACTGCTGGGGTCCGGCATGGAGACGCCGGGTGGGTCCTAATGCCAGCCGGCCGGCAACAACCGGGGCACCTCGAGACTTTCAAAACGGCGCATTTCCGCGGGTACCACGCCGTCCGCCCAACGAGCCATCCGGACCAGACCTTCCCGAAGGGCGACCGGGGCAGGGGGATGAAAGACGTCCCGCGCCCGTTGATGATCGGAAACGGCATGCACGACTTCCGGGCGCGGCGGCAGATGCCGGATCTGCGCGGGAACCCCCAGCGAAGCCGCCACCATGCGGGCCACATCGATCACGCTCACGGGGTCGTCGGCTCCCACGTTGAACACCTGGTTGGCCGCCGGAGGCACGAGCGGCGCCCGGGCAATCAGCGGCGCCACGTCCTCCACATGGGTGAACGCCCGGGTCTGGGAACCGTCGCCAAACACCGTCATGGGCTCCTTGCGACGGCATTGGCTGAGGAAGATGCCGATGACGTTGCGATAGGGATCCGCCAGATTCTGGCGTTCCCCGTAGACGTTGTGGGGACGAAAGATGGTGTACGGCAGTCCAAACACCTCGTGGGCCGCCTGCAAATCCAGTTCGCAGGCATACTTGGCGATGCCGTAGGGGTCTTCCGGACGGGGAACCGCATCTTCCCGCAACGGCAGCTGGCCGGTGCCGTAGACCGCAATGGACGACGTAAACACGAAATGGCGGACCCTCCCGAGGACGGCGGCGTTAATAAGGTTCGCCGTGGCCACCAGGTTGTTCTCGTAATTGAAACGCCGGACGTGATGGCTGAGTCCCTCGGCGGCATAGGCCGCCAGGTGGTACACGTAGTCGAAGGGCCCGAATTCCGCCCAAAGCCGGTTCACGAAGGCCGGGTCCCGGAGATCGCCCTGCACAAATTGCGAGGCGGCAGGGACATTCCGACGAAATCCGCCGGTGAGACTGTCGACAGACACCACCGACATGCCGAGAGCCAGGCAATGATCCGCGACATGGGAGCCAATGAATCCGGCGGCTCCCGTTACGATGGCACGGGTTTCTCGCATGAATGCGGTCACTTGTAAGGTGGTCCGGATGCAGAAGTCGAGCCGCCGGACTAGGTTCGCAATTCTGGGAAGGGTTCCGCCACCAGCAGGAACTGGAAGCCAAACATCCCGGGCGCCAAGCCCAGTGCGACGGAATTGAGCCCGCCTTGAAGAGGACCGAGCCATCGGGACCCCGGAAATCCGCCGTCGGCCACCCGTTCCCGGATGCGATATCCCGACCCGGCGACCAGCTCCGCCGCGGTGTCCCAGTCAAAAAAACGCAAATGGGTGGAGTCCATCAATCCCCCGGCGGTGTATCGGAAATGACCGCCAAGAAACCGCAGTCGTTGGCGCCAGAACAGGACGTTGGGGAGCGCCACCACCAAGGTCCCACCCGGGGAAAAGCACGCCCGGAGTTTCTCCAACCATCGTTCCGGCCGACTCAGGTGTTCGAGAACATGGCTGCAGATCACGGTGTCAAACAGACCGAGCGGTGCCGGGTCATAGACCTCCAAATCCGCCACCACCACCTGATCGAGCACCGCCCGACCACGGCTCGCCTCCTCCTCGGAGTGGGTGATGCCCACCACGTTCGCCGGCCACTCGACCTTGATCGCCCGGGCCAGCGTTCCGTCGCCACAGCCTACATCCAGGATCCGTCGGGCAGTCCGGGGAATGCGTTGGAAGAGCGGCGGGTTGACCGATCCGTAGATCACCGGACCGACGTTATCGGGAGATGCGGGTCAAATCAGCTCCAAATCACGCCGGGGGCGGCGCGAACTCGACCACCACGCGGTAGTATTGCCGGGGCGGTGCCCCGGGCGGCACATTCAGTTTTTGCTCCTGGAACAGCGCGCGGCCCGGCTCGGGATAGCTGAGGACGCCATTCGCCGTGTTCCATTCCTTCAAGTCGGTGCTGAACTCCACGTGATAATGGCGGCTGGGGGCCGTCGGGAACATCAGTGTGGCATTCCCGGAAGAGTCATATCCCTTGGACTCCACCTTGAGCGCGCTGGTGGCCTGCGTCGGGTCGGTTCCGGCGAGACGTTCATCGTTGTTGGATACGCCATCGCCATCGGGATCATCGCCGGCGCCCTGGCTCAAATCGTTGAAGTAGAACCGTTCCCAATCGTCAGGCAAGCCGTCGTGATCGGTGTCCTCGTCCCCGACCAGCACGCCTTCCAACTCCAGCTTCGGAGGATCATACAGCACGTTTTCCCGGGTGGCCCATTGGGGATAGGCACCGGTACCGCCATTCCCGGTCCCACCCGGAGTCGACTGCATCGCCGGCGACAGGGTGGCAATGTACAGACGAAGCCGTCCGTCGTTCAGCGCCGATTGGAAATAGCTCGCGATCAGGGGGTCGGTCAGGTCGATGTCGAAGGTGAACACGGAGTCCGCAGGGACCGCCTCCCCCGGCTGCACTCCAGGGGTGACCCCAACGCTCCAAGGGTGGGCTTCGAACGAAGGTTCGGTCCAATGCACATTGGCCTGACCCACATTGTTCGACACGTCCACCAGGGTGCCGTTGGTTCCAAACATCGCGGCAAACGTGTTCCGCGTGCCCAGCGTGATGGTGTCGGAGCTGAAAGGACCCACCTTTCCATAGGGCGAGTTCTCCAGAAACGTCGCGGCCGTGAATCCATTGCGGAATCCGGCCCCAAACAACTCCACCGGACGTCCCGCGTCGCTGTCCTCGACGTAGCCGGGTTGGTTGGTCGCGTAAGTCAGGTAGCTGTCAAAGGTCGGATCATACACGAACGCCTTGTCCGCCGTGATGGTGACGGAAACCCGCGCCCGCCGGAGGAGATAGTTGGAAGGCCCCGCGTTGGTGGACAGGAGACCCGCCGTGTCCCAGCCCATCAGGAATTGCCCGTCGCGGGTGTCGAACCGGGGATCGAAGGACGCGAAGGTCGGCGCCACCGGCCGGTCGCCCAGGAAATCCCCGATGAAATACACCCAACGGTCCATGCTGGGAGCCGCCGGGGACACCAAAAAAACCCCGGCCAAGGCACGGGAGCTTCCCACCAACAGGCACACGATGCCCAGGAGCCGGACCCAAGCCCGGCCGACCGCTTTGCTGCCACTCAATGCCATGAGCCAAGTCTACACGGCGCCAGACCGCTTTCCAGCCGGGCTGCGACCGGGTGCCGGATCAGCGACGGCGGCGAAGGGCTAGACCGGTCACGGCCACGCCCACGCCCATGCCCATCAAAGCCAGGGTCGAGGGCTCCGGCACGGCCTGAACATCCAAAGTCGCGGAATCGAAGCTGAGACTCGGCTCCGCGGCATTGAAGGTGATGCTGAAGCTGGAGGCATTGGCTCCGGAAAGATCCCACTGCCAGGCCGAGGAAACGAAAGAGCCGCTGCCAGGCTGACCCGGTTCGCCCACCGCCAGACGGTCGTTCTCGGTCCGGACGGCGGACAGAGACCCTCCGGAGTAATTCAATTGGACGCTGGCGTAGTCCAGCTCCGTGCCGAACGTTCGTGCCTGGAACACCACCAAGCCCGCCGGTCCTGCGCCGGAATAATTCAGGGTAAAGGTGCTGGCGGCTCCCATGTTATAGAGATTGCCGGTCCCCGTGATGAAAGCTCCAGCCGTGCCCTGGGTCAGTGTGGAGGTGGTGTCATTTCCGAAATTCGCCGTGTTGCCCGGGGCTCCCACCGGGACGGTAAACGTCTCCCAATAGGCGGCCTTGGATCCGGCCTCCCCGCGGAACAGGGGAACATAAAACCCATTGGTGCCCGCGTTCAGCGTCACGAGCCCGAGGCCCGCTGCGACGATGCCCAATAACTGCTTCGACATGTTCATGAGCCGCAAAGATTGACCCGAAAAGGCCTCACCGCCAAGTGCAGCTTTTGGGAGGGCGAACCCGGCAGGGGAATCCGCAGATCAGGTGAAACGACGGATCCAGTGACGGACCGACGCAGTCGATCCCTACCTCGTGACTCCATCTTTGAAATCAAACTACTTCAAGGACTGCACGTACTTCACCAGCTCAGCGATCTGCGGATCCTTCAATCCCGTCACCAACCCCTCAGGCATCGCCGACCGACCGTCAATGTACCCGGCCGCGCGAATCTGGGACACCGGAACAACCTGGGTTCCTCCACCCTGGAATCGCAGGGTCAGGGATTCCCCGGTGTTGTCGCCCAGGAATCCTTCCCAGCTCCGGCCGTCCTTCGTTTCAATCCGGTACAGTCGGAAGATGCTCTCCACCGCCTGGTTCGGATCCAGGACCGCCGTGAGCACCGCCTCCGTGCTCCGATTCTGCGAGCCGTTCAGGGCAGGGGCCCATCCCTTGCCACTGGGGGTCATCGAATGACATCCGGAACACAACGCCACGAACCGGACCTGTCCCTTCTTGAGATCCACCTCGGACGCGGCGTCGACCACGGGGACCAGACGGCGAATCCGTTCCTGAATCCGCTCCCGTTCCTCCGCAGGACGCGGCGGCTGGGACTTCAGAACCTGCGACCAGCGGGGGTCGGACACCGGCGCGGAGACGCCCCGACCCTTCTCGTCGATCATCTGGAGCAACAGATTCTGAAAGGCATTCTCATAAGGCCCACCCAGCGCAAGGAAGGGACCCTCCCAACCCTGGACCGTCCGATTGGTTTCCGGCGGGGTCTGCCATCGTCCCAACCACTGGCGCTGGGCCGGAGTCACCGCCTCGGGAATGTCGCGGAAATAGCGCAGCACCTCGTATCGGACGCCGCGGTTCGATTCCTCCGCGAGAACCTGCAACTGCCCGAAGGCGTCCTCGACGGGTGGACGCACCGTCGACAGCGCCCGCACGGCCTCCCGGCGCATCTGGGGATTGGAGCTGGCCAGAAACACCTTCCACAGGCCCGCGTCATAAATTCCCAGCCCTTCCAGACACCAGAGCGTCAGGATGCGCGTGTCCTCCGGTGTCGCTGAACTCCGGGCCAGGTCCTTCAGTGCCGGAACCAGTTCCCGGACATTGCGGTCCACGATTTGGTGCCACGCCGCACGGGACTCCCAG
>JBGAPN010000063.1:0-17268 GCA_044221235.1 Limisphaerales bacterium
TGGATGTCGCTGTTTCACTCATTGCCAGTGCGCCACGCATGGATTATCGCGCTGGGCGTGAATTCCCAAAACCCCCGGACCCGACGGCGCCTTTCAACAGCCCTGTTCACGGCATGGATCGTCCTGGCAACAACGACGGGAGCGGCGGCAGAGAAGGAACTCCCGCCGCTCTTTCCCGGAACAGAGCCCACCTGTTCCTGTGAGAGCCTGAAAGAGCTGTCCCTGCCCAACACCCTCATCGAATCCGCCGTCACCGACAGCACCAACGGCATGTGCCGGCTCACCGCCGTGGTTTCCCATCCTCCGGCGGGAGACCGGATCAAGGTCTGGATCGGGCTGCCCCTGACGAACTGGAACGGCCGATTCCAGGGCACCGGTGGAGGCGGATTCGTGGGAGGACACCCCAACAGCCTGAAAGGTCCTGTCTCCCGGGGATTCGCCACCGGCGCGACCGACACAGGACACGAAGGCGGCAGCGGAAGTTTTGCCCTCAACGCCGGCGGACGGCTGGACTGGCAGGCCATCATCAACAATGCCTACCTCGGCATTCACGAGATGACCGTGGTGGGGAAGGCAGTCACCCAAAGGTTCTACGGAAAGGCGCCAGGCCGTTCGTACTTCGTGGGTGGATCCACCGGAGGGCGCCAGGGACTGATGGAGGCCCAACGCTATCCCAACGATTACGACGGCATCGTCTCCGCCTGTCCGGCCATCAATTGGCACCGGTTCGTCTCCGCCAGCCTTTGGCCCCAAGTGGTCATGCTCTCATCCTCCAACTTCGTCTCCAAAGCGAAACTGGATGCCGCCACCGCGGCCGCCATTGCCGCATGCGACGCGGACGACGGCGTGAAGGACGGCGTCATCGATGATCCCTTTCATTGCCGGTTCGACCCTCAGGCCCTCGTGGGCACGCGGGTGGGTGACGAGACGTTCTCGGAGGCAGACGCCGGGGTGGTTCGACGAATCTGGGAAGGACCACGGCGTCAGGATGGCAGCTTCATGTGGTATGGATTGGAACGGGGTGCCGACCTTTTTCCTTACGCCGGAACCGAAGGCTCACCCTTGCGTGGAAAGCCATTCAGCATCGCGCTCGAGTACTGGGTCTTCTACCTGGCCCAGGATTCCAAATGGGACTGGACGACGCTGACCCTCGCTGGATTTGAACAGCTTTGGACCCAGTCAGTGGAGCAATTCGGCGCCGTTTTGGGGACGGATGATCCCGACCTGACACGGTTTCGCGACCACGGAGGCAAGCTGATCATTTACCACGGGCTGGCGGACCAGCTCATTCCCGCCGCCGGAAGTATCCACTACTTCAAGCGCGTCCAACAGCGCCTCGGAGGTCCGGAGGCCACGAACCCGTTTCTACGCCTGTTTCTTGTCCCGGGTGTGGACCATGGGTTCCACGGTGCCGGGGCAACGCCTGTGGGCGTCAACGAAGCCCTCGTACGTTGGGTGGAACAGGGTGAGGCCCCGGACCCATTGCGTTCTGAAAAGCGCGACCCGGCCGGCCAGGTGATCCGGACCCGCCCCGTCTTCCCTTATCCCCGGGTGGCCAAATATCGGGGCAGCGGAAGCACGGACGACTCAGCCAATTTCGTCGGGGCAATGCCGGAAGAACGTTAATGCAGGCGTCCGGAAAGACGACGTGGTAGGGCCGCAGTGCCTGAGGCCCCATCTGAACCCATCTTCGTTCCAGCCCACCCCATCGCGCATCGCTGGGAAGCTTCTGGCGCCAGGACCTTCCCCCGTTCCCCGCAGGTGACTCCACCTGTGCCGGAGGATTTAGTTTCGGACCGACGCAGTCGGTCCCTACCTCGCCATGACGCCTGGGCAGGGAGAACTCGCACAGGGATCCATTTTGCCCAACCCTTCGCCTCATGGTCGACCGGTTTCGTCGTCTCCTTTGGTTCGCCAGCCTGAGCTTCGCCCTTCGCCTGGGCGCAATCGGTGACCCCTCTCCCCGCGGACTCACGCCGCTTCCGGGAATCGAGGTCCCGGAAGCCGTCCGCCTGGAACTGACCACGGCTTCGGCCGACCTCGCCCGGGAAGTCGCCGCCCTTCGAAACTCGACCCACTCACTGGCCCGCGAACTGTGGCCGGATGTGGCCGTGTTCCAAAAGGCCGTCGACTGGGCGCTTCGTTACGGCGAATTCCACTCCACCAACCAATTCGACCAGGCCCGTCGCGCGCTAGCCCTGGGACACGAGCGTGCGCATCAACTGGCAAATGGCGAGGCGCCCTGGACCCGGCAGACAGGCCCCGTGGTTCGCGGTTTCGTTTCCCAGATCGACGACTCAGTCCAGCCCTACGGTGTCGTGGTTCCCGAAAAAGGGTCAGCCAACGGGCCGCCCTTGCGGCTGGATGTTTGGCTGGCCGGCCGCGATGAAAAGCGCACCGAACTCAAGTTCATCGCCGATCGACTCCGTTCCCCGGGGGATTTTGCTCCTGCTGACGCCGTGGTGGTTCATCCCTATGGCCGGTTCTGCAACGCCTACAAATTCGCGGGGGAAACAGACGTCTTCGAAGCGGTGGCCCACGCCGAACGGGCTTATGGAACGGACCCCCGCCGTCGGGCCATCCGCGGATTCTCCATGGGTGGCGCCGGCACCTGGCATCTGGCGGCCCATTACCCCGGGTTCTGGCGGTCGGCGGCGCCAGGCGCGGGATTCGTCGATACGCCCGGTTACACGGGGATCTTGAAATCGTCTCCCGTTCCTCCCGCTTGGGAACAGACCCTGTGGCGTCTTTACGACGTGCCGGGGTACGCAGCCAATTTCCACCAACTCGACGTGGTGGCCTACAGCGGCGAACTGGACCCGCAGAAGCTTGCGGCCGACACCATGGCCACCGCCATGTCCCGGGAAGGACTGACCCTGTTGCACCTCATCGGGCCGGGCGTGAAACACCAGTACGAACCGAAGACCAAGGCCGAAGTCGCCCGCCAAGTCGACTCCTGGATGGCCACGCCCAAGGACACCGAACCGTCCATCCTGGAGTTCACCACCTTCACCACCCGCTATCCCGAGAACGGCCGACTCGCATGGTTCCAACTCGAGCGGATGCAGCGGCATTGGGAGCCGGCGCGCGTGAAAGCCGAGGTCGTGGACTACCGCACGATCGATCAACGGCCGCAGCATTCCCGTTCGGCTCAGCCCCGAATCCACCAACCGGTTCGAGGTGGTCTTTGAGTGGCGCGGCCAGCGCTGGCGTCCGGTGCCGGAACTGTTCGGACGCCACAAAAGCCCGGGTCTCCAGGGGCCGATTGACGATGCATTCCGGGAGCGGTTCCTTGTCGTGCGCCCCACCGGCAACGCCTGGAATGCAGCCGTCGGCCAATGGACCCGGTCCGCCCTGGAGCAGTTCGTGGCCGACTGGCGCGCCCAATTCCGGGGCGACGTCCGGCTCAAGGACGACGTGGAAATCTCCGACGCCGATCTGGCCGACAGTCACCTTATTGTGTTCGGCGATCCCGGTAGCAATCGACTGCTGGCGCGCCTGACCAACTCCCTGCCCGTGACCTGGACACCCTCGCAACTGCGCCTGGGTACGAACGATGTCAGCGCGACGCAGAATGTCCCGGTGTTGATCTATCCGAATCCGCTGAATCCGCGTCGCTACCTGGTGGTGAACTCCGGCCACACCTTCGCGGCCTGGAACGGCACCAATGCCCGCCAGACCCCCTGGCTTCCCGACTGGGCCATTTTGCCCGTGGAATCGAGGGTATCATCGGCTGCATCCACACCTGCGGCTCCCCTGGCCGTCGCTGCGGGCTTCTTCGACGACAACTGGAAGGTCCCTTGAGCGGGTCTGTGCCTACAAACTCCGGCAAGCGTTCTGCACACCTGATTTTCGGCCTCTTTCTCTCAGCCCTCAGAGCAATCAGCTCTCAGCTGGTTTGTGGAGAGGAACCACCATCCTTCAACCCCATCGTCCCATTGGTGCCGGTGGAGGGACTCGAACCCCCACGCCCTTTCGAGCAACAGATTTTGAGTCTATCGCGTCTGCCATTTCGCCACACCGGCCCTGCGACGTCCAAAGACGTGCGGTGGATATGGGCCATGACGGGCCTTCGCGCAATACAATCGTTGAGAGCTTCTCCCTTCCAGAGCGAAGCGGCGGAAGGGAGAAGGTGGACCTGCGGCGGGGCCGGATGAGGGCCCAAAAGCGAGCTCTCAGCTCTCAACTCCCTCCCCCCGTCACCTGCCCACAAAGAACGTCCACCATCGCCGTGGCTCCTCAAACATCAGTTCCCGCACCAGGCGGCTGATCTCGGCTGCACGGGGTTCCATCAGGCGCTGACACAGCACGAAGGCCACGATGAAGGAGACGGCCACCAGGCCGAAATAGACGCTGTACCGGTTCCATTCGACGCCAAGCAGGACCGTCTTCGACGTCCCGATCGCGTCCAACATCAGTCCCCAGCCCACCGGCGACAGTCCGAGCGTGAGTTGCCAGACGACCATGAACAGGGCGAAGAAATGGTTTCGTCCGAGAGCCGGGACGATTTCCATCGCGAGCCGGTTGTTGGCGGCCGAGAACAGGGCGTTCACGAGGCCGAGAAGCACCAGCAGCGGCACGGTGAGCCAGGCCTCGACCGGAAGAATGCGTCCCGCGGCGAGACACCATCCGAGTCCGATGATGAACCCGAGCCCCATGGTGAACTCCAGCATGGGCTTGCTGCCCAGTCGATCGAGGCGTGGTCCCGCAAGCCACGGCGAAGCCACGCCACCGACGAAGGACACCGACATCAGGTAGAGGATCTGGTTCTCCGGCAGGGAAGCCCCGGCGCGCAGGAAGGTCACCACGAAGGTGTTCAATCCGCCGTACGCGAGCGACCAGCCGACATTGACCGCGAGCAGGATTCGGAAGGGCGGGTGCGACGCCAGTTGGAGCCAGGGAACCGATCCCTTGCCGCCACCGGGTTCGGCCGGCGGCTGCGCATCCGGAATGCGCTTGAGATACCGGAGACTCATGGTGCCAGTGATGGCGGAAAAGAAAAACACCGCGGCGAACTGCCAGGGTCCGCCGCCCGGGCCCAGCAGCAGTCCGGAGAATGCAAAGGCCGTCATGCTGGCGGCATTCATCCAGAACTGGTCGCGGGCGAAGTGGCGTCCCCGGAGCGCCGGAGGAATCAACTCCGTGATCCATGGCAGCCAGGCGGCGCTGGAGATGCCACGCGACACATTGAAGGCCAGCAGCAGCGCGAGCAACAGCACCAGCCGGGTCGCGGCGTCGAGAAAGGCGCCGGTCAACGGCACCAACGCGATCAGGAAGATGATTCCCACCCGGATGGACCATCCTCCGAGCACGAAGCGCCGGAATCCAACGCGGTTCACGAACCGCGCGGCCGGGCGCTGGGTGATCACCAGCAGCGGCATCATGCCCGACAGGATGCCCACCACCGTGGCGCTGGCTCCTAGCGACTTGGCGAACAGGATCATGGGCCCCGCCAGCACCGGTTGGAACGACAGTGCATTGAACGCCGAGAACCAGTACATCGGCGCCAACTCGCGCGGAATCGAGGTGGGCTCAGGCGCGCTGGATTTGGGGTCGTTCAACCGGCGCATCCTGACCCCCGCCCGGCGCCGTGCAATACCCCGGGAGGTGACCCTCGTCGCAGTCCCCCAGCATTGACATTCGCCCGCGCCCCGCTCGCGACGATCCCGTTCTAGAACTTGCCGGGTCGCAGTACGCGGATGTCCGACTCATACGCCCCCATGGCGTACCCGGGGAAAGAATTCGGCGGAAAGACGCTGCAACAGCGCATCCGCCACCGGCGGCGGGACGATGACTTCCACCTGAAGTTGGATTGCCCGACCTGGTTCAGGAACTGGGTCGCCGCAATAAAGGTCATGGCGCTGACCGATCGGTAATGGCCGCTGACCGCCGCCGCATCGACTCCACTCAGCCCTCCCAACCGCCGCAGGACCGGATACGTCCACAGCGGGATCGCCACGCCGCACCAATATCCCCGAACGGCCAAAACGCACCTTTTGGAAATTCCGGGCCGTCGCGCCCCCGATTCAGAAGGCGTAGATGTAGGTGAACCGGAATACGTGGGAGAATGGCCGGGGATCGGTCATCGGGAAGTCCACCCCCGCCATGAATACATGATGATGATGGACGTTGAACCGGGCGCCCGGGGTCAGCGTGAGCACGGTCTGGCCGTGTCGCGCCCCGTCCAGTTCCGTCCGGGCATAGTTCTCAACGAAGGTGGTGAAGTTGCCGCAGACACTTTCCGCCGTGGTCCAGGTCCGGGCCAGGGACAGATCATAAGTCAGTTGATTCTCGCGGACGCCCGGCGCGTGGGGACCGAGAAACGTCTCCTCCTGGAGATGCCAGTACAGTCCGCACCGCGACAGCCCGAGCGGGGTCAGGTCATGCCATCCCGCGAGGGCAAACCCCATGGGCGTCTGGGTTTCCCCGGTTCCCTCCCGGGGAGCTGCGACCCGGAGATTGAAGGCGTAGGACATGTACGGCAGGTCTGCCAACTGCAGCCGAACGAGGCCCCCTACGCGCCGCCCTGACGGGTCGCCCCGTCCTTGTCCCGAATCCACTGGTAGTTGCCGAGGACCGCCAGCATCAGGCGTCGGTTGAAACTGTACTCGACCAACTCGCCGACGAACTGGCTGTGGTCATGGACGCTGGCGTCGGTGTCCTCCTCAAAGGAGTAATCGGTGCGGGACGAACGCAGCAGCATGTTGGACTGCACCCGCAACAGCGTGAGATCGGGCGTGTGGTCGGGACGCGGCCGTCTCGACCACGGTTCGTTCCAGCCGGCGGAGAAGAGGTTACCCAGGGACAAATCCGTCAGGTCCGATGTCGCCGCCGTTTCGGACGGCGGATCCGGTGATTCGGCGCCCATCAATGCCACAGTCGCCGAGACCGCCGCCAACAGCCGGGTCCCCAATTGGACGAGGCTGTGTTTCATGCGGCCCAACCCTGCAATCGGGGCCACAGGCGCGCTCACCCGAAATTGCCCAATCTTCCCCGGCTTCACCGGGCAATCCGGACACCCCAGATCGCCCCTGTGGGTCCAAACGGGCCGGACTCCCGCACTACTGGAAGTCGTATACGATCAGCAACTGCTCGAACAGGACCGCAAGCCGGGCCGGGCCGTTCTTGCTGGAAAGCGCCGCGAAGGTCACCATCGGATCCTTGAATTCCAAGGTCCCCAGCTCCGTTCCGTCCGGGGACGCCACCACCAGCTTCTTCCCGTCACGCACAACCCACTCCGGGACGCCGTCGCCCGTCAGGTCGCCCGCGACAAACTGCGTGCTGCGCCAGTTGCCCGGCGTTCCCTTGACCGGGAACCGCCAGCGGACCGCGCCCGAGGTGTCTGCGACCGCCACGAATTCGCGACCGGATTCGCCGATGACCTGGATGCCTGCACTGGGGCCCATCCACGCTGCGGTCATCGAGGCACAGTATTGGTCGTCGAGTTGGAACCGGCCCAAGGCTGTGCCGCTGGCATCATAGGCCCGCACGCTTCCGGACGCCTCGGTGATGAACACCCGGCCTGGCTGCCCCTCATGCGCCGGGACCGCGGCCTGGGACCAGACATTGCCCAAGCCGCCCACCTCCCACCGGACTTTCCCATCGATTCCGAGTGCCTGGAGCCCGCCACCGCCGTTGTGGCCCACCACCAGTTCATCGTCCCCGTCCCCGTCGAGGTCTCCCCAATGGGCGCCATCCAGACCCGAACGGGAGGGATAGCTCCATAGTTCCTTGCCGGTGGAGTCCAGCACGCGGACCCGTTTCCCCCAGGTGGAGTAGGTCGCAATCCGCGCTTCGCCCGACCGGGTCCTTCCCAACTCGAGGATGTTGTCCTCGTTCGGCCAGGGAAGCGTTCCTTTTTTCTCACCATCCCGGTTGAACCACTCCAGGGTTCCGCCCCCGGCCAGAACCACATCGCTGACCCCGTCGCCATCCCAATCCCCGCAGGCAACCGTCCTGGCCAAGGGCACCGAACGGTTCCAGACGGGCTTGAATGTGCGGACGGTCTCAGCGGGCCGAAGGCCGGTGACGGGCTCGGCGGGTGCCACCTTGGGTTCGCCCACGGTATCCGGCGCCAGGGCCCTGTCGCGAAGACCCTGCAGGTCGTGATAGCCCACCACCACCGACTGGATGATACCCCGGCGATCGATGAAGAAGGTGGTGGGAAAGGTATTGATCTGGTTGTAGGGCACGCCCGGGTCCGCCGCGTTGCCGATCGGATACGGGATGTTCTCCTTCGTCACAAACCGGCGGAGAGTGTCGGCCTCCTCGTCTCTGATGCCCACGATCTCCAATTGGTCCCGGCTGGTTTCCTTGTAGAGCTGGACGAAGTGCGGAATCTCCTGAACGCACGGTCCGCACCAGGTCGCCCAGAAATCCAGGACGACCCGCTTACCTTTCAGTTCGCTCAGCTTGAGTTCCGTCCCCGACAGGGTCTTGACCGTGAGATCCGGCGCCTGAACGCCTTCCCAACGGGACAGGGACGACCCGCGATCGGTGGCCGCATCGCCGGCCAGGGTCCGGGCCATGTAGATCACCCACGAGAACACGGCGATGGAGAGCACGGTGCCGAGGGCGGAAAGACCCAGTCCCCATAGGGCCATGCGCCGCGAATCAGGGTGTTTGCGGAGGGCGAATCCGCCAAACGCCAGACCGACCATGCCGGGCAGGAATCCCAGGCATCCGACCGCGAGGATGGACAGGATGCCCAACACCAGGCTGACAACGGCGCTGGGCGCCGGGCGGCCCGAGGATTTGGAACCAGGGGACTGCGGTGCCATGGGGGGCAAATCCTGGGGTGAGGAAGAAGGTGGGATCGGATTGGAATCCATGGAGATGGGGTCGTCTGAAACTCCCGTCCATCATCGTCTCCGACCGGCCTGGCTCAAGGAGGAATCCATTTGGAGGGGGAATGGGGTCCAGAGGTACGAGGGAAGCGAAACTCCAAAGTCCAATGCACACGCTCAAGACTCCAAGAGTTGCTTCCCGAACCCCAGTTCCCTCTTTCCCGCTGCCTTCCCTATTGTAAAGGCGGACATCCCAGTCTTGCTCAGTCGGGCCGTGGGCGCGTAAACTTTGGTTTGTGAAATTCACCGCCATGGGACCATTGCACGGAAAGCTGGCTGTCCACCGGCCTTCCACCACCATTGGCATTGCGCGATCCCGCAAGCTGCATTCCCCCAATCCCAAGATCGAACTTTGGGAATACTCGCTGCTGCTGGCCGACGGCACCCGCACCGACTTCCTGCCAGGCATCGAGATGCGGAAGGCCAAACGGGAACACATCCAGGTTTTTCAGAACGCCCGACAGCACTTTGCCCAACTCCGGGCGACCGCTGTCGCAGGTGCTCCGACAGAAGGAGACCTCAACGTGACCGCACCGGCGGCCGTGCGGCCCGTCGAATCGCTCTCGCCCATTCCGCCGGTCCCGCCGGCCCCGCCGGCCCCGGAAATCCCGCCTGTCGAGTCGGTCCAACCCGCCAAACCGAAGGTCCGTCCCCAGGCGCCCCGGTCGGCCAAGACGATCCGTAAGCCGGCCGAGGGCTGAGGGCCTGTCCGGGAACGGGGAAGGGGGCGCTCCCACACTCAACCGCTTTCTCCTCCCGTCTTCCGGACTTCCATTCCGTTCATCGCCTTTTTCGCGCCGGACAGGGCACCGACGAGGTGCTGACCGGAACTGCCGCACCCCACAAAATCAAAAACGGGGGTGAAGCCACGCCTCACCCCCGATCTCCGCGCCGCACCTGCGGCGTCAATTCAAACGCTGGGTGGTCTTGCTCCAAAGCCACTCCACGTCCTTGTTGTTGGACTGGTTGAGCGGATTGAAACCGGACCGCTTCACCGGAACCTTCGTGCGGGCGTCCGTCCAACGCTTAATCTCGGAATGCCCGTCCGCAAAGGCGAAGCCACAGGCGCCATTGTGGTAGCTGGCCGGGCAATCCGGCAGCACGGCCTTGGTCAGATCCGGCGCCGGCTTCATGTCGGTGCAGAAAAATCCGTCATTGATGCTGTCGGGATGCTCATCGACAAAAACCCAGGTATCGGACGCGGCCACAAAGTCGGCATCCTTGAGGAACATGCGCCAAGGAGGGCTGTTGCCGAACCAGGTGGGCTTGCCGTCGTGCATGCCCACCCAGGCGTTGATCGAATTGCTCCGCAGGCGGGCCTTCGGCGGCTGTCCCTTGGTCATGAAGTTGTCCGCCGGGCACTTGTAAATCTTCTGTGTCTTGCCCGCGTAGTTCCAGAGGAACCCCTTGATCAGGGTGTTGGTCAGATCCCAGTTGTCCCGGTTGCTGGTGTTCCAGTCCAGGATTCCATATACCCAGGCGTTGTTGTTGGGATTGTCGGAGTAGGCCGGCGGGATTTTTCCGTTGTTGTCCTCCACATAGAGCTTCCAGGCGAGCATGAGCTGCTTGGTGTTGTTCATGCACATGATCCCCTGCCCCTTGGCCTTGGCCTTGGCGAGGGCCGGGAGGAGCATGCCGGCAAGGATCGCGATGATGGCGATCACCACGAGCAGTTCAATGAGGGTGAAACCCCGCGTGCGGGCCATTCGGAGGAGCGGACCGGGAGCGAGGCGAAACAGCGGCGGACGGTGACAGGTACGTTTCAAATGCATGATCGCGTGAGGGAGTTCAGGGGGGCTGACACAGAACGCCAGGGGGAGCACCCTCCTCTTGGGGAATGCTAGATGCTCCGCCCCCTCCCGGTCCGTCAAGGGAATTTCGGGAAACGGGCCATGAGAGTTTAGGGTTGAGAGACGGGAGGAGTTGAAGGCTGAGCTGAGAACTGAGAACTGAAAGGTGGGAAGCGGTAGGCGTTAACCTTCGGAGGTGGCGTGGGGCTCCTGCATTGTCTCTCAACTCTGCCTTCTCCAGAGCGGAGCGGCGGAACGTATTACGTGCCTCCGCAACAGTGGGGCCGATGAGGGCCCGCGGGAGCAAAGTGAGTGCATCGCTTCGCCTCTCATCTTGTCATCCTGTCCACCATTTCCCGCGCGGTTGGCTTGTTGAGACAGGATGACAGGATCCTAGACGGGATGAGGTCACTTCAGACTTCGGCCATCCTTACTCCCACAAGGGGAAGAACGGATGACCTGGTCCACGGTTGCCCTCCATCGTGTCATCCTGTCCACCATTTCCCCGCGCGGTTGGCTTGTTGAGACAGGATGACAGGATACCAGACGGATGAGGTCACTTCAGACTTCGGCATCCCTTATTCCCACAAGGGAAGAACGGATGACCTGGTCCACGGTTGCCCTCCATCGTGTCATCTGGTCCACCATTTCCCCGCGCGGTTAGCTTGTTGAGACAGGATGACATGATACCAGACGGATGAGGTCACTTCAGACCTCGGCCATCCTTACTCCCACAAGGGAAGAACGGATGACTGGTCCACGGTTGCCCTTCATCGTGTCATCCTGTCCACCATTTCCCGCGTGGTCGGCTCGTTGAGACAGGATGACAGGATACCAAACGGATGAGGTCATCGGTGACTTCGGCCATCCTTACTCCTGCGCACAAGGGGACAACTGATGACTAGGTCCACGGTTGCCCTCCATCGTGTCATCCCGTCCACCATTTCCCGCGTGGTCGGCTCGTTGAGACAGGATGACAGGATACCAAACGGGATGAGGTCACTTCAGACTTCGGCCATCCTTACTCCCACACGGGGGACAACTGATGACTAGGTCAACGGTTGCCCTCCATCGTGTCATCCCGTCCACCATTTCCCGCGTGGTCGGCTCGTTGAGACAGGATGACAGGATACCAAACGGGATGAGGTCACTTCAGACTTCGGCCATCCTTACTCCCACAAGGGGAAGAACGGATGACCTGGTCCACGGTTGCCCTCCATCGTGTCATCCTGTCCACCATTTCCCGCGCGGTCGGCTCGTTGAGACAGGATGACAGGATACCAGACGGGATGAGGTCACTTCAGACCTCGGCCGTCCTTACTCCCCCACGGGGGACAACTGATGACTAGGTCAACGGTTACACCCGCGGCCCGATCAATCCATCGCACATTGCGGGATGCTTCTGACGCCAGCATGACGCCAACACAGTCCCGATCGCCCGCTTACGGCGTCTTCTGTCCTGCGTTCGGCGTCTCCAACATCAGTTCCCCCAGGTCTAGTTTCCCGCTGGCGGGTTCGGCGGGCACCGTGACGCGGGTTCGCCCGACCAGACGAGGGCCTTCCACCGTCCCGTTGGGCGCCGGGGGAGTCATCACCATGACCACCACTTCGTAGTCACCAGGCTCCACCTCCTCGGCTGAGACGACGTTGCCGCGGATCGAGAACTCGGACCGCTTCATGGAACTGACAAACTGTTGGAACTCGGGAGAACTTCGGAGCTGCGCCGAAACCTGGGGATTCTTCAATGCCTCCGCATATTCGGCGGGAAGCGCCGTGTGCACTCCACCCATGATCTGGTCGTTGGCGCGCCGCGTGGCATGACTCGGCCACTGGAGCTGCACCGATACGACCCATCCCGCGTTCCCGAGTTTCACCGGGGTGATCTCTCCGGGCTTGACCTCCACATCCACGGACTTGCCATGAGACCAGCTGGTGTGACCACCCCCCAAATCCTGCCGATGAAGTCGGACCACCTTCACCTTGCCCGGGGGAACGCGTTCGGCACGGAAATGCCCCTCTGCATCCGTGAGGAGCCGGAACTTCGTGAAATCGAGCTGAAACGCGCCTTCCGGACCGTTGTTGCCCTGGATACTGACCTCGCCCTGAGCCACCGGCTGGTCACCCGTCATCCATTGGCCTTCAATACCTCCCCAGGCCTGCAGGACCCAGGTGTTCAGGCGCCGGCCCTCGGCGGGTTGCATGTCCAGGAATCCCGAGTCGTGGACAAGGATGACGCGTTCCAGGGTGTTGTCCCCCGGCAGGCGAAACGTTCCCTGCGCATCGGTCTTCACGCGGACCATGCCCGGGCTGCTGTTGAGGTTGAACGAGTGACCATCGAAGCTCGCCTTGGCTCCCGGGCCCAACAGCGCCACCTCGGCCTGTCGGGCGATGCCGCCGCCGGGAGTGGCCACCGTCACAATGGTTTCAGCCGATCGCTGCAGCGGGACATCCAGCCGGACCTCCCCCTCCGCGGGGCCAATGGTCCGGGAGATGAACGGCGAGTATCCTTCCGCCTCGAACTTAAGGATGTATCCGGGATTCGGAATCCCGCCAACCACCGCTTCTTCGTAGGTGTGACGAAACTCACCGCCGGCAAAGGACATCCAGAATCGGTCCAGAGTGCTCCAATCGGCGTTCGTGGTCGATCCGTTGATACCAAAGGCGGGCCTCGGCCAGCCGGTCACCATGCGGAATTGGGGAATTGGGTCGCCAGTCTCCTTGTCTCGAACCGTGCCGAACACCGTGAGAGCCGATGGAAGTTCGACTGTGTGTTCCTGATCATCCGGTCGGACCTGAAAATCACTCACCCGCATGTAACCGCGGGCCTCGAAGTCGAAGGTAAGGGCGGCATCGGGCGCCTCCTCCCACACCATCCGGCCCTCGGCGTCCGACCGGAGGTCAACCTCCGCCTGGACCGGCGGTGGGGCCGGATTTGAAGGATCTATGGGTCCCCGTAAGAAGGTGTTCAGCCAGGCGTGGCCACCCGCCACCGGCTGGGAGTCCCGGTCCACCAGCCGCAGGCGGAGCGTCTTTCCGGGCTTGAGGACCAGGCGGTACGACGGGTGGGCCGCCTGGATGTCAATCCGCTGCGTGGTGGGGGCGAACCCTTTGGCCTGCCCGGAGAGCAGTGATTCGCCCGCGGGACACCCTTTCAACACGAACGACCCATCCTCCCGCGTGGTGGTTTCCCGCCGGTCGGAGGATCCCACAGGCCCTACTGCCGCCTTCGCGCCGGCGATGGGATTTCCTTCGGCATCCACGACAACCCCGGAGACTTCCATTCCCCGGCCCAGATGGAAGACATGCGATCCCTTCCGAAGGGCGTTCTCCGCCGCAGCATCATCGCCCACCTGCACCCACTTGGAGCTGAGGTATTCGGGGTGCGAGGCTCCTCCCTGGATCCGTCGCACCATGTCGTCGGCAATCCGGTGGATCTCCCAACGTCCAGAGGGATCCGTCTTCACTTCAATCCAGCCGAATTCATGACTTTCAGGCCTTCGGGCTAACGCCGGGTCCTCCTGGCTATCGAAGCCCACCTTCGCCCCCGCCACGGGATGTCCGTCCGCATCGACCACCGTCCCGCCCAATCGCACGGGCCGCCCCAGGCGGAGGGTATAGTCCGGGGGAATAGCCTCGCCTCGTTGAGGCTCCCAGGCGAGACGTGTGGCAATGTAGCCCTCCGCCTCGGTGGTGAGCCGGAATAACGTGGTATTGGTCGAGAAGTAAACCCGGCAGGTTCCGTCCGGCTGTGTGACGAGCGTCCGCCGCGAATGCTGGTCTCTCTCCCGCACGAAAACGGCGAGGGGCACGTTGCCCAGGGGTTCACCGCGTTCAGCCGTCACCACCGTCAACAACAGGGAAGGACCATCGTTGACCGACGCCTCCGCAACTGCGGAACGATTGGCTCCGACGGCGGTCCCGCCGGTTCCAGGTTCGTTGGCGCCTGCAGCCGCGGTCGTCCCGGACGGTTGCAACGATGCCGCCGCCGTGGACGTCCTGCGGGCGGTAACCCCGGGGACCGATCCGGACAACCAGGTCCGGACGAGGGGAACGGTCGCCAGGAAAACCAACCCGCACACCAGGGCGGGAATGGCCCACTGTCGGACCCGGGTCAACGGGCGTGCTACCAAGGGAACCGGGGGCACCGCCCGGACCGCCCGGCGAATCTGGTCCGCAAGTTCCGCCGGTGCGGCGGCGCTGGCACGCTGCGTTAACACCGCCCCCAAGGCCGCCGTGGCCGAACCGACACCCCGACGGGCGAGGCTGGCCCGGAGTTTGTCCAACGCCCGGTCCACCCGCATTCGGGCCGCGTCCTCACTGAGCCCCAGCCGGGCGCCGATCTCCGCATGGGACTGTCGTTCGAAATAGCGCCACAGAACGGCCTCCCGGTCTGCCGCGGGGAGCTCGTGCAGGGTGGCATCGAGTACGGGTTGGAGTTCCATCCAGTCGGGTTCCGGGCCGGCAGAGTCAGGCGGTGGGTTCATGGCGTGGGCGTGTTGTTCGCGTTGGCGTCGACGCTCTTCGCCACGTCGGGCATTGGCTGCGAGGTAGCGCGTGCTGGTGTGGAGCCAGCCGGTCAGGGACGGGTGCCGGAGGAGCTGGGGTGCCTTGCGTGCCAGGTCAATGAACACGCCCTGGGCCACGTCGGAGGCGATCTGCCGGTCCCCGTAGACCTGCCGAAGTGCCGAGGAGTGGACCCAGTCCAAGTGTCGCGAGACGAGTTCGGCGAAGGCGTCCTCGGACTGTTCCTTCGTGTAACGCCGCAGCAGTTCACCGTCGGAATTCCGCATCATACCCCTAAACAGCCGCCCGGAATGAATCCGAACAAGAATAGTGCGACATCCTTCGGCGAGGCCAGCCCAGGCGCGGGTCTCATTCTTCGAGCGGCCCGGTACTGTTCATAGTCGATCTTGTCATCCTGTCCGCGGTTTCCCCGCGTGGTGGGCTTGTTGAGACAGGATGACAGGATCTCGGACGGAATAACATCACCTGGGGCTGCGGCAGTCCAGGCTCCCTCACCGGCAACCTCAACCTTCCATGAGCCGGGTCCCGTCTGGGTTCATCTTGTCATCCTGTCCGCGGTTTCCCCTGTGCGGTGGGCTGGTTGAGACAGGATGACAGGATCTCGTGTGAAGGAAACTGATGACCTGGTCCATTGTTACCCCCTACACCGCCGTCGGCCTGGTTCCCAATTCCGTGTCCCACCTGGGACATCGAATCGGAGGACCGTTCCTCCTTGAGCCCCCCCGCTCCGCCCGGCATACCTTGCGCCCATGCCTTCCGGCCTGCTGTTCGCCGCTGCCAATGTCACCAATGTCGTGGCCGGATCCCCCGTCGAAACCACCGCCAACCCGGGATTCGGACTGATGTTCTGGGTGCTCATCCTGGTGGGTTCCGCGGCCATCGCGGTGGTGGTGGAGCGGGTGCTGTTTTTTCACCGGGCCCAGATCGATTCCGCCCAGTTTCTTGCCGGCGTCCGGAACGTCATTAAACGCGACAACGTCATTGAAGCCCTGTCCATTTGCGACGCGACCCCGGGTCCGGTCGCGCGACTGGTCAAGGCCGCCATCCTCAACCGCGACGGCGGTCGCGCGCGGGTGGATGAAGTGATCGAGGAAATTGGCCAGACCGAGGTGCCCCGCCTGGAACACAACCTTCCGCTGCTGGCCACCATCGCCCAGGTGGCACCGCTGCTGGGCCTGATGGGCACGCTGTTTGGGTTCGTGGGCGTCTTTCGCGCCCTGCGCCGGCCGGACGGGCTTGCGGTGGGATACGCCGCCCCGGGACAGATGTTCGACGGCATGATGCAGGCGCTGTACGCAGCCGCTTTGGGAATCGGCATCGCCGCCTTCTGCTACGCCGCCTACAACTACCTCGTCCATCGCGTGAACCTGATCGTGCTCGACATGGAACGTGCCAGCCGGGAGGCGGTCCGTCTCGCACTGGGCGAAAACAATGGCTCCTCCGACCCGGGCCGCCCGTCATGAGAATTCCCCGAACCACCCGGCTTTTTCGCGGGCAGCTCGATCTGGCGCCCTTCCTCTGCGTGGTATTCCCCCTCGCCTTTACGGCCCTGTTCAGCACGTACCTTGTGCTGCCGCGCGGCGCCCGGGTGCAGTTGCCGGCGCTGGATTCCCCCTCGGCCCTGTCCCCCGGAGAGCCCCGACTGATCGTCGCCATCGACTCCCGGCAACAGCTGTATTTCGAAAACCAGGTGATCACCCGCCAGGCGCTGGAAGTGGAACTCGCGCGCAAGACGAGCACAGGCGGGCCGGATCTCCTGCTGATCCAGGCGGACGTCTCCGTTCCCTACGGACAGCTCGCCGAACTCGCCGCCATCGCCCGTCGCGCCGGCGTGAAGCGGGCCGTGTTCGGTACGATTCCTGGACCCACCGCTCCATGACTCCCGGGACATCGTCCTCCAGCCCCGAATGGTCGAGGCTCCGATGGCTGGTGATCATCGGGACCCTCGCCGCAGTCCAGTCGGGTCTGTTGATCGGATTCGTTCGCTGGCCCAGCCTTTCCCCGGCACCGACCGCGGCCCGTGCCGGAATTTCCCTGAGCCTGACCCTCCCGGGAAGCAGTTCGGACGGGACCGACCCCTTTACCACGGACCCACGCCAGTTTGCGGT
>JBGAPN010000575.1:0-2578 GCA_044221235.1 Limisphaerales bacterium
GCTTCTCCAGCGGGTCACTCGGGGCGGAAGCTCGCCCCCACGCTACAAGCGGCCGAAGGAAACGACCTCCTTCCACCCACACAAATCCATCCGGAGCCCTGTTTCCGTCAGTTCCCCACCAGGATCCGACCTCCCTGGTAGGTCAGGAGGGCCAGCAGCCAGGCGAGGGAAGTCATGTACGCGAGCTGGAATAGCGGCCATTTCCAGCCGTTGGTTTCGCGACGGACGACCGCCACGGTGCTGACACATTGCATGGCGAACACATAGAAGACCATGAGGGTCAGTCCGGTCAGCGGCGTGTACAGGAGCGAACCGTCCGGGCGCCGTTCGGTCTTCAGGGTCTCCACCAGGCTGGCGGTGCCTTCGTCGGAGTCATCGAATGCCCCAACGTTGTACACCACCGACAGGGTGCTCACGAACACCTCCCGGGCGGCGAAGGACGCCACCAGTCCGATTCCGATCTTCCAGTCGAAGCCCAAGGGGCGAATGAGCGGTTCCACGCCGTGGCCGAGCCGTCCCGCGAAACTGTTGCGCAGGTGTTCGCCGGCTTGCTCCCTGTCGAGCTGGATCAGGGCCTCCCGGACCGCCTTTTCGGACTCGGGAGGTGGAGATGCCTTGCGGAGTCGCGTCTCTTCCCGGGCGAGCGCTTCGGGTCCGGTCAGGTTTGGAAAGGCGTTCTGGACCACGGCGGCCCGCTGGGAGTCAAAACGGGTGTCGATGGCGGAATTCCGGGGATAGGTGGCCAGGAACCACAGGAGGATGTTGATCCCGAGAATGACGGTTCCGGCCCGTCGCAGGAACAGCTTCGAGCGATCCCACATGTGCCGGAGAATGACCCGGGCGACCGGACGCTTGTACGGTGGGAGCTCGAGGATGAGGGGCGGGGGTTCACCCTTGAGCAGGGTCCGCTTGAACAGCCATGCCATGCCCAGGGCACCCACGATGCCGAGCAGGTACATCCCCAACAGTGTCAGTCCCGGGAGTCCAATGAATCCGAGGTAGCGGATGGGTGGAATGCAGGCGCCGATGAGGACGGTGTACACCGGCAGCCGGGCGGAACAGCTCATCAAGGGCGCCACAAGGATGGTGACCAGGCGGTCCTTGGGCGATTCGATGGTCCGGGTGGCCATCACGCCCGGGATCGCGCAGGCGAACGAGGACAGCATGGGGATGAAGCTCTTGCCATGCAGTCCCACCCGCGACATCAGGCGGTCCATCAGAAAGGCGGCGCGGGCCATGTATCCGGTGTCCTCCAGCAAGGCGATGAACAGGAACAGAAGGCAGATCTGCGGCAAAAATACCACTACGGCCCCCACCCCCTTGATGATCCCGTTGGCGATGAGATCCTGGAAATCCCCGGGTCCGAGCCAGGTGCTCACCCGGGTGGCGGCCCAGTCGACCAGTCCTTCCAGCGCATCCATCGGGATGCTGGCGAAGGAAAAGATCGACTGAAACATCAGTGCCATGATGCCGACGAAGATGAGCAGTCCCCAGACACGGTGGGTCAGGATCCGGTCAACCCGGTCGGAGAACGTCTCGGTGAGCTGCTGGGTTTCGGTGACGACATGTTGCGTGATAGCAAACACCCGGGCGTAACGCGCCTCGATGGCGGCACTCCGCCAATCCACGCCGGCGGCTTCCAGTCGGGAGCGGGCGTCGATCACGGCGTCCTGAATCTTCTTCGGATAGATTTCCCGATGAGCCTCGAGGACCTTGTCGTCGCTGAGCAGCAGGAGCGCTTCGGCAGCGGCGAGTCGCTGCCGATGCGGGAACAGCGCCTCCAGACGCTCTTCGATGGCCTGCGCCTCGCGCCCAAACGTTTCCGGCAGTTCGTTGAACTCCCGCGGGATGACGGCTTGTGTCCCGGACTTCGACGCAAACGCATGAATGGCCCGGCGCAGGTCCTCCACGCCCTCTCCGTCGCTGGCCACCAAAGGATAAACGGGGACTCCCAGCGCGGCGGACAATCCCTTCAAATCGATCTCGTGCCCGTTTTCAACCGCCACATCGACCATGTTCAGGGCCAGAAACGTGGGGTGCCCCAGTTCGATCACCTGGGTCGCGTAATACAGATTCCGCTGCAGGTTGGAGGCGTCGACGACCACAATTACCAAATCCGGAGCCCCCACGTCCGGGAGCCGCTGGAACAGGACATCGCGGGCGATCTGCTCGTCGAGAGACTGGGGGCTGAGACTGTAGGTGCCGGGAAGGTCGAGCACGGTGACCGGATGGTCTGGGGCGGCTCCGAGCAGGGCGCCTTCCTTGCGTTCCACCGTGACACCCGAGTAGTTTCCGACCTTGGCGCGGAGCCCGGTCAGTGCGTTAAAGAGGGTGGTCTTGCCGCAATTCGGATTGCCCGTGAGGACGGCCAGGACCGGGAACCCTTTTCCCTCCGTATGGGAGGTGTCGGGAGAACGAGGGACAGGACTGGCCATGGAGCGGGCTTGAGGAGGGCTCAGCCGGGGCGGACCAGGATCTGTTCCGCCTCGTGTCGGCGAAGCGAAAGGTTGTAGCCCCGTATCTTCAGTTCCACCGGGTCACCCAGCGGGGCAAACCGGACCAATTCCACCGGGGTGCC
>JBGAPN010000064.1:0-17150 GCA_044221235.1 Limisphaerales bacterium
GGATGAGGAGCGAAACGGATCCGGTGCGCGGATCTACCGGGAGGTGCACCGGGACGAACTGGCCCTCCACGTCGCCGCGATGGAGACCGACGCCGGCACGTTCAAACCGGCCGGATTCGGGTTCACCGGCAGCGAAAAAGCCTGGCCCTGGATGCGCGCCGTCGCCGGATTCCTCGGTGACCGGCTTGAGGCCGGCGACCTGAAGCCCGGAGCCGGCGAAGCCGACCTCAAACCGCTGCTGGCGGAGGGCGTCCCGTGCCTGGGACTTCGCCTGCAGCCGAACAACTACTACTGGTTTCACCACTCCGCGGCCGACACCGTGGACAAGGTGGCATTGGCCGACCTCCAGCGCTGCGCGGCGGCCCTCGCCGTGATGGCGTACGCGCTGGCCGACAACGAGACCACCCTGCCCCGCTAAGGTCAGTTCATTTCTGAGCCGGCTCGTCGTCGAGCACCTTCCAACCGCGACGGTTCAGGTCCCAATACACGGCCCAACCCGCCACGGCGGCAACGGCCAGAAACACGAAACCGGTTCCGGGTTGTCCGAAGATGATTTTCCCGACTCCGAACAGGGTCAGATAAATCATCACGCATCCGGCAAACCAATCGAACAGATTGTTGAATCCATCCCGGCGCGGCTGCACCTCCCGGGCGGCGGCCGCAACGGGACCCCACAACGTCGGGCTCGGACGTACCCGTCGATAAAAGGTCAATAGCGTGGCCTGCGACTCGGGAGCCGTCAGGAACGTGACCGCCAACCAGACTACATTCGAGGCCAGGACCGTCACCAGGACCGTCCACGCAAACTGCTCGGGCTTGTCGGAATCCCATTTCAGACCGAATTGCAGGAACAGGGACACAATGAACGAGGTCGCCATGGCCGACACCTCGCTCCACGCGTTGATGCGCCACCAGAACCAGCGAAGGATGAACACGCTGCCGGTGCCCGCGCCGATGGCCATGAGGAACTTCCACGCGCCGGCGATTGAGTCCTGGTAATAGGTTACCACCGACGAGGCAAACATCAGCAGGACAGTCGCCACCTGTGCGGCCAGGACGTAATGGCGGTCATCGCGGTCTTTGGAGATGAATCGCTTGTAGAAATCGTTCACCAGGTACGAGGCGCCCCAGTTCAGCTGGGTAGCCACGGTGGACATGTAGGCGGCAGCGAAGGCGGCAATCATCAGGCCCGCCAGTGCCGGCGGGAACACCGCCGGGTCGATGATGGTTCGCACGAAGCCCGACTCCTTGTCCTTGAGGTCCGGATACAGCACCAGCGACGCCAGCGCGGTGAGGATCCACGGCCAGGGCCGGATCGCGTAATGTGCGATGCTGAACCACAGCGTGGCCAACAGGGAGTTCTTCTCATCCTTGGCGGAGAAGATCCGCTGCGCCACGTAGCCGCCGCCGCCCGGCTCCGCTCCCGGATACCAGGTCGCCCACCAGGTCACGAACAGATAGGTGCAAAACGTGATCATGGGCATCCAAGCGGAGCCGATCTCCGGTGTGAACGACAGGATGGAACCGCTGCCTCCCTTGGCGGAATCCAACGCCAGCAGCTTGGTCTTCAGGGCTCCCATTCCGCCCACCGCGCCCACGGCGAAATAGGCGAGGACAATCACCATGCCCATTTTGAGAACGAACTGGAACAGGTCGGTCACCAGCACACCCCAGAGTCCGGACAGCGTGGAAATCAACGCGGTGACCAGCATGATGGTGAAGACAACGGCAAGGGCGGCAAGCTTCGGGTCGGCGATGCCCATGAACTTCAGATTCAGGTCCGGGAAGATCATCATCAGGATCTTCACCATCGCGAGGTTCACCCATCCGAGGATGATGCAGTTGATGGGCAGACCGAGGTAGAGGGCCCGGAATCCGCGCAGGAAAGCCGCGGCGGGACCGCTGTAACGCAACTCGGCGAACTCGACGTCGGTCACCACACCCGCACGGCGCCACAACCTCGCAAAGAAAAACACCGTGAGCATCGCGCTCAACAGCATGTTCCACCACAGCCAGTTTCCGGCGATGCCGTAGGACGCCACCAATCCCGTGACCGCCAGCGGGGTGTCCGCCGCAAACGTGGTGGCCACCATGCTGGTGCCCGCCAGCCACCAGGAGACATTGCGGCCGCCGACGAAGAATTCATCGGTCGAGCCGGTGGCCCGCTTCCGGTACCAGAGGCCGATGCCCAGGTTGATGGCGAAATAGCCCGCGATCACGAGCCAATCGAGGAGAGTGAGTTTCATGTCCTTGGTGAGACGAACGGCAAGAGGGGTAAGGCTGTTCCGTTGGAAAGGGCAGCGCTGGGATTTCAGCCGGAACGGAGCCCGCCTGCAACCGCCCGGTCACACGGTTTTCTCCGTTGGGCCCGGCGGCGGAACATCCAGCACGCCCTCCCAGCGGGCCATGACCGCGCTGGCGAGGCAGTTGCCCACCAGGTTCACCGTCGTTCGGGCCATGTCCATCAGCTCATCCACGCCGATGATCAGGAGCACGCCCTCCAGCGGCAGCCCGAACGTCACGAGGGTCCCGGCGAGGATCACCTGGGAGGCCCGGGGAATTCCGGCCATGCCTTTGCTGGTCAGCATCAGGGTCAGCATGATGGCCAGTTGCTGTCCGAGGCTGAGATCCACCTTGGCCGCCTGGGCCACGAAGACGGCCGCCACGGCGAGGTAGAGCGTCGAGCCATCCAGATTGAACGAATAGCCCATGGGCATCACGAAGGAGACAATCCGCTTCGGAACTCCGAACGACACCAGGCGCTTCATGGCATCGGGCATGGCGGCGTCGGACGACGTGGTGGTGAAGGCCAGCAGGATGGGTTCCTTGAGGAGAGCCAGGAAGCGTCGGACCGGAATGCGCGCCCACAGGGCAATGGGCAGGAGCACCAGCAGGCAGAAGATCAGCAGCGCCCCATAGAGCGTGAGAATCAGCCGGGCGAGGTTGATCAGGACCCCCAGTCCGCCGTGTCCCACCGTGACGGCCATGGCCGCCCCGATGCCGAGCGGGGCAAACTTCATCACGATTCCGGTGAACTTGAACATCACCTCGGTCAGCCCCTCGCAGAACTGCAGCATGTGGGTCCGCGGCGCTCCTTCGACCTGGGCCAGGGCCACTCCGAACATGAGTGCGAACACCACCACCTGGAGGACGTCATTGGTGGAGGCCGCCTCGAAAAAGCTTTTCGGAACCAGGTGTTCCAGGATGCCGGACAACGTGACCTGGGTGGGCTGCGGCGCTGGAGAATGGGCGGAGGGCGGCGGCAGTTTGACCCCGTCCCCCGGCTTCACCAGATTCACGCAGAGCAGGCCGATCGCCAGGGCCAGGGTGGTCACCACCTCGAAATAGAAGATCGCCTTCAGGGCCAGCCGCCCCACCGCCTTGAGATCGTCGGCATGTCCCGCGATCCCCACCACCAGGGTGCCGAAGACCAACGGCACCAGGATGCATTTGATGAGCCGCAGGAACATGTTGGAGATGACCTTCAGGTCCTGCGATTTCTCGGGAAAGGAGTACCCAATGATCACGCCGACGATCATGGAGATCAGAATCCAGTGGGTCAGAGAGATGCTGCGGAGCCGTTGCCAAACGCCCATGGGCGCCGAGCGTGCCCGCAGGCCGACGCGTTGCCCAGCCCGGAGTCGGGGTTGGGACGTTTCTTGAATTCACACGGCGGCCCGGGTCGTCCACTCTGAAACGGACATCCCATGAACACGTTCCCGTCGCTTCGTTTCGCCGCCCCGGGCTCGCTCACCCGGCGACGGTTCCTGGCGCGCAATGCCATGGGGGTCGGCAGCGTGGCACTCGCCTGGATGCTGCGGGAGGAACGTCTCCTGGCTACCCCGGCGAACATCCCGCGCAATCCCCAGACCTTCGACCTCAAGCCCAAGCCTTCCCAGAATCCCCCGCGCGCCCGGGCCATGATCTCGCTGTTCATGCATGGCGGCCCCAGCCATATCGACCTGTTCGATCCCAAGCCCGAATTGACCCGGCGCAGCGGCGAGGATTATCCGGGGGAGGTCACCTTCAGCTTCGTCGACCGCGCGAGCAAAAAGCTCTTCGGCAGCCCGTGGAAATTTGAAAAGCACGGCGAAAGCGGCATCGAGGTCTCGGAACTGTTGCCCCACTTCGCCGGCATCGTGGACGACGTCACGGTGATCCGGTCCATGCACACGGACATCAACGGACACGAGCCGTCCATCTGGTTCATGAACACCGGCCGCGCTCAGCCCGGCCGGCCGGCGCTCGGGTCGTGGCTCACCTACGGTCTCGGTTCCGAAAGCCAGAGCCTGCCCGCCTACGTGGTGCTCACCGATCCGGGCGGACATCCGGTGGACGGCGTCCGCAACTGGTCCAATGGCTTCATGCCTCCGCTCTTCCAGGGCACCGTGGTTCGCTCGGCCGAACCCCGCATCCTCAACCTCGATCCGCCGGTCCATCTCAAGGGCACCCTGCAGGAGCAGAACCTGGCGCTGCTGGCACGACTCAACCGGGAACATCTCGAACGTCATCCGGGCGAGGCTGACCTGGAGGCCCGCATTGCCAGCTACGAACTCGCCGCCCGCATGCAGACCGCCGCCAAGGAGGCGCTCGACATTTCCGGCGAATCCGAGGCCACCCGAAAACTCTACGGGCTCGACCAACCGGAAACCCGCGAATACGGCACCCGTTGCCTGATTGCCCGGCGCCTCGTGGAACGCGGGGTCCGGTTCGTCCAACTGTTCGTCAACGGCCAGATCTGGGACAACCACGAGAGCATCAAGTCGAATCTGGCGACGTGCTGCCGGAAGACCGACCAGCCTTCGGCCGCCCTGGTCATCGACCTCAAGGCCCGCGGACTGCTCGACACCACCATCGTCCATTGGGGCGGTGAAATCGGGCGCCTGCCGGTCACTGAGAACCACGGCGCCGCCGATAAGGCCGGACGCGACCACAATGGCCAGGGATTCACTGCCTGGGTGGCCGGCGGCGGCTTCAAGGGCGGCATGACCTACGGCGAAACCGACGAGTTTGGGCACAAGGCGGTGGTGAATCCGGTCAGTCCAAACGACTACCACGCCACGCTGCTCCACCTCTTCGGCATCGACCACGCCAGCCTGGCCTACTTCCAGAATGGCCAGAGCCAACACCTCACCGACGGCAAGCCATGCCGTGTGGTGAAGGAGATTCTCCGCGACGCATGAAGCCGCTCTGGATTCGATTCGGCAGGACGGGGCGCCCTCACCCCGGCCCTCTCCCTTCCTCCCGGAGTCGGAAGGGAGAGGGAGGCGTCGCCGCGGGGCCAAAAGGTCCGAGCTTGGAAATCCGAAATGGCGTTCGAGCGGGCATCGCCGGTTTCCTTCTCCCTTCCGCAGCGAAGCGAAGGAAGGGAGAAGGAGGTCCCGCGGCCGCGGGGACGGATGAGGGCTTCCATTGGCTCCTTCCCTCTTCCCTATTTCCCTTTCCCTTTTCTCTCTTCCCCCTTGCCGCCTGCCTCTTCGCCGTTTCCACGACGCTCGCCGCCCCCGCCCCCACGTTCGAAAAGGACATCCGCCCCATCCTCAAGGCCCACTGCTTTGACTGCCATGGCGAAGGCGAACAACTGAAGGGCGGACTCGACGTCCGGCTCCGCCGGTTCCTGCTGGCGGGCGGCAAGGACGGTCCGGCCATCGTCCCGGGCAAACCCGACCGCAGTGAGCTGCTCCGTCTCGTCGAAAGCAACGAGATGCCCAAGCGGGACAAGAAACTCACCGCTGCGGAAAAGGAGTTGCTCCGACGTTGGATTGCCACCGGTGCCAGAACCCTCCGACCTGAGCCCGACACACTTCCGGCCGGCACCAGCGGCATCACCGAGGACGAACGCGCCTTCTGGTCCTTCCAGCCCATTCGCCAGCCGGAGATTCCCAAGACACGATCCCGGGACCGGGTCCGCACCCCCGTCGACGCCTTCCTGGTCGTCTCGATGAAGCCAAAAGGTCTCCGCTTTTCGCCCGATGCCGAGAAGATCACCCTGCTCCGCCGGGCGTGTCTCGACCTGACCGGACTTCCGCCCACTCCCGAGCAGACCGAAGCCTTCCTCGCCGACACGTCCGAAGGCGCGTACGAACGGCTGGTGGACCAGCTTCTGGAGTCGCGACACTACGGCGAGCGCTGGGGGCGCCACTGGCTGGACGTTGCGGGCTATGCGGATTCCGACGGCTACAGCGACGCCGACCCGCCGCGGGCCTATACTTACAAATATCGCGACTACGTCATCCGGGCCTTCAACGAGGACAAGCCCTTTGACCGTTTTCTGACCGAGCAATTGGCCGGTGACGAACTGGCCAGAGCGACCCAGGCCAATGCGTCGTCGGTGGCCCTGTCGACGGAGGCTCAACGCGATCTCCTGGTGGCCACCGGTTACCTTCGCATGGCCGCGGACGGTTCCGCCACCGATGCGCTCACCGATCGCGACGCCGTCCGCAATCAGGTGGTGGCGGACACGCTCAAGATCGTCTCCACCTCGCTCCTCGGCCTGAGCGTCGGCTGCGCTCAATGCCACGACCACCGGTACGACCCCATTCCCCAGGCCGACTACTACCGCCTCCGTGCCGTCTTCGAACCGGCCTATGACTACAAGCAATGGCGCACGCCCGGGGAGCGTCTGGTGTCGCTCTACACCGACGAAGACCGCAAAAAGGCGGCGGAGGTCGAAGCCGAAGCGCAGAAGCTCTCGGCCGAACGGGAAGCGAAGCAGAAGGAGTCTCTCAACGCGGCGCTGACCAAGCACCTGGAAACATTTGATGAAGCCCTTCGTGCCCCACTCCGCGCCGCCTATGAAACCCCGGCCGACAAACGCACCCCGGAACAGAAGAAGCTCCTGGCCGACAACCCCAGCGTGAACATCCACCCCGGGGTGCTGTACCAGTACAATCCGAAGGCGGCCGATGAGCTCAAGGCCATGGATGCCAAGATCGCCGAGGTCAGGGCCCGGAAGCCCGCGGAAGACTTCATCAGCGTGCTTACCGAGCCTCCCGACCACCAGCCGGTCACCTACGTGTTTCATCGCGGCGATTACCACCAGCCCAAGCAGACCGTGCCACCCGGTGGACTCAGCGTGCTCAGCACCACCGGCCAGCCCATCGAGTTTGAGCCATTACGCGACGGCATTTCCACCAGCGGACGTCGTCTCGCCTTCGCCCAATGGCTGACCAGCGGCACCAACGCCCTGGTGGCCCGGGTGCTGGTGAACCGTGTCTGGATGCACCACTTCGGTCGCGGCCTGGTGAATACGCCGGCGGATTTCGGCGCCATGGGCGAGAAGCCATCCCACCCGGAACTGCTCGACTGGCTCGCGACGGACTTCATGGAGCACGGCTGGAAACTCAAACGCCTGCACCGGATGATTCTGACGTCGACCGCGTATCGACAATCCTCGCGGCGGGACTCCAAGCAGGAACGCCGCGACCCGGACAACCACTTCTATTGGCGCAAACCCGTCCAGCGTCTGGACGCCGAGGCGCTGCGGGACTCGGTGTTGGTCACCAGCGGTTGCTTCAACGACAAGATGTTCGGCCCACCGGTGCCGGTCCGACCCGACGTTCACGGCCAGATTGTGGTGGGTGAAGACAAGACCCAGGGCGACAATAAAATGCCCGTCGACACACCGCTTAACGGGGAGGAATTCCGGCGTTCGGTCTACATCCAGGTTCGCCGGAGCCGTCCCCTGGCGGTGCTCCACGCCTTCGACGCCCCGGTGATGGAAGTGAACTGCGAGCGCCGACAGAGCAGCACCGTCGCCACGCAGTCGCTCATGCTGATGAACAGCGCGTTCCTGCTTGACCAGGCTTCCCGATTTGCCGATCGCGTCGAGAAGGAATCCAGCTCCGAGCTGGACGCCCGAATTCGCCGCGCCTGGCAAATCGCCTACTTGCGCGCCCCGCGTCCGTCGGAACTTGCGGAAGCTCGCCAGTTCCTCGAGGCCCAGCAGTCCCATCTGGCGTCCCTACCCGCGCCGCCTGCCCCAAAGGACGAGAAGGAAAAGTCCAAGATTCCACCATCGCCTTCCCCCGAGCACCAGGCCCTCACCGACCTCTGCCAGGTCCTCCTCAGCTCCAACGAATTCCTCTACGTGGATTGAACGGTATCCGGAATCACGAACGGCACAAAACCACGAAGGAAAGAATTGGAGTGACGGCTTCCCCCCTTGCCCACAGCGACCCGAGGAACACGGCGGGAAGGCCGGTGCGGCTTCGCGGTCTGGAGAGTTGTCTTTGTGCGCGGTCGCGTTTGAAGCCGGGTAAGATGCCCTCTCGCGGCAAACTGGATGGAGAAGCGATCTCGTTATTCCCACGACGCCCGCATGCATCGACACGCCACGGTCGATGCATGCAGGCGGAAATCCGGGACCCTGCGGTGCCGGCTTGATTCACTTCAGTTCCCACATGCGACGTCCAGCCCCATCCCGGTTTCCAGGTACGACTTCAGACTCGAAAGCACACGTGGCCAGCCGTTAGACACCTTTTCAGCCATCCCGGACCCGTCCGTGAAATGGTCGTGGGTCACGGTGAGGCACACCATGTCTTTGACGGGTTCAATTTCATAGGTGACCCTCGAAACGTCCTTGAGGTTATCCGGGTCCGCCCATGTTAGAATCAGACGCCTGGGAGGAAGGCTTTCCACCACCTCTCCCGTGATCCACGCCTCATTCTCCGCGGTGACATGCTGCCAAGACGCTCCCTTTTTCCAGTCGGACACGTTTGCCATTCCACCCCAATACTGCCGGGTAAACTCCGGCTTGGTGATGGCCTCCCACGTCTTCTCGGGGGTTGATCGGATGTATGTCTTATAGACCAGCGCTGGCTTGTTCATTTTGTTTTTTTATTTTGTTCGAGGCCCCGCTTGAGGTCGCTCAACGCTTGGAGGCGATGGTATTCATACTTCGCGATCCAGCGTTCATAGATCTCATGAAGCGGCACCGGATTGAGGTAGTGCAGTTTCTCGCGACCCCGCCACGAGGTTACGACGAGATTCGCCGCTTCCAGGATTGCGAGATGTTTGGTCACTGCTTGCCGGGACATGTCGAGGTGTTGGCACAGTTCTCCCAGCGTCTGCCCTCCGCCTTTATGAAGTTCATCGAGCAACTTCCGCCGGCTGGCATCGGCCAATGATTTGAACACCTCGTCCACGACGGGGGACAACATGCAACCATTTGGTTGCATGTCGAGGAGAATTCCGCGGTTCGGCCCACCGCGCTTTCCACCGGGTGCCCTTTCAGGCCTTTCGGTGTTCCCAAGTGCCCCTCGCCGTGCCCTGGTGTTCCTCGGGCCCAGTGTTTTTCAACGCCGCCTCCAGATTTGAATCTGCGGTGGGACGGGCGACGACGCGCCAACCCTGCCGATACCGACATTCATAGGTATCGTGCTGTGTCGGATCTGCTCCTCGACCGAATTCCATCATCCGGCCGGATCCATGCGTTGACTCCTGGGAGTTTCGTCTGAACGCTCCAAAGCGTTCAGATGAATCATCTCCCCTGGCTCGCATTCCTGGTTGTCTTCCACTCCGCGTTTGCCGCGGATCTCCTGGATCCCACTTTTCGTCCTCACGCACGCCCCATTCTCGGCGGACCCGACGGGCCCGTGCTGGCCATGGCCCAGGGGCCCGGTGATTCGGTGATGATCGCCGGCGATTTTCTCCGGGTCAGCGGGATCTATTGTCCCACTCTGGCACGTCTTCGGGTGGACGGGACGCTGGATCCATTCTTCCGGCCCGGCAGCGGCGCCGTCGGACTGATAAGGTCCATTCTCGTCGATTCCGATGGCAGCATGCTGGTGGCCGGTGAGTTCAGTGACTGGAATGGAACTTCGGTGACCGAGCCCTTAATCCAGCTTCGTGGAGACGGGTCCATTGATGAGCAGTTCACTCCCGTCGCCTCGGGAGTTCAACGCGTTCAACAATTGGTGCGTCTGCCCGGAGGCGCCTTCCTCGCCTGGGGCCAGGAGACGAACACCGGAACGTCCCGAACCTTTATCCAGAGGCGGCTTCCGTCCGGCGCGATCGATTCCACATTTCAGCCGATCCTTCCGGAATCCGTGGTGATTCACGACGTGGCTGCGGGAGACGACGGCGCCGTATGGATCGCGGGAAAGTTCACGGAGATCCTTGGGGCGAACCGAACCAACCTCGTCCGACTGACACCTACCCTGGAGGTCGACTTAACCTGGGAATGTCCCGTGGCCTCGGTGACGACAGAACTCCGGGCCGTCGCTCTGGGCTCGGACGGACGCATCGCCATCGGCGGTTCAATCTCCCAACCGTTCCCGGAAGGATACCTCGCCGTCCTCCACCCAAACGGACAGCCGGATCCCACGTTTTCCACAACGGCTCGTTTCAACGAGCGTGTGGAACGGGTCGCTTTCGATACCGGTGGCGGAATCGCGGTCACCTCCCGATTCACGGCCTTGGGGTGGACGGACCAGCATTGGCTGTCGTCCAGCGGCGCAGACCGTCGAATCAACGCCTCCGGTCCTGTCGATGGCGCGCAACCGCTGGCAGTGCCGGATGGACGCGTCCTCTGGCCGTTGAATGGAGTCTCGTTGGTGGGCGGCAACGTCCGCAGCGGGTTGTGGCGATCCCTGCCCGACGGTTCCTTGGACACGTCCCTCTTTCCGGCGGCAAAACTGGACCCGGAGATTCCCTATTCCGGCCACGTTATGACCGTTCTGCCCACGGGGGAAGTGGTCACCCTGGGCCGATCGGGACTGGAAACCAATTCAGTCACCGGTGCCAAGGTCTTCCTTCAACATTTGGTTCGGCTGGATCAGGGCGGCGCCGCCGTCGACGGATTCGACCCCCATGTTTCCGGCGGAACAGGAATCGAAGTTTTGGAGGCAACAGCCGAAAGCGGAGTGCTTGTGGCCGGATCCTTCAACCGCATTAACTGGGACACGGCGTCGCCCATGCTGTCGTTCCTGCGAAAGGACGGATCACGGGACAACACATTCGACTCCCGGATGCGGTCCACTCCCTTTCCGGAGAATTGGTGGGTTGGGCAGGCGCGAATCCAAGCTGACGGCGGGGTGGTTCTTGGGGGGCAATTCAGCCTGGGTTCGCCGGGATTTTCGAACCCGGTCCTGTTCCACCGGCTTCTGGTTGATGGCAACCCGGATCCCCAGTTCAAGCCCATATCCGCGACAACCGGCGGCATCAATCGGTTCCTCCCACTGGAATCCGACCGATTCCTCCTATGGGGCCAAGTCAACGACGCCCCTCGGACCCTTTTCGTCTACAGCGCAACGGGCACCTCCAATGCAGCACCCACCGTGACACGGATGGACGGACCACCCGCGATTCACTCCCTGGTCCGGACTGCCGACGGTGGCGTCTTGCTGGCGGGACAGTTCGACGCCGTGGGCGGTTTGCCCCGGGCTGGACTCGCCCGCCTGCGGTCAGACCTCACCGTGGATCCGGACTTCGCCCCCGTCCGTGACATCAATGGTGCCATTCATTGCGTCGCCGAACTTCAGGACGGCCGAATCCTGGTGGGCGGTGCCTTCACTCAATGGAACGGGAAGCCCTCGCGGCGCCTGATGCTTCTCGACGCGCAGGGGCAACCGGACCCCGGGTGGTCTCTCGGGACAGGTCCCGACGACGGTGTCTACGCGTTGAGGGAACTGGGCCATGGACAGGTCCTGATCGGCGGGCTTTTTGGAAGCATCGACGGTTCCGGACCCTCACGTCTCGCTCGGATTAACCTCCCTCCGGCCGCACCAGTACCACCCCGCCTCATGCGGCAACCCCAATCCCGAATCGTCACCCAGGTCGCCGGCAAGGAAGTGGTGGAAGCTGCAATCCAAGGCACCCCGCCGCTGGAGATCCGATGGTACCGAAATGGTGTGTTGGTTCCGGTTTCGGGCGGTATTGTCGAGCCAGGGGTGGCACGACTCGTCCTTTCTCCATCGGACCTGGCCGAACCCGCCACCTACCACGTCGAGGTCGCCAACCTGTTCGGACGGGAACGCAGCGTCGGAGTCGTCGTGGGACTGGCCTCCGGCACACTGGATCCCGCGTTCACCACCAATCAGGTCAGCGGCCTCATCCGGCTCAAGGAAACCGCCGGTACTCCCGTAGCGGTCACAGGAATGTATGCGTTTCGGGATGCGGCCGGTCGCGCACAGCGAATTCTCCTGGTCGGCAATTTCACTCAATACGACGGAGAGCCGTTTCCCGGCCTGGTCCTGATTCGTCCCGACGGAACCCGCGATCCAACTTGGAATCCGCCCGCGGGACTCACCGGCGCCACCGTGGCTGCGGCGCAGTTCCTTCCGGATCGTTCCGTGTACCTGACCGGAAAGTTTACCCGGGCGAATGGAGCGCCCCGGGACGTCGTCGTGCGCCTCACACCGGACGGCGCCGTCGATGAGTCCTTCGACCCCGGAGATGAATTGACCGTCAGCCCTCCGCCGGGCTTTCCGCGCCAAAACTCGGCGGTCAGTCTCGCGTCGGACGGCAATGGGGTGTTCTTCGCCAGTCCGGCCGGAGCCAACCTGCCCAATGGATTCGTCCGGCGCCTGGACGGAACCGGTCGGACCGACCTGAACTTCCGGGCCACCAACGCCGTCCTCTATGGCTCGCCGACTGTGCTGGCCCTGGAGACAGAACCCGGCGGCGGTCTGCTCATCGGTGGTTCCGCCTTCGGAGCAACTCGTCGAACCGCGTCCACTCCGCTCTTCCGCGGCGTCGCCCGGTTCCTGCTCGATGGGAAACTGGACCTGACCTTCAACGACGCGCCGCGGCGTCCGGATTCCAGTGCGGCCGGGGATGTCACGGCCATTCTTCCGCAGGGGACCCATCTCTGGGTCGGCGGCAACTTCGCCGAATTTGACCGCGCTTCAGGACCGTGGGTGCGCCTCGATTCCCAGGGAATCGCCGACACCAATTTCGCCATTCGTTTCAGTGGCACCACCCAGGTCTACCCGCGTCGTGCGTTGAGGAGCGTCGGCGTCCTTCCTTCGGGCGGTTTCCTCATGAACTTCCAGGTCTCGACGCCGGCATCCGACAGTGTCCAGCGGCTTACCGAATCCGGCGAAATCGAAGGCACGAGCGGCGGAGCGGCGGACCGCATGCGTCTACCCACTGGCCCGGTTCTGGCGATCGACGAGCATTCCTATCTGGTCTCCATCACCCTCCGCGAGACATTGCCCTTTGGCGGGTTGGGAGCCGCGTACCAATCCCTGGGCCGATTCAGCCTGAACGGGATTTCGGCATCCTACACCAACGTCACTCCCCCGCGAATCGTGGGCGGCCTGGTGCCAATCACCTTGACGAACCGTCCCGGATTCCGCGAACCCCTGGTTCTCAGTGCGGTGGTCCAGGCAGATCCAGCGGCTTTGTATCGCTGGTACCACGGAGAGCTTCTCATTCCCGAAGCGACGGGCCCTACATGGACGATCGACAATCCTCAACCCTCCGATTCCGGCGAGTATCGACTGGAAGTCGCGTCCGCGGCGGGTGTTTCGTGGACCTCCACCTGGGTAACGATTGTCAATGCACCGGCCAATCTGCCCTGGCTGAGTACTGACTGGGTCAGCGGCGAGCGTCCGCTTCGGATCCGATTTACCCCCGTCGCCGGGCAGAACGTGCGCTGGGAAGCCTCGAGAGACCTCAATACCTGGCTTCCCGTGACGGACCCCGCCGCCTTCGTCACCGACGGCGAACTGGCCCCGGCCGTCGACACCGGACCGAACTATTTCCGGATCGTGGAGTCTCCTTGAGGACCGGAAAGAATTCCTCCCGCGAGCTCCGTGGCGTCCCGTTCGATTGTCCTTCTCCACATCGACCAACCGCAACCCTGAGGTCGCTTCCAGCCGGGGCGCAGGACTGGCGCGGGGATACTCTATCCGTCAGGAGCACCAGGCCCTCACCGACCTCTGCCAGGTCCTCCTCAGCTCCAACGAATTCCTCTACGTGGATTGACCCGTAGCCGCCGACGGCAGGAGGCGCGTATTCGAATGTCGCGGAATGAATACCGCGGTCCGGTTCGCCCACTCTCCGATCCGCCGCCCCCATTCCTGCCTTCCTGGGTTCCAAATTGCCTCTCTCCGCGCCTCAGTGTCTCTGCGGTTCAATCTTCCTCGACGCCACGCCCCAAATCTCCGCCTGCGGCAGGGTTGGCGCAGCGCGCCAACCCTATCAACCGTTCCCCGTCCTGTTTTCCGGCCTTCCAAATTGCTACCGCCCCCCTCTTCCGAAAAACCGCGGCACCGTGCGGCAGTATTCCTCATACTCCCGGCCAAATCGTTCGCGCAGTTCACGCTCCTCCAGCCGGGCGATGATCCACATTCCCGGTACCCATAACGCCGTCGCCAGGTACGACGCCGGATGATTCGCGAGCAGGGACCACCCAGTCAGTGCGATCAGCAACTGCAGGTAGCGCGGGTGCCGCATTCGGCCATAGATCCCGCCGGTGACCAGTTTCTGCGGATATCGCTCCGGTGCCAACTCCGGGAGTCCCGACAATGCCCGGAAACTGAATTGCAGCGCCAACTGCCGACGCAACCAGGCCGACACGGCCAACGAAACCAAACCCAGCCCAAAAAGAACCGGATGAAACCCCCAATCCGCGGAAAGCCAGTGCCCATGCGCGGCCAGCCACCCCAACCCTGCCGCGACGCCAAATACGATCGACCACAGGAGGGTCATTGCCTGGGTCGCCCCGAGACGTCGCCACGACTTCGCCCACGGATGGAGCATCAGCCAGTACAACAACAAACCTGGCGTGAGCACCACGATCATCAGGGCAATCACATGACGTGCCATATCCATGCTTTGCGCCGCATTTTGCCGTCAGGAGTGGACCCTGGCGAGCTGCACCGTTCGTCCTTCGAGACGGAACATGGACTTTTCAGATCGGGCCCCACACTCTCCCGACACCACCTGCGTCTTCCCGGGAGTTCAAGCAGCCTGACGTTACCCGTTCAGCCTTGCACGGAATCCCAGCGACGGGCGGCACGAATGATCTATGAGATCCAAAACCTCGAACCACCTCCTGGCGAGCGCCCTTTTCACGCTCGCGTGGGCGTTGCCGACGGGCGCCGAAACCCTGATCTCCAACTTCGATGACTTTCAACTCGACGGTCTGTTCGCCTGGTCGGACGCCGTGGTGGAATCGGGACCCGTATCCTATTCAATCACCGACCGGGGCTACGGAAGCGGATTCAAGAATATCAACCCGAACATGGATGCCACCGGCGAAACGACCCTGATTATTGGTCACCTCGCCCGCTGGCGACGGTTAACCGTAGCCGGTCTCGGACCCAGTATATAAACTCGTGGACGGCGACGGGACCTTTTTCAATTTCGCCTGGTACCAGGCTGCAAGGTCATCACGTCCTCGCCAACTTGGTACGCCGACATCCGTGGCCAACGCGGGTTCCGTGCCCGGACTGAACCTAGCCAATCTGGATTTCTTCCACCTACGGACGGCCAGACATTCAGCGGCACAGCGTATACCATCGTGTTCGAAAACCTGCGACTCATTCCGGCTTCAGGGCCCGTAATCGGAGTGAAGCAATTCGACCCGGCCACCCGGGAAATGACCCTCACCTGGAACTCACGACCGGACCGTTTATACACCGTTTTCCATTCCCAGGAACTCGCCGCTCCATTCAATCCCCTCCTTTCGGATATCGAGTCGGGTGGGTCGGAGACCTCGGCGACCGTGGTGCTACCGGAAGGCGACGCCGGATTTGTCCAGATTCAGGAGCAATAGCCCGAGGTCACCGGTCCTCCGGTCCGGAGCAGCGCGTCGCCCGCCGCCTCCCCATTCGCCGCAGGTCCCGTCCGGATTTCCTGCCCTTCCGATCCATTTGCCCGCACCTTGAAGGGACGTCCTGTGGTGAAACCCGTTTTCAAAATCCTCGTCGGCCTGGCATTCGGCATTCTCTTCGGTTTGGACACTGGCCGATCCGATTCGGTGGAACTCCATCCCATTTTAGTCCCGGGTACAGGTGAAGGAGGTTCCCGCATCGACTATGCTTCAGGCCCAATCCAAGTCTCCCGTGCTCCGGACGACGGGCCCGCCGGGGTCCAGCTCCGCCTGCCCGGCGCGGACTGGGCTCCCTTTCGATTTCCAACCGGCGCGACAAACGACGGCGGGCTCGTCCTTGGGCCCGTTTCCCAAGGCGGTTTGACGTTTCGCTGGGTGTTGGTCCAAAAGACGCCTTCCGTGGTGGAACGCACACTGGAGGTGACCGCACGCACCACCCAGCGGTTCGCCATTCGCTTCCTCTGGGAGCCCACGGTGGAGGGGGAATTCGCCTCCTTCTCCGGTGCCGTCACCGAGACCACCCTGTTCGACACCGTCCGAGGGTCCCCCAAGTTGGAAACGTTTCCCGTGGGCTGGATCCGAACCCGGGATCGCGTTTTTGGCCTCGCCGCCGATTCACCCGGTCTCTGGGAAAACCGGTGCCAGGTCCTGGTGGATCCATCCGCCCGGCGCATCGCCGTGCTCACTGGGGACGGACGAGCCCCCTATCCGCTGGTCATCAAGCCACCCGAAGATGCCCGGGACACCTACCAATACACCATGGACGGCTGGCAGAACCTCGGACCCGGTGAATCGCGCCGCTACACCACCTGGGTTTACGCCAGCGCCGCCCGAAACCACTACGACGCCCAACTGGCGGCCCACCTGGCGGTCGCCAACGGCAAGGGTTGGAACTCCTCCGCACTGGAGGCCATTTTACGGAACACCTCCCTCTATCTCCTCCGGCGGAATCTGGCGCTCGACGCTGACGGCCGTCCACGCGATGGGCGCTACATCTTCATTTCAGGACCGGGCTACGGCTGGAAACAGTGGGTCTCCGACGGCTTCTACACGGCGATGGGACTGGACGATCCCGAGAAGACCATCGAGGCGAACCGGGCGGTGTTCTGGACCCGCATGGATTATGAAGATAACGCCCAGTACTACCTGATCTGGGCCGCGCTCATGAAGCGGGCGGGCGGGACCGTCAACGAGGACTTGGCGCGCCGGGCCTACGACTTTATCCGCCGGCACGAAACCAACGGTCTCTATTTCCCTCCCCCGCTGCCCGGAGCGCCGTACGCGAAGGGATGGAAGACCTACCACGACGTGCTGGAGTACGATCACGACGACTGTCCCGCCAGCAACCAGGGATTCCACTGCGGCG
>JBGAPN010000065.1:0-17138 GCA_044221235.1 Limisphaerales bacterium
CGGACCCAGTGTTCATCCGCCCCAACCCGATGGCGTCATGAACCTCGGACAGTCGAGACGCGAGTGGAAGACCAGCGACGGCGGGGACCGATACCGCCGCGGTCTCTACACCTTCTTCTGGCGCGCCACGCCATTTCCGGCCCTGACCGTTTTTGACGCCCCGGACGCGTTCAGCACCTGCACGCGACGGATACGGTCGAACACCCCGCTTCAGGCGTTGACGTTGCTGAATGACCGGGCCAGCGCCGAACTCGCCCAGGCGCTGGCGGATCGATTGGTCCGGGAGGAACCGGAGTCGCGCCGGATCCAGCGGGGCTTTCACCTGTGTCTGGCGCGTTCCCCCAGCACCGCGGAACTCGCCCGCCTCCAACGCCTTTTCGATCAGGAGCGTCAGGCCAATGGGGACAGCGCCGCCTGGTTTTGCGTCGCACGCGTGCTGCTCAACCTGGACGAAACCATCACGCGGGAATGAACGAAATCCCCCCAAACGAACAGCCTCTCCTCGACCTGACCCGTCGCCACTTTTTTGGCCGATGCGCCCTGGGGTTGGGGTCCGTTGCGTTGGGATCCCTCTTGAACCGCGGGCAGGCGGCGTCGGATCCCGCCCATCCCTTGGCCGCCAAGGCTCCCCCGTTCCCCGCCCGGGCCCGGAACATCATCTACCTGTTCATGGCGGGCGGCCCTTCCCAGCTGGAGTTGTTCGACTACAAGCCAAGATTGGCCGCCCTGACTGGCCAGCCCATTCCTGATTCCTACCTCGAGGGCAAGCGGTTTGCCTTCATGGACAGCTCATTCAAGAACCGATCCACGCTCCTGGGAACCCGGCGGCAGTTTCGCCAACATGGAGACTCCGGCATGTGGGTGAGCGAACTTCTGCCGCACATCTCCGGCATCGTGGATGACGTCACATTCGTCCGCTCCTGCGCCACCAACGTGTTCAACCACGCCCCAGCCAAGCTGTTCATGAACACCGGTTCGTCCCAATTTGGACGTCCCAGCATGGGCGCCTGGGTGACGTACGGGCTGGGAAGCGAGGCCGACAACCTCCCGGGGTTTGTCGTCCTGCAAAGCGGTCCACGGGGGCCGCGGGGAGGCGCGGTCAACTGGGGAAGCGGCTTCCTGCCCACCACGTTCCAAGGCGTTCCGCTCCGCAGTCAGGGCGAACCGATCCTCAATCTGACTCCTCCTGACCACGTCGATGACGCCAGCCAGCGCCGGACGCTCGACACCCTCCGCGATCTCAATCTCCTGCGTCTCGTCGAGACCCGGGATCCGGAGATTTCCACCCGGATCGCGGCCTACGAAATGGCCTACCGGATGCAAACCAGCGCCCCGGAGGCCATGGATCTGGAGGGTGAAAGCGCGGCGACTCTTCGCCTCTACGGCGTGGAGAAGGACCGCCCTTCGTTTGCCCGGAACTGTCTCCTGGCCCGGCGGCTGGTGGAACGCGGAGTCCGATTCGTTCAGCTGTATCACACCAACTGGGACAGCCATGGCGGGCCTGGAGAGAATCTGGAGGATGATTTCGAAAAGGTCTGCCGGCAGGTTGACCAGGGTAGCGCGGCGTTGATCCGTGACCTCAAGGTCCGCGGGTTGCTGGACGACACCCTGGTGATCTGGGGCGGAGAGTTCGGTCGCACGCCGATGGGAGAGAACCGGGAAAAGACCGGACGCAACCACCATATCGACGCGTTCACCGTCTGGATGGCCGGAGGCGGAGTGGCGGCGGGTCGCATTGTGGGTGAGACAGATGAGCTGGGATTCAACGCCATCACCGACCGGGTTCACGTCCACGATTTGCATGCCACCGTGTTGTACCTCCTGGGCATCGACCACCAGCAGCTGACCTTCCGTTTTCAAGGACGTGACTTTCGCCTCACCGATGTCCACGGCGACGTCGTCCGGCGGATCCTGGCCTGAATCCATCGGGTACCGAATCCCGGATTCCTGCCACTTTTGGTCCATTTCCTTGAAACCGTTCCGGACCCCAGATTGTCTCTAGGGAAACGAAACTGCGTTTGACCCCTGCTGGCAAACTCCCTCAGTCTGAATTGATCATGAAGGTTCGCTCGCTCCTGACGGCCGTGTCTTTGGCTGCCGTCCCCGCCGCCCTGGCCGCGGAACCCAAGGTCCGGGTTGTGTCCCTGGATAGCTGCATCCAGGAAGCATTTGAGAACAATCTCGACATCAAACTCGTCCGGTACCTCCCCGAATTGGCGGAATTGTCCCTGACCGGCAATTACGGAGCCTACGATCCGAACTACAGCTTCAATTTTGGGGCCAACAAGCGCACCTCGCCGGGCCAGATCAATCTCGAACAGGGCACATCGTCCTTTCCCAGCGTTTCCTGGAATGAAAGCTATACGATGGGGCTGAACGGTCTGCTACCGACCGGGACGACCTACCGCCTCTTCGGCGACGTCGATGGGCTCCGCCAGAAGGGATACGATTTTCAATCCCAGGATTATCGGTTCGCTCCGGCCCTGTACCCGGGATCTGCCGGCATCGAACTGACCCAACCGCTGCTGAAGAACTTCTGGATCGACCAAACTCGGTGGGCGATCAGCCTCAACAAGAAGACCATCCTTCAGGAGGAGCAAAGCGTTCGCAGCATGCTCATCGGCATCGCCACGCAGGTCCAGACTGCCTATTACACCATGGCTGCCACCCGTGAGAACATCACGGTGCAGAAGAAAGCCGTCGAACTCGCCGAGCGGTTGCTCCTCGAGAATCGCAAGCGCGTCGAGGTTGGCGCCATGGCCCCCTTGGAGTCCCAGCAGGCCGAATCCCAATTGGCCTCCTCCCGGGCGGACCTCATCAGCGCCCAGGCGTCCTACGGGCAGGCCCAAAACGGTCTGCGGCGGCTGTTGACGTCGGACTACAGTGAACAGGCCGATACCGTCGTGGAACCCGGGGAAAAGTTTTCGCCGCAGCCCTACCCGTTCAACCGTCAGGAGAGTTGGAGCCGTGGCCTGACCATGCGGCCTGACATCGTCCAGTCCCAGATCGAGCTGGAGAAGCAGAACGTGACCCTGAAGTTCCGCCGGAACCAAATGTATCCCCAGGTGGACCTCATCAGCACGTTCGGTGTTTCGGCCAATGCCCCGGCACTCGGAAACTCGTTGAACGACATGTCCAATACCGAGTTCAAGAACTACGGTATCGGAGCCCGGCTGACCTTCCCTCTGGGCAACCGTAGCGCCAAGAGCGCCCTTAGCTCGGCCAAGGTGGAGAAGGAACGACTGGTGCTGCGGCACAAGAACTTGGAGCAATCGATCATGCTGGCGATCGACAATGCCATCCTCGTGGCCCAGACGGCCTACGAGCGGATCCAGGCGACCAAAGAGGCCCGCGTCTTTGCCGAAGCCGCTCTCGACGCGGAGCAGAAAAAGCTGGAGAACGGCAAGAGCACCACCTTCGAAGTCCTCCGTCTGCAGCGCGATCTGACGAATGCGCGTTCCAACGAGGTCAGCGCCCTGTTGGATTACTACGCCGCCATGGCCGCCCTGTTCCAGGATGAGGGCTCGACCCTGGAACGCCTCGGCATCCGGATTACGACCGACTGAACGACGTCCACCCCGCCCCGGGAAATCCTTTTTCTTCGGCGACGAAGAAACCAGGCTCCCGGGGCTGAGGAATCCCGGTCAGGAGTCGGCGCCAATTTGGCGTTTGATGGACGAGCAGATGGCCCGGGACCAGCGTTCCATGACGGCTTGATCCGGTCCTTCGATCAACAGGCGGACCTTGGGTTCCGTACCGGAATAGCGTAATAGAACCCTGCCACCCTGGGGCTTCACTTCGGCTTCCGCCTTGCGAACCAGGTCCAGGACTTCATCTAGTTGGTCGAAGTCCGGCTTCGCCCGGACCTTCACGTTGGAGGTCAATTGGGGATAGCGGGTCCAGCATTTGACCAGACGGGATAGCGGCTGGCCCGTGCACTTCATCGTGCTCAGGATCTGCAGGGCTGCGACCAAGCCGTCACCCGTGGTGCTGTGTTCCCGGAAAATCAGGTGACCGCTTTGTTCCCCTCCCAGATTGTAACCTTCCGCCAGCATCAGATCGATGACGTGCCGGTCACCGACCGGAGTGCAGACCACGTCGCCACCCGCCGCGCGGATAGCGGCCGCCAGGCCGGCGTTGCTCATGACAGTCGCCACCACGGTCTTCTTGAGCAGCGTCCCCGCGGAAAGCATCTGGAGTCCCGAAATGGCCAGGATGTCGTCGCCATCGATAAGGGTACCGTTTTCATCACACAACAGCACGCGGTCCGCATCGCCGTCGTGTGCAATCCCGAGGTCCGCCCGGTACTTCCGGACATTGGCGCAAAGGCCGTCGGGGTGCATCGAGCCGCACTCCAGATTGATGTTCGTGCCGTTGGGCTGGTTCCCAAAGACGATGAGCTCCGCTCCCAGTTCCTGCAGCACGGCGGGTGTGCTCTTATAGGCGGCACCGTGGGCGCAATCGACCACGATCCGGAGTCCTTCAAGGGTCAGGCCGCGGGGAAAGGAGGCTTTCGCGTGTTCCACATACCGACCGACGGCGTCGTCGATGCGATACGCCTTGCCAATCTGGTTGGCCGTCGGACGGACACTTTCAATCTCCCCACTGAACACGAGGTCTTCAATTTGCCGCTCGATCAGGTCATCGAGCTTGAACCCGTCTGGGCGGAAAAACTTGATGCCATTGTCGTCATAGGGGTTGTGGGATGCCGTGATGACGATGCCGGCGTCCGCCCGAAGGGACCGGGTCACATAGGCCACCCCCGGAGTCGGCAGGGGCCCGATGAAGATCACGTCGACTCCCATGGACAGCACCCCAGAGGACAGGGCGTTTTCGAGCATGTAGCCGGACAGTCGGGTATCCTTGCCGACCACAATGCGATGCCGTACGCGGTTCCGGGCGGTACCGTGTAGATTCTTGAACACGTGGGCGGCGGAACGCCCGAGACGGAGCGCCGTCTCGGCGGTCACTGGTTCGACGTTGGCCCGTCCGCGGACCCCGTCGGTCCCGAAGATACGTTTTGGAGTGCTCATGGATTAGGTTTGGGAGAGGGGGGCGCGTCCGCGATGCGATTCACCAGGACACGATTCGGGCGAATCGACACCACTTCGGTGCCGGGAGGCGGATTGACGTGGATTTCGACCGATTCCGGCGTTCGGCCGAGATCCACCAGATTGACGTAAGCCTCGATGAGGTTCGGCGGCAGCTGCAGCAGGCCGGAGGTGTCGCCGCGCAACTCCACCGAAACGGACTCCGGCTTCACTTCGTAGCGGCCCAGATCCGAGGCAGCCGTCAGGACCACGATGGGGAGACTGGCGAAAACACGGGTTCCGTCCGCACCGTCATCAATGATCCTCAGCCGCTCGGTAGACCGGACGGTAAACCAGATCAGGATGGAAAGGCCGAGGGCGAACAGCTTTTGCCATCGGTTCTCGAGCAGGAGTCTCTTCCACTGGAGGTTCACGTCCGGTCTCCCTCCTCGACGCCGGCGCCCCAGGCCGAACGGCGCATGCGGCGCAGCCAGCCGGTGACACCACGGGCCGGCATCCGGGGAACCAATTCCGCGGTCAGGAAGGCTCGGAGTTCCTCGATGGTGACGTTGCGCGTCAGGTGACCGCGATGGGCGTAAGAAATCGCGCCGGTTTCCTCGGAAATGACCACCACCACCGCGTCGGTCTCCTCGGTCAGGCCAATCGCCGCACGGTGACGTGTTCCCACCGACTTGGACAAATCCTGCCGGTTGGTCAGGGGAAAGATGCAGGCCGCCCTGAGGATCCGGTTCTCACGGAGCACCACGCCACCGTCGTGAATGGCGTTGTTGGGGAAGAAGATGGTCTCCAGCATTTCCGGTGTGAGGTCGCAGTTGATGGGTACGCCCCCCTCCACCACCTCGGACAGCTGCTGATTGCGTTCAATTGCGATCAGGGCACCGATCTTCACGGGTGAAAGCCGATCCGCCGCCTGAACAATGTCTTCAATGCTTTCCCGCTGCTGCCGAGCACTGACAAACACGGGCAATGTCCCCAACTCGGCCAGCATGCGACGCAATTCCGGCTGGAAGATGACGACCAAGGCGAGTGCCAGGACGGCGAAGAACTGGTTCAGCAGGACGTTCAGGACTTTGAGGTCCAGGACCCGGGTCACGATGGTCAGGAACAACAACAGCGCCAGCAACCCGGTCAGCATTTGCGCCCCGCGAGTGCCCTTGATGAATCGGAAGGCCCAGTAGATCCCAACCGACAGGATCAGGATTTCCAATGCCGGACGCCACCCCTGTTGGATCCAAAACCAGACGTTCACGGTGCCCGCCTCCGGTGTTCGCGGATGGATTCCAAGGTTTGGAGCAACTGAACCGTGGGGCGCACGTCGTGGGTCCGAAACACCTGCACGCCTTGGAGGGCTGCCCATGCCGTACAGGCCAATCCTCCCGGCAACCGGTCGTCCGTCGGGGCGTCCAGCAGTCGCCCCAGGAAGGATTTCCGCGACACCCCAAGGAGGAGAGGGCGCGAGTCCACGGTCAGACGGTCCAGGTGGGCGATCAGTTCCAAATTGTGCTCCAACGTTTTTCCAAATCCGATCCCCGGGTCGAGAATGAGTTGTTCCCTTCGAACGCCGGTCGACTCCAACCGCTGGGTCCGCTCGTGGAAGAATGCGCCAATGTCCCGGCAGACATCATCGTAGTGAGGCGCTGCCTGCATCGTGCCGGGTTCCCCCTGCATGTGCATGACCACATAACCGGCACCGCTTTCCCGGAGCAGGTCCCACAACAACGCGTCATCGCGGCCAGCCGCCACGTCGTTCACGACGGAGGCTCCTGCGGCCACCGCCCGGGCGGCCACCGCGGGTTTTCGGGTATCAATCGAGACCGGAACCTCCAAGTCCGAGGCCAGGCGTTCCACCACCGGCAGAACCCGGCGCAATTCTTCGGACTCCTCCACTTCCGGAGCGCCGGGCCGCGTGGATTCCCCCCCCACATCCACCAAATCGGCCCCCTCCTCCACCATGACGCGCGCCCGGTCCACGGCGGCGGAGAGCTCCAGATAGCGCCCGCCGTCGGAAAAGGAATCCGGCGTCACATTCAAGATACCCATGACCAGAGCGCGCCGTGGAAACCGGAAGGTGAACTGGCGGCAGGTCCACACCATGCGCTCAATAGGTCGCTCCGCCCGCCTTCGCGACGGGACTGCGCTGAATCAACTCGATCTCGTAGCCTTCCGGGGCGTCGATGAAGGCAAATCCGCCGCTCCCATCCGGCTTGTAATGAGGCCCATCGGAGTATTTTTGACCCAGAGTCTCCAAATGGCGGCCAAATTCCTCCAACGATTCGACTTCGAAGGCGAGGTGCGTCAGGTCTGGCTGCACCTGGACCGGTCCGGAGTCGGGGAAATAACAGAGCTCGATGAGTTCCTCGCTTCCCGGCGCCTTGAGAAAGACCAGTTCGGATCCCCGGGGCGACTTGTGACGACGAACCTCCTCCAGGCCGAGCACTTCCCGGTAAAACTTCACTGAGCGCTCAAGCTCGTTGAGACGGTATCGGGTGTGATGGAGCCGGGTTACGCGCATGCGCCCCCTAGCCTACTGGTGTCGCAAAAAGAGGCAACCGTCCGCACGACCCAGGAGGCCATTCCGTTTATCCCACCGCCGACGGGAATTCTTCAAAACGCCGGTCCACACCTCGCCACCGGGGGAGTTCGAGGAGTTCCAGTCCGGAATTAATTGTGCATTTGACCCCATTCTGAAACCTGCAAGGCTCGTTCCTTCGCGTCGGCCGTCCGCAGGCGCCATCACTGAATGAAATCCAATTTTTCCGCACTTCTTCTCACCGCAATCGCGTGCTGCGCGACGGTTTCCGCCCAAGAAAAGCCCGATCTCAAGGATCCCAAGCAAAAGATCAGCTACGCCATCGGCACCCAGATGGGCTCCAGCATGCGGGAGCAGGGCCTCGAGGTGGACCCGAAGGCGATCGCCGCCGGACTGGCCGATGCGCTGGCAGGCAAGCCAGGCATGACCGAGGCCGAAGTGAAGGCCACCATCTCGGAACTCCGGGAGCAGATGATGGCCAAGATGCAGGCCAAACAGCAGGTCGACGGCGCCAAGAATGCCAAGGTCGGTGAGGAATTCCTCGCGGCCAACGCCAAGAAGGACGGCGTCAAGACCACCGCCTCAGGGCTTCAGTACAAGGTGATCAAGTCCGGCGACGGCAAAACCCCTGGCCCCCGGGACACCGTCAAAGTCCATTACCACGGCACGCTGGTGGATGGCACCGTGTTTGACAGTTCGGTGGACCGTGGCGAGCCAGTCACCTTTCCTGTCGACCAGGTCATCCCCGGCTGGACGGAAGCCCTCCAGCTCATGAAGGTCGGCGATAAATACCAGATCTACATTCCGTCCAAGCTGGCCTATGGCGAGTCCGGCGCCGGTCCGAAAATCGGACCCAACAGCGCATTGATCTTCGACGTGGAACTGCTCGGGATTGAGAAGTAATCCCGCGGGTGCGGCCCGGACCTGCTATCGTCTGATTTCGGGCCAACCCATTTTGTTGCCGCCGGGGCCGGTGTCTTCACACCGGCCCTCTTCTTTTTCCACGGCAGCGGCGTGATCCACGTCACCCCGTTACCCCGTCACCCCCGCAAAGCGACCCGCAATCGGAGCAGCTGCCCCAACAGCTTCCCCATGTCCCGAAGCGGAATCATGTTGGGTCCATCACTGAAGGCCCGATCCGGATCCGGGTGCGTTTCGATGAAGAGTCCGTTGGCGCCAGCCACAACCGCGCACCGGGCCAGGACCGGGGCAAACTCCCTCTGCCCCCCGGACCGGTCCCCTGCGCCCCCCGGGAGCTGAACCGAGTGAGTCGCATCGAAGACCACTGGGAACCCCAATCGCGAAAGAATCGGAAGGCTCCGCATATCCGCGACTAGATTGTGATAGCCGAAGGTGGTTCCCCGCTCGGTCAGCAGCAGACGAGGCCCTTCGCCGGAAGCCGCCTCTGCAGCCTTGGCGACTACATTCTTCATGTCATCCGGAGCCAGAAACTGCCCCTTCTTGATGTTGACGATCCGTCCCGAGCGGACCGCCGCGTGGATCAGGTCCGTCTGCCGGCAAAGAAAGGCTGGAATCTGGAGGACATCACACACCGCGGCAGCCGGTTCAACCTGTTCGGATTCATGGATATCGGTCAATACGGGCACTTGCAGTTTCCGGCGGATTCGTGACAAGGCCGCCAAGCCTTCCGTTATCCCCGGACCGCGATAGGACTTTCCCGAAGATCGGTTTGCCTTGTCGTAGCTCGCCTTAAAAATGTACGTAATCCCCAGACGATCAGAGAGTTGCTTCAGCTTCTTTCCCACTTCAAATGCGAGTTCCTCGCTCTCCAAGACACACGGACCCGCAATCAGGAAAAACCGGCGGGAATCATTGAGGGAACGCCAAAGACCGGGGAACTGCGGTTCACGCTGCATGAGAAACCCATCTTCGCCGGCAGCCAGTCCTGCGTCACTTCCGATTCCTACCCCGGAGCCCAGCAAGCGGGGAAATCGTCCTTCCTTAACTTCACCCCTTGGCGGCGGCTCGAAAGTCGAAGATGTTCGGCGCGGTGATTCACACGGCGGTTGAACTCAACGACTTTGCTGCCCGGGTGCACTCCGCCCCATGGGTGGCGGTGGACACCGAAGCGGACAGCCTCCATGCCTATCCGGAGAAGCTCTGCCTCCTTCAGGTTGCCATCCCCGGGGAAGAACGGCTCGTCGATCCCCTGGCCGACATTCATTTGGAGCCCCTTTGGGAAGCGTTCGATCGGCACGAGATCATCTTCCACGCGGCCGACTACGATCTCCACCTCCTGTTTAACGGACATCATTTCAAACCTGGCGCCATCTTTGACACGATGTGGGCTGCCCGGCTCCTGGGTGAATCCAAGTTCGGCCTGAATGACGTCCTCTCCAAGTATCTCAACCTTCGCCTGGAGAAGGGCTCGCAAAAGGCCAACTGGGGACGCCGTCCGCTCACCGAAAAGATGGTGAGCTACGCGTTGAATGACGTCCGGTACCTGAATCCGCTGACTGAACTGCTGCGCGCCCGCCTGGTGGAATTGGGCCGGCTCGATTGGCACCGTCAGATTTGCGAGCGCATCGTTCGCGACGCCGCCCGTCCCAGCCGGGACGATCCCGACTCCATCTGGCGGATCCGCGGGTATGACAAGCTGGACGAAACCGGCCTCGCCGTGCTGCGGGAACTCTGGCACTGGAGGGAGCGGGACGCGCTCCGGACCGGCCGCCCTCCCTTTTTCATTCTGAAACACGAGACCCTCTGCGCGGTGGCGGAACAGGCCTCCCGGGGCGGGACTCGCGCTGTCCGTCTGCCTCCTTATCTGACTCCCCGACGGAAGCAGGGCGTGCTCGAAGCCGTGCAGCATGGGCTCGCCGTCCCCGCGGGCAAACGTCCCAAACACCATCGGGTCCAGACGCGGCGTATGACCCGAAAGGAACTCGATTTCGCGGAGGAATTGCGTATCCGCCGGGACGTCCGGGCCAAGGATCTGGGCATCGATCCCACCATCATTGCCGCTCGCGGCACGCTGATGGCCTTGGGACGCGGAGATGTGGATGCCTGGAAGGAATTGCTGCCGTGGCAGCGGGACATCCTGGATACCCCGCTCCCTGCCGGCAAGGCGGCGGCCGCAGCGGCCCAGGCCGAGGAAAGTTCAGAACCCGAGCCGGAAGAATCCTGAGACGGCGGCGGACGGGCCCTTACGGGGCCAGGTAGCCCCCGGTCCAAGGTGGCGGAGCCGGAGTCGAGCGGGCATTGACGGCCTGACTCCAGGTTTCGTCGGTCATGCGGGTCGAGGACAACGGCTGGACAAACTCATAATGGGACAGCACCGGGCCGGCATAGACCATCCGGTCCGGACCGTTATCCACGGCAATGACCAGCAGATTGACCCGTCCTACCCCTTCCATGAGCACGCCACCCGGGTCCCCGTCCGGCTCCGAAGGTCCATCGGTATGCACGTCGGCGACGATGAAGTCCGGCTGCGCTGAATCATGGTCGGGCGGCCGTGCCGGAGGCGGCGCAGGACTGGGTAGTTCGCCCTCGGTTCCCCGGTAAAACAGCCGCGGATACCAGCCGTCGTATTTCCGCTCGCCAAAGTAGGTGTAAACCCATTCCACCGTATTCTCCAGGAAGGCCGTGTCCTGGTCCAAAAGGGGTTCCTGGACCAGTTCTGCCCGGGCAATGCGCTCAAGGACCACGCAATTGCTGGCGAACCGCGATAGGAATGGCCGGATCTTGCTGTCGACCACCTGGGTCGCCGGCAGGACCGACGTTTGATTCCGCGTGGCCATCGCCAGTTCTCCCAACCTCCGGAAAAACTCGGGACGCGGTTCCACAAAGCCGGCGGGATACGAGCAGAGAATGGGCGGCGTCACCGACTGTTTGGCGTACAGGACGGTGTCATGGCGAAGGTGGGTCCAGGAGGCGAGCTGGGTGTTCAGCGTCTTCATCGCCCACGCATGCGTCCGCATCGCCTCGGGATACTCCGACCCGGTGGTCGGCTGCGACAGCGCCCGCAGCGCCCTCAACCACTGGTTGTACACCGTGCCTTCCCACGTCGGAATGGGAAGGTGGTCCAGCGCATTTCGGACGGCGGCCAGATTGCGCTGGTACGGGTATCCGTCCCGGAACGGGACTCCGTCGGTCCGACGGATGTTGGCCGCCAGTTCCGGGACCACCTGGTCATTGGCCAGGACCGAAAAAGCGACATCCAGCGAATACGGCATGCGGCGTCGAACCAGCTGGGGCGGTTGGCTTCCCGGCGTGACGATGCGGTCGAACACCACCTGCCCCAACGCCCAACTGTCGGGCACAAACCGCTGCCCCAGGAATGTAAACGACCGGGGAAGGACGATCTGGTCATTGCCTGCGCTGCCCCAGAACCCATGCGTCCCAATCGCCTGGGTTCCCAGACTTCCCGACTCGATCTGCTGCTGGAGGTTCGACAGGTCATCCAGGGTGGCGAAATCCGGCGGACGCTGCCGATTGACGGACTTCAACAGCGCATCCAACCCATCAAAATTCAGGGAATCCGCCGGACCGACCAGGACACTCAAGGACTGGTCAAGGGCACGCCATGATCCCAAACCGTCCACACGTTTCAGCAGGTCCAGCAATACCACAGCCGTGCCCAGTTGCTGCGGTGTCGCATAGTGGGGGTCACCTGCGATCCGCAAGTCCGCCCGGCCCAACCAGGTCATTGCCCGGAAATACCGGTCGAGGCGCACCCCGGTGTCCGTGAAGATCTTGGTATAGTGCCCCCGGGGGGTGAAGAGCGAGAAATCCACCCACTCGGCGGTCGGGGACCCCATCAACGAGGTCAACCGCGCCTGGCCTTGCAGGATCCAGTTGACCATTTGATCAATCCGCGCTTCCTGGCCCAGCCGGCTATAGGGCAGCGGAAATGCGGGGTCCGAGATCAGCCGGATCGCCACTCCGAGAAAAAAGTCCGCATCGCGCAAACTGGCCTCACGCCAACCGTCACCGTATTCGGCCCTGGCAGAGGGGATCGCAGCCGAGAGGTCGTTGAGCAACGATCCCACGATTCCGACAAACACCCCGCGTTCGAGATCCTCCAGGATCGCATCGAAGGATCGATGCCACGCCTGCAGCAGGGAATCCGTGGTAACAAACACCGGCAGGTCCCGCTGAAACACGTCGTAATAGACATCGGCCATGGTGTTGCTGGCGAAACGGGAACAGACCACGAATCCGTTGGTCCGGAAGCACTCCAGTTCGGCTCCGTTCAGGGTCCATGGGGACAGGGGAATCCGGGCTCCGCCCTCAAATGGCTTGGGAGTTCCAGTCGGTGCCGGGTCGTTGAGCTGTGTCCAGTACGCCGCGGTGGTAGGATCCCAGGTCAGGGCCGGCAGGTAGTTCGCTCCCGACGGATACCGGGCCGCGAAGTCATCCACGTCCATGGACCCAAGGGCGTCCAGTTCATCTGCAAACAACCCGGCAAAGCCCAGTGTCTCATCCCCGTCGTCAGAGACGAACCGAGTGGGACGGGTCACCAGCCGAAAAAATCCGGACTGCCCCTCGTCGGTTCCCAAAAGCGCCCCGTCCAGGACTTCGGCCGCCGCGATCCTTCGTTTGACGCCCACATTCTCCCACAGCTGGAAATCCCGCGTCTTCTGGACCCGGACCTCCACCGGGCCAGCCACCGGCGCACCAGACAATTTCAGCTCCAGAACGGGACCCTTCGGCCTTGGCAACTGCAAGACCAGGTCGTCAGCCTGTGCTGTCCATAACCACAGGACGAGGCACGGGAGCACCCACTGGATAGGAACCGTTTTCATTCGACTACCTATCCGTTACTCGAATCCGACACCCGAGGCAACGCAGGACTCGACCCGAAGCTCCGCGCCAACCCAGCCGCGTCCCGAGATCCCTGTCGACATCGGGTTTGGAGTTGTGCCATTCACTTCTCTGGAAAATGAACTCCCCGGCCTTCCCTTCCTCCGAGGTCTTACCGGATCCTTTTCCCGACGCCGGGTACTCCGGCGCCTCCTCGTCGGAACGGCGGGGATCCCCTCCTCGGTGCATCATCCCTGCTCACCGGCGATCTGAGTGCGGCAACCGAGGAATCGCCCGAGACGGAGAACAACTGGGAAGGACCTTTCTACAAACCCGGGGCGCCGGTCCGCTCGATTCTCCTCGAACCGGGCATGCCGGGAACTCCGCTCACGGTTTCGGGACGGGTATTCGACACCCGGGGTCGTCCGCTCAAGGGCGCGCTGCTCGACATCTGGCATGCCGACAATACCGGGAATTATGACAACACGGGCTTCAAGTTGCGGGGCCGGATCTACACAGACGACCATGGCAACTACACGCTGCGGACACTCAAGCCCCTCTACTATGGTGCGCCGGGCGACATGCGCCCGTCCCACATCCACGTGAAGGCCAGCTTCGAGAAGTCGCCTATCCTGACCACCCAGCTCTATTTCCAGGGAGATCCATGGAACGCCCACGACGCCGGCTTGCGCCCGTCCCTGATCATGTCACCGCGCGAGGTCTCGGACGGACTTACCGCCAGCTTCGACTTCGTCCTTCGCATCAACTGAACTCCCGGCCCGCCATGCAAGTGTCCATGCTTCCTCCTCCGGTCTTTCTCCGGTTCGTCCAGACATTCCTCCTGGCCTGCCTGTCCGCGACGCTGGCGTCCGCCGCCACACCGGGCGAGGAAATGATCGACGCCATCAACCAGGGTGACACGAGAAGAGCCATCCGGCTTCTCAGTCAGGGAGCGGATCCCAACACCCGCGACCTCTTTACCCAGCCGGCCATCTCCGCGGCAGCGTACTTCGGCCAGGAGGAAGTCGTGCGGGCCCTGTTAAAATCGGGCGCCCAGGTGATGGCCGTGGATATCGATGGCGCCAACGCGCTCCATGCCGCCGCCACCGGTGGGCACACCCGGATCGTTCTGATGCTTCTCGAGGCCGGTGTACCTCTGGATGTGCAGGCGCGGACGGATGGCATGACACCCCTCGCCTACGCCGCTGTCCGGGGACACCTGGACGTGATGGACCTACTGTTGGGACGTCACGCGAACCCAAACCTGGCCGACACAGGCGGCAATTCCCCGTTGCTTCATGCCGCCCTGCGGGGCCGCACGGAGACGGTACGTCTGCTCCTCAAGCATGGGGCGAAGGTCAACGCCGCCTCCCGGCACGGATGGACGCCCTTGATGACCGCTGCTTGGGAAGGTCACGCCGACATCGTCCGGCTGCTGCTGAAGGCGGGAGCGGATCCGAAGGGCCACAACTCTGCGGGTAAGTCCGCTCGAGATCTGGCAGATGATGCAGGCCATCCTGATTTGGCCCGAAGAATTTCACCGTAAGTCCTGCTTCAATGGCGGGGACCGGTGCTGCCCAATTCCGTTAACGAGTGAAAAGCGCCGTGGAAGAAAGTGGGTGCGGAGTCGCCAATCTCTCTCCAGAAGGCAGTGAAGGCGTTGCCCAATCTGGCAGAATCAAAGACGGGGACCATCCGCGAACACGGGGAACCCCAGTTTTTAGCCTAGGGGATTCAATGGGACTCCACCGCGTCTAATCGATCACCTCATTCGAAACTCGAACACTCCGACAGCTGGGTAAATCGCCGACGACACCGATGATGGAGGCCCTTTCTCTACCGGAAGTGCCTCTAAAAAAATCACCAAGCCCAAATCCAAGCGAGATGCCCTCGATGTTCCCGACTCCGGGCGCGATCGCTACGCGAAACGCAGGCGCGCACCAGCTACACAGAGCATTCCCAAACCCAAGAGCCAAATCGTGGCGCCCGTGTCGGGAACCACAAAATTTCCAATCAACAGTTCGCCCTGAATGCCGGAAATTGTGAAGCTCTTGACGGCTGTGCTGTCGTCGGTAATCCAACCAAAAAATTGCGGACCATCCTTTGCGCTCACCTGAAAACTCTCGATGGTGACGTAATCAGAAAGGGTAAGCGATATCCAGAGGTCTGCCGAAGTGAGAAGCTCAAAACCGAACTTGGTTTGACCGTAGTCGGAAAACGTCCCCGCCAATTGGGACGCAAGGGTTGCCAGGACCAACGGATCCCCGCCAGCCGGGTCAATGTAATTGTTCCAACCGGCTCCTCGTCGAACGGTTAAGTCGCTATCAAAGCTCAAAGCCTGGTCAAAGTCGGGAGGCAGTTGAATGGAGGATCCCGCAACGAGAACATCATTCTCGTGCAGATTGTTATTGGTTCCATCCTCCAGATTGACGTCCCAGTGCGGACCGTTTATCGCGACCAACCAGTCTTGCCGACTCGCAAAGACTTGCGTCGCGTTAACGTCAACTTGGCTCGACAAGACAAGGAGGCAACTTCCTAAGGTAACTGCGCAACGCTTCACACAGGGATAGCAGTTCAGTTTTCCTCGTTTTTCAACCAAGATTTTCAGGAAAATCAGGTCGGAAACGGGCCGCGCCACCTGCGAAGGAATGCCGAATGGAAACCCTCCATCGCACTGACCGGAGGTCCACTCCCGGCCACCCACTTCTGTCACGAATCAAAAAAACACGTATCCATCATAGCCACAGTATTTTAAAAACAATCAATGTACGATCTGTTGGCCCTCGCCAGCGCGATGCAACCACAATGCCTATTGGCCCGTCCGCGGTGTGGATTTGTCATCGAGGCTAGCCCCCTCGGGGCCTTTTGCCTTGGGGAGCGACCAATGGGCGAAGGGGGCATTGGGCTCTTCACCAACCCATTCCCGCCCTGCCCGGAGTGGGCGAACTGATACCACGACGCGCCAGGTAGCCCAAGCGAACCCGGGATCCGAAGCGATCCGAATTGGGCTCGAACCGGGTACCTCCCGCTTCGAGCCGGGACTCAAAATCAAGAGGGGTCCATACGCCCATCATTTCGTGTGGTTCGTGCAGTTCGTGGTTCCTCCCCCCCTGGGATCCGGGACGCAAAGGTGAGCAAACGACCCGACTTCACAGGGCCCAACACGCAGGATGGGCTTTCCTGATCTCCGCCGATTCCAGCCTCCTCTCGAACCCCAGTTTCCTTCACTCTCGACCTAATGTCGAAAACGCAGAGTCCCAAGCGTCCCGGAAGGCGCTCCAGAAAAGGCACCCTCGACGTCCCCTTGGACCATGATTGGCGTACCACCGACGCCCAGGAGATCGATCGACGGCGTCAAAGGGCCCGTGAAGAGCGCATGCGCATCATCAACCTCACGCCCTGCCATCCGGTGCTCTCAAATTTCCAGGTCCACTCCGGTAGCGGGCGGACCTACCAGGTGGAGATTCGTGACGTGAAAACCCGCGAATTTGCCTGTGACTGCGTCGACTTTCAGTCCAACGGACTCGGAACTTGCAAACACGTCGAGTCCGTTCTGCTCTGGGTGCAACGTCGCCACGGCCGGGAACTCCGACTTCTCGCCCAAGCAGGGTCCAACCGGATGGAGGTCATTGTGGACCGCGGTGAGAACCGACTTTGCCTAAAGGTACCCGGCGGGATGCGGGTACCGTCCACCCTCGCCGCAGGGTTCGGACCCGACGGGCTGTTTCTCGGCGACGATCCCCTCGGGCCGATCGAGGCAATTCGAGAGGCGGCAGCCACCCGGCCTGCGCTCC
>JBGAPN010000576.1:0-2551 GCA_044221235.1 Limisphaerales bacterium
CCCGCTCCCGGGGTCCACTTGAGGCGATTGCACCAAGTTGAGGAGGGCTGCGAGTCCAGCGAGCAGCCCCATGAACACAAACACTCCCAAGATCACCCAGGCCGGACGAAGTCCTGCCAACCGCGCCGCTTCGGTATCGGATCCCACCGCGTAAACGATGCGCCCGAGGCGGACATGGGCGAGAATCCAACTGAGGGCGAGGAGCATTCCCAGGGCGATCCCGCACAGGGTCAGCTGACCGGCCGTCATTGAGAGTCCGAACCACTGGACGCCGTCGGGAAGATTGATGAACACGCCTTGCTGTTTGAGACGGAGCGCTTCCCGGAGGCTCACCATGGTCGCGAGGGTCACCACAATGCTGGGAAGGCGAAGACCGGCCACGAGGGCTCCGTTCAGCAATCCGCCGGCGGCGCCGAGGGCCAGGGCGGTGGCCACGACCCCCGGGAGTGAAAGTCCTGAGGCGGCTGCCCAGCCGGCGCCGGTGGCGCAGACTGCGAAGAGGGAACCGATCGAAATGTCGATTTGACGGGAGATCAGAACCAGGGCGATGCCGCAGGCCAGCACCAGCCGAGGGGCCGCGGCCGCCAGCCTCGACAACAGGGGCTGGGGTTCAAAAAAAGTTGGGGCGAAGGCCGCCAGCAGCCCGAGCAGGACCACCAACACCAGCGTCACGGAGAGTTCCCGGAAGTTTCTGTTCACGAAGGACGGCATCAGGCGCTCCCCTCCTGTCCCAATGCCGCTGCCATGACGACGTCCGCCGGGGTGCCCCCGGGCAATTCGGCGGCGATGCGTCCGGAGCGCATGACCAGAATGCGATCGCTCATTCCCAGAATTTCCTGCAGGTCGCTGGAGATCATCAGCACCGCCATTCCCCGGTCGGCGAGGTTGCGAATGAGCCGGTGAATCTCGGATTTGGCGCCGACGTCCACGCCCTGGGTGGGTTCGTCGAGAATCAGAAGTCGGGGACGAGTCGCCAGCCAGCGTGCCAGTGCGACCTTCTGCTGGTTGCCTCCGGAAAGGGATCCGGCGGGTGACTCGGGTCCCGGCGCCTTGATGGCCAGAGCGCGAAGGTATTCCAGGGTGAGGGAACGCTCGACCTGTGGCCGAAGCCAGCCCCCGGAGAACAGACGTCGAAGAACGGCCAGGGTGGTATTGTTGGAAATGGGCATCTCCAGGATGACTCCGTGACGTCGACGGTCCTCCGGAACGTATCCGATCCCAAGGTCAATGGCTTCGGACGGGGATTGAGGGCGAACGGCGCGTCCTTCCAGGAGGATCTCCCCCCGGTCCGCCGGGGTGAGTCCGAACAAAACGCGGGCCAGTTCGGTGCGTCCCGCACCCACGAGGCCGGAAAGGCCCACGACTTCGCCGGCCCGCACGTCGAGGCCAACGCCGGAAAGGCCGGCGACGGCGCAACCGACGCCGCGCACGGAGAGGACGGCTGTTCCCGCCTGCGATTTGCGCTCCGGGTAAATGTGCGACATCTCCCGGCCAACCATCAATTGAATGAGTTCGGACTCGGAAAGCGCTGCCGACGCCGAAGGTTGGCCGGGTGGGATTGGGGAGGCGTGAGGACGGAGTACCCGGGTTCCCACGCTTTCGCCGTCCCGGAGCACCGTCACGCGGTCGGCAAGGGCGAAGATTTCCTCCAGCCGATGGGAAATGTAGATGACGCCTACACCGTCGCGGCGAAGCTCGCGGATGACGGAGAAGAGCCGCTCTTGCTCGCGGTGGGTGAGTGAGGCGGTGGGCTCGTCCATGATGACGATTCGAGCCCCGCGGCCAAGGGCGCAGGCGATCTCGACCAATTGCTGCTCGGGCATGGAAAGCGAACGGATTTCGGCGTCCGGTGCGATGCAAGCGCCGATCCGTTCGAGGAGTCGCCGGGCCTCGGCGCGGCGGCGATCCCAATGGATCCTCTGGAAGGGACGAACGGGTTCCAGGCGGATTCCGATGTTCTCGGCCACGGTCAGATCGGCGAACAGCGCGGGCTGCTGATAGATGCAGGCGATCCCGAGTTGGTGGGCCCGCGAAGGAGTGAGGTGCGGGATCGACCGGCCCGCTATCGTGATGGAACCGGAATCCGGCTGATAGGCTCCGGTGATGAGCTTGATCAACGTCGATTTCCCCGCGCCATTTTCCCCTAGCAAGGCGTGAACCTCGCCCGGGAACAGTTCAAACGAGACCCCGTTCAGGGCGCGGACGGACCCAAAGGCTTTGGCAATGTCACGTAATTGGAGAACCGATGCTTCCACGAAATGCTTCGCGACAACGTTCCTGACCGATGCGCTTTTGGTCCACCCCGAAGTCATCAAGGTAGGGACCAACTGCGTCGGGCCGTGACTGAATCCGTCGGTCACCGCGGTTCTGCCCACCAATTCGCCCCGATTTGAGTTCCCGGCTTGAGTGGCGCGGCGAGCCAGACTATCCGTTACCCGTCTCTCGCACCGCTCCTGACCCGTTGTCCTCATGTCCAACGCCCGCTTCTCCGAACTCCGAAACCGAACCCTCGCCATCATCATGGGTGGCGGCCAGGGCACCCGCCTGTTTC
>JBGAPN010000577.1:0-2543 GCA_044221235.1 Limisphaerales bacterium
TCTCAGCCTCCGCAGGGTCCGTCCAATAGCTCCCCGGCGCCTTTTCCACGAAATACTTCCCAGACTCCAATTGGGTATCCGTCCGGATACGTCCCATCTGTCCACGTCCTCCCACGATGAGAGTGTGCCGTCCAAGCGCACCCGATTGCCCCGGCGTCAGCGCAGCCACATGCTGTAAATCAAGGGTGATCCCCTCGAACCGACTGTTGTAGGTGAGGCCAGGATAGACCGCGGGTAGGATGGAAAGGTCCAAAATTTCCCCGGTAGAGGTATTCCGCGTGAACAGAATGGGAGAAAAGCTGGGGTCGGTTGCCGAGTAAGTGTCCCGGAATCCTCCCACGAGCACGAGCGTGTCCTGTTCGGGAGACCACTCGTGGTGAAGGCCCGCCAGGAGCACCGGCTCGATCCGCTCGGTTCCACGGAACTCACGGTTCGCGTCGTCCGGATCCACCTGGCGCGTCCGGTCACCCACGGTGGATTGGGAGAAACTCGCCTCCAGCAGCAGCGTATCCGAGGTCCCAAGTTGGTGCTTGAATCGGGGTGATACAGACCAGGTTTCGACGTCCGTGTTCGGCGTCAGACCCGGGTCCCTGAGATAATACATCTCGACCGCGTACTCCGAACGTTCGAAGAGGCCCCGAACGGCGGCTGACTCCTCGACCCATCCGAAATCAAGGTACCGGGTGGTCGACGCCATGGAAAACGGCCGGTTGCGCTCAAACAGTAGGCCGTACTCATTCGCTGAAAGGGTGGGCGAAAGCTGGCCGGCACCCACCGGCGACAGCAGGTTGCCCACGAGCAACTCGCTGTACCATGCGGTCTCATATCGCAGATCCGCCTGACCGGGATCCCTCAATGAATTGTAACTGTTGGAAAGAAAGAAGTGGGCCGACGCATTCTGGTAGTCCGCCTCCAGGGCCCGCGACGCTTCGCGGATCGCTATAAGATCCATCCCCGCATCTTCATACATCCTCGCCAGGTTGGCACTCCGCACGGCCCGGTCCTCGTCCAGCATCAATTGGGACCGGTACACGAGCCGGTTGTCGTTCAATTCGAGGGATTCCGTGAGAGCCGAAATCGCCTCGTTGATCCGGTTCTCTTCCTGGCGCAGCAGTGCCATGTAGAGCCACGGGGTGGGATCCCTGGGATCCAGCTCGATGGCCAGGTTGAGCTCCTTCTCCGCGTTCTCTTGTTGACCGGCCACCTGGTATCCCTTTCCGAGGTAACTCCGGTACTGCGCCCGATTGGGTTCGGCCGCCGCCGCGGTCTGGAGATCCCGGACTCCGCCAGCCAAATCGGAAGCGGAACCTTTCCGAATCTGGCGCAATCCCTCCCCAAGCCACGCCTCGCCCAAGCTGGGATCCAATTCCAATGCCCGCTGGAAGTCTTCCTGCGCGAGATGCGGCTCGCGAGACGCCAGTGCGATGAACCCCCGGATGGATTCCGCTCCGGCGTTCTGGTCAAGGGGCACCGGACTTTCATCCAACAGTTTCCGCGCGGCGGGCCAGTTGCCCCGCCCAAACTCAAGCTCCGCCAGGCGGATCCGGGCATAGCTGAATTTCGGAGACCTCTCCAAGGCCTGGCGGGCGGCCCTCAAGGCACCAGGAAGGTCATTTTGGGCCTGCAACAGGTAGGAATTTCCGAGCCACTCGGACGCCGTCTGGGGATCCACCCGGTCCTCCACCGAAACCCGGGTGATCGCATGAATCATCAGGGCAATGGAGTTCGAGAGCGACGTCAACGAATGCACCTCGCCCAGGAGCGTATTGGCTTCCGGGATGCGACCAGCACCGGCCTCCAGCATGGCACGGTAGATTCGCTCACCATCGGTGACGGGTGACCGTACGGGCAATTCCCTTCGTGCGGCCTCCAGATTACCCCGCGCATAGGCCGCGATCGACGGGGCGAGAGGCTCCCTCACGTCGTCCGGCAATTCGCCTGGATCGAGGACGGCGGGATAACGCAGCCACCACTGAACCACATTGGTAGCCAGGAGGACGGCGGGCGGATGATTCGTCCTCAGAATCGCCTGCTGGAACCGGTTGGTCAGGGTGACCGGAACCGTTTCCAGCATCCCCTCCTTCCCCGTGAACCGGTTGGTCAGGTCCAACCGCCCATCGAACAACGTGATCGTGGTCTCGGTCTCGGTGACCGTGACGGCGAAATCGGTCCCGGAGTGGCCACCAATCAAATGCGGGGTGACGAATTCGAACTCCAGCGGTTCGCCCCGGGCCAGGAAGTAAAAGGCGCCCCGGACCAGGTCCAACGGCGACCGGAGCCGGGAGGCGAGCCGCAACTCCGACAACGGGCCCACGCGGACGAGGTTGTTGCTCGAGATGTTCTGAATCACCACTTGTGCCTCCCCTTCCGAACGGGTGAAGAGGCGTCCTCCCACGCCAAAACTCTTGTTCAACGGGTTGTCGTCGTCCGGCGCGTCGTCGGAAACCTTGAGTATCACTTGGCGGCCCGATGCACTGCCTGACGACACCCAGGTGACTTTGGCCGTTGGCGTGCCTCCCAATGCGCTCGTCCATGAAAAGCAG
>JBGAPN010000066.1:0-16728 GCA_044221235.1 Limisphaerales bacterium
CTCAAGGCGATGTTCTGGCGCGAGTACATCGACCGGTCGGCGCCCTGGGAACTCGTCCACTTCCACGCCGATGGAGTCGATGGCGTGTTCGAATGCCGGGCTTCGGTGAAACGGGAGGGCCGTGAACTCGCCCTCACGGGCCGTGGCAACGGCCCCATCGCCGCCTTCGTCAACGCCCTGGTCGCCTCCGGTGCGCCGGCCTTCAGTGTGGCCAATTACCGCGAGCACGCCCTGGGTGCCGGATCGGAGGCCAGCGCCATCACCTACATCCAGATCAAAACCGCGGATGGCCGGATTCGCTGGGGTGCCGGGGTGGATACCAACATCGAGCTGGCCTCGATGAAGGCGATCCTGGGCGCGCTCAATCGGCTGGGCTGAACCTCCGTCGAAAAGGTAAGGCCGGGCCCGCTTCCAGCGGAGCCCGGCCTTTTCATGCCTCCCGCGTTGTGCGCGGGTCCCGACTAAGGCTCTCAGGGTTTCTGCACCTCGATGCGGTAATAGGTCGACGTGGCATTGGGGGTGAAGGGGACCGTGAAGGTCTTGGTGGTCGAGGGCAGGTCCACGGCACCGGAAATGGGGGTGAAGGTGCCGGCGGGGCTATTGCCGGATTTCAATGTGTAGGTGCGGCCGGCGACGGTCTCCCAGCTCAGGGTCAGTCCCGTGCCGTTGGCCAGAGGCGCCGGGGTCAGCACCAGGCGGCTGGCCGGATCCTGCGGATTGAGTCCTGCAACGTAGGACTGCCAGACGGGCAGGCCATTGGCGCCGATCTTGTCCACGGCGTTCTCGAAATCCGTCGGATATCCATTCGCCGCCAGCCAGGCATGCGGTGTGGGGTGGTTGACGGTGAGGATCTCGGCAAACACGGCGGTCACTGCGCGGTTGGCGGACATGACCACGTTGACCGGATTGGCGGTTCCCGTGGCGTCCCCTTCCCAGTGGGTGAACTGGTAATAGGTCGCCGGTGTGGCCTGGAGCGGGACACTGGTTCCCGAGGCAAAATTACCCCCCGACGGATTGACCGAGCCCCAGCCCGCCTCTTTCACCGTGACCTGCAGGCTGAAATTCTGGGCCGCGGAAACCGTGACGGTCACGTCGCGGCGGCCATTGCCGAGCGCGCTGGTGTTGTTCACGAAGTTGACCCAGCCCGCGTTTTCACCCCCCGGCAGGGCTTTGGCCGCGTCGTTGAGCGACACGGTGACCGAGACGCTTTCACCCGGCGCCAGCGTGCCCGCGTTGGTGGAAAGACTGATCCATTCCACAGGGGCGTCGGCCGACCAGTTGAGCGCAGAGCCGCCCTTGTTCGCCAGATTGTACTGCTTGGAGGACGGCGTGAACGGACCACCTGCGGGACCCTGGCTGACCAATCCATCCGCCGGCGTGACTTCCAGCCGTCCCGGTTCCGCGATCGGAATCTCCACCTTGAAGGTGCCCAGGACCTTTTCCGGCGTGGCGTATCCCAGCGTGTCCGACACGGCATCCGCCGCCAGCGTGATCTCATACGTCCCGTTGTCAGCCGGCCCCCAGAAGTCGCCCGGGGCGGGTATCGAATAGGTCGACGTCATGGGACTGCCATCGCTGGGCAGGTCCGCGCCTTCAAAGGTGGCGAGCTTGGAGTATCCGTTGGGCCCGCTGATGCGAATGTCGGTGGAATCCAGCGTGCTCAGCTTGACGGCTGTGTCGTCGGTGAAGGTCACCGCGCAGGAGTGGCTGGGCGAACCCTTGGAAACCAGGTCTGCCACCAGCAGTTCGGGAACCGGCGGTTTGGTGTCGATGAATCCGGCACCAATCACCTCGATGTCGTCGATGTTCCAACCGATGTCGACGTTGGGGTCAGGCCCCGAGGCCATGGTCCAACGAAAGCGGACCGTGGCGCTGCCGGCGACGCCGTCCGGCATGGGGTATTGGACCTCGGTCCAGCCGGTGTCGAGAACGCTCCCGTTCGGAGACCACAGCTGGGTCCAGGTGGTGCCGTCCGTGGACACCAGGAGGGTCACCTTGTCGGTCGAGTGGACCCGGAGCCAGCGTTTGAACCTCAGGATGACTGACGTGACGGACGAACAGTCGATGACGGGCGTGGTGGCGTTTCGGGTGCTGAGGTTGACCGCGTAATTGCCCCCGAGATTGTAGCCAATGATCTTCGTGCCGGTGAATCCGTTGGTGGGTCCTCCGCTGGTGTAGCGCGGGGTGCCATACGCCCATTGGGAATCCAAACGCCAACCGGGATTCTCGTCCAATCTTGCAGTATAAAGCGCCTTGGGTACGGCCACGTTGAACCGGCCGATCTCTCCCGCCGGCACGGAGGCGTTCTCGGTGTCCCGGACCTGGTCGGCCACCATGGAGACCACATAGGTGCCATTGTCGTCGGAGGTCCACAGCGCACCGACCGGCGGATCCGCGGCATAGGTCGCCACGCGCGGCGTTCCATTGGCGGCCGTGTCGACCGAGACCAGACGGGCCAGCTTGTCATAGTTTCCGGGTCCGACCACGCGGACATCCTGGTTGTCGAGGGTGGACACATTGATGGCCACGTCGTCCGCGTAGGTGACGGTGAACACCAGTTCTGCATTTCCGGTGGTGGTGAGATCATTGGCCTGCAGTTCCGCCAGCGGCGCAAAGACCAGTCCGGTCACTTCGTTCACGGTCCCGCTGATGAAGTATTGTCCCAGACTTCCGTAGCTGGTGTAGCCGCTGGGGGTCGTCGCGAGCGGGCTGCCGGCGCCCGTGTTTTTGACCGTCAGGTAATATCGTCCCGCGGGCAGATTGGTGGCGATGGAGGCCCCGGTCAGATTGGCCGGGTTGCTGGACAGGAGCAGGGTGCCTCCGGCGCTTCGCAGCTCGAGCAGGACGTCCAGATTGCCACCGCGGGTGTTGGCCGACGGAGTGACCCAGGGCTTCACGTCGATGCGAATTGGACCGGGTCCGGTCGCGAACGAGAACATGTCGGTGTCGGTGTTGCGACCGATGATACCCTTGTTCGCTGGATTCAGGTTAGTCGGATCGTTGTCAGGCGTGGTGGAGACAATGGTCGTTCCCCCGGTGATGACCAGGGGTGTGGCGTTGGCCGCGGTTCCGGCGTGGTCATCATTCCGATAGGCAATTTTTCCGGCGAGGGTCGCGAGGTCGTCCTGGGTGTTGTTGGCACGACGGTACTCGCCCTTGGACCACTGGCTGACGTTTCGGTCGTACCCGACTCCCATGATGGGACCCCAGGAGGTTTCCCCGGACCCGTGCCCGCCGTAGTACTCGCTGCCGTCGGTGGTGCCGTCATGGCTCAGGCCCAGGTTGTGTCCGGCCTCGTGGGAGGCAGCCTCGGCGATATACGATTCCTGGCTGGCCAGATTGTCGACGTACACCCAGGCCGGCCGGAACCGGGAAAAGGTCTGCGTTCCGAACACGTTCACGTAGGCAACACCGCCCGCCATGTCGGCCGGGTTCGGCTGCCCCAATTGATCCGTCGAGCGGGTGATCACCACGTTGGCCGTCCGGCTGGTCAGCGTCGCGGGACGTTCCGTGGTGACATCCACGTTGAAGGGCGCGTAATCCTCCGCCACCCGTTCCCAGACCTTCTTGATGGCAACCTGCTCGGCGTCGCTGAACGTGGTATAGGTGCCGTCCGTGCTGAACGGCACCGCCACGATTTCGGAACGGCCGATGCTCGTGTTCCATTCCGTGTCGGTAACAGTTTCACCGGCGAAGTTGAGGAACAGGATGTTCGGGGCCCCCGGCTTGCTATGGAAGACCAGGCTCTTGGGAAACGGATTGACGGGGACCGGAGCTTCCGAGACGTCGGGTGCCGGTTCCGGGGCTCTGGCGTTCACCCCAACCGCTTCGCAGACGTAGTAAATGCCGCCGGTTTGGTCGACATGGAGGGCCGGGAGGTCGTCTTCGGTGAAGTGGAAGCTCTGGAGCCATCGCAGGGAGCGCTCCCGGGCGTCAACGGGCAGGGCATTGATCTGGGTCCGGAGCCGGCTGGGCGGAAGCTGGTCCACCTGCCGGAGGGCGCCGCTGGACGGCAGAAGGTTGTGCAAATGCGATTCCAGTACAGACGAGCCAGCCGAGCAGTGGGAGGCTTCGAAGACAGGACCTGAGTGTTCCGGCGAGAGATGTGCGTGAATCGCCGGATGACGAGAATGTCGGGTTCACCTTTCTACCATTGGCAGAAGGTGGCCGGTTCGTCATCCGAGAATTGAGCCTAAACGCGACGGTCGATGAACTGCTGATACTGCGGTTCCCGTCGATCCCTGACGTGAGTCTCTGTTTCCGGAGTCAGGGGGTTACTTTTCCAGGTTCCCGGTTTCCCGTGCCCTTCCGTCCCGTCAGGGCATCCCCCAGATCGGACCGGGCGGCCTCGGCTTCGGCAAGGAGTCGGTCGCGGACTGCGGTATGGATCCCCGCGAGATTGCGAGTTTCTCCCGGGTCTGAATCCAGATCATACAGCTCCACTCCGGTCTTGAGCCGCCGGTAGGCGACCGGAATTCCATCGTTGCCCCCGCCCTGGCCCTCGAGGACGGCTGCCGTGTGGGGAAGGATGAGTTTCCAATGCCCGCGCCGAAGGGCCTGCAGCTCGTTCTGGCCGTAGTAGAACAGATAGGTGCGATCTTGATTCCGACCTTTTCCCTCCAGCACCGGCCAGCACTCCCGGCCGTCCACGCCCAACGGAGGCAGGGGCGCCCCGATCTTCCCCGCGATGGTGGGCAGGAGATCAATCGTCATCAGCGGCTCGTCGCAGGTCCTCCCAGCGGGAATGTGCCCGGGCCAGCGCATCACGCAGGGAACCCGAACGCCGCCTTCAAAGACGGTTCCCTTGCCTTCGCGGAATGGACCAGCCGAACCGGCGTGGTTTCCGTAACTGAGCCAGGGACCGTTGTCCGACGTCACTACCACCCAGGTATTGCTGCGGAGCTGAAGTCGGTCGAGCGCCGCCAGGACCTGTCCGACGGAGTCATCCAACTCCTCGATAACATCGCCATAAACGCCGGATGCGGAATGCCCCTGTCGGGCCGGGCTGACATGGAGTGGTACGTGCGGCATGGAATGGGCCAGGTACAGGAAGAAGGGCTGGTCCCGGTGGCGCTCGATGAAGGAGACCGCCCGCGCCGTGTACCGGGTCGTGAGCTGCCGTTGATCGGGCATGGTTTCCACCACGGCGTCGCCGTCGATCAGCGGCAACGCCGGATAATATCCCGGCCGTGCGGTTGGATGGTTCGGCCACATGTCGTTCGAGTAGGGCAGGCCGAGGTATTCGTCGAAACCGTGGTGGAGCGGGAGGAATTCCACGGGCCGTCCGAGATGCCACTTCCCAACGGCGGCTGTGGCGTAGCCCTGCGATTTCAGGAGCCGGGCGAGCGTGACTTCATTCGTACTGAGGCCCACCTTGGACTCGGGGCCCAGCGCACCGTGGATTCCCACCCGGTTGGCGTAGCAACCGGTAAGCAGCGACGCGCGGGAGGCCGAGCAGACCGGTTGGGACACGTAAAAACTTGTGAAGCGGGTGCCCTCCGCCGCGAGCCGGTCAATGTGGGGGGTGCGGATGGAACGGGATCCGAAGCAGCCCCAGTCACCCCAGCCCAGGTCGTCGAAGTAGATGAGGACGATGTTGGGGGACCGCTCGGCCGCCCGTGCCGGCCCAAAAAACATCCCGGCGGCCAGCAGGAACAGAAGACCGCTCCAGGAAGCCCTCAAGTACGTCCGGTGCATGGTCCGATCAGACCATCGCAGGGATGAACCTCGCAAGCGGAGTTGGTATCCGGCGAATCCGGAGGCGGCGGCCTTCACCGGGCCATGAAGCAGAAAAGGGCGGAGGAATGCCTCCGCCCTTCGCGTGATGCGGGACGACCGACCCCCGTGGGGCGATCAGTCAAACGCGTGACCGGCGCAGCAGAGCACGTTGCGCAGCTTGTGGCGGACCAGCTCCTTTACGGCCTTGCGGGCCGGGCCGAGATATTTGCGGGGATCGAATTCCTTCGGCTTGCTCCACAGCACTTCGCGAATGGCAGCCGTCATGGCCAGGCGGAGGTCGGTGTCGATGTTGACCTTGGTGCAGCCGGTGCGACGGGCGATCTCAATGTCGGCTTCGGGGACGCCGGCGGTCTCCTCGCCGAGGTCACCTCCGAACTGGTTGATTTTCTGGGCCAGTTCCTTGGGTACCGACGAGGCCCCGTGAAGCACGAGCGGATAGTCACCCATGCCGGCATCCATGAGGGCCTTTTTGATGGCCTTGAGGCGTTCGAGATCCAGGTGCTGCTCACCCTTGAATTTGTAGGCGCCGTGGCTGTTGCCAATGGCCACCGCGAGGGAGTCGACCCCGGATTGCTTGACGAATTCGACCGCTTCGTCCGGGTGGGTGTAGGCGCCACCCTTGGAATAGCTGCCACCCTCTTCGCCGTCGTCGTGCTGGGCGCCCACGAGCATTCCGAGTTCGCCCTCGACCACGCAGTTGTACTTGTGGGCGTAGTCCACCACCTTGCGGCAGATTTCCACGTTCTTCTCGAACGGGTCATGGGAGGCGTCGATCATGACGCTGGTGAATCCCTCGTCGATGCATTGCTTGCACAGCTCGAAGCTATCGCCGTGGTCCAGATGGACGGCGATCGGGATGGTGCTGAGACTGACGGCTGCCTCGATCAACTTTTTGAGGTACACCGGGTGGGCGTAGTCCCGGGCGCCCTTGGAAATCTGGAGCATGACCGGCGCCTTTTCCTCCTCACAGGCCTCAATGATGGCCTGGAGCAGTTCCATGTTGTTCACGTTGAAGGCGCCGAGGGCGTACTTGCCCTTGAGGGCCTTGGCGAACAGATCCGTGGTGTGTGTCAGTGGCATAATTTCGAACTCAAATGTGGAAACTCGAAGCCGGCATGCACCGGCCGAAATCGGAAACTAGGGACGGGAATCCGGCGTGGAAACAGGTTTTTTTGGGTCTGCAAGGTCGTAAACCCCGGACACCCGGGGGGCGAAACCTGCCCGACCTGGGCCAGGACGATTCAGCTCCGTGACGTCGTCGTGCCCCGAGATCTTCAATCGAGGTTCACGGCCGGAGGCGGGGTCCCCGGAAGGGGATTGAGGGTGAAGTCCGAGGATTCGATCCGGCCGCGCCAATCCCGAATCAGCGACAGAACACGTACCACGTCGAGTCGCTCATGAGACTCCGGATATTGGCGGAGATTGGTCTCGGCGAGGTTGAACAAGGCGACCGACGGGCGAAGCCGGTTCTTCTGGAGATGAACAAAGGCGCCAGCCAGCTGGATGAGCCCCTTGTAAAAGGCGTAGTTCGAACCGGTCCGACCCTGGGCTAGCCAAAGTTCCTCAAGGACATCGTGCGCCTCATAGAACAGCTGGCGGTTGAAGCAGTCGAAGTAGCCCAGGTAGTGCGCATCCAGATCGCGCCCCTGTTGGGACTGGATCAGGGCGGCAATGTTTTCGGATTTCCGGCTCACCGGGGAAGTCTTGATGACGGTTGTCCGGCAGGCCATGCGAAACCAATCCGGGCGCGGCTGCTGTCCCGACGACGAGGTCCGGCGACGCCGGCATCGCGATCGGATCCGAGTGAACGGGGATACTATGCGGCCTTCAGCCGGCGAAGGGCCTCGAGTGCCGCCGCGCTCTCCGCGAGCTTCTTGCTCCGGCCTGTGCCGCGTCCCAACTCGGAATCACCATGGTACACGGCGCATTCGAATTGCCGGACGTGGTCGGGTCCCGACACCGAGATCTGCTCGTAACGGGGCGGCGCGGGCGACTTGGTCTGGAGATATTCCTGCAGTTCGCCCTTGGGATTGATCAGATTGGGCAGCTCCACCAGTTCCCCAAAGCCGTCGCGGAACAACCGCAGGATGATTTGGGAGGTGGCCTGGTATCCGGCGTCGAGGAAGAGGGCCCCGACCACGGCTTCGAAGGCATCGGCCAGGGTTGAGGCGCGGGCCCGGCCGCCGGTGGTTTCCTCGCCCCGGCTGAGAATCAGGTGATTCCCCAGGTCCAGTCGCCGGCCCTGGTTCGCCAGTGAAGTCCGGTTCACCATCTGCGCCCGCGCCTGGGTGAGGGGACCCTCCCCAAACGTGGGGAATTTCTGGTACAGTTCCGACGTAATCACCAGCTGGAGGACGGCATCACCCAGAAATTCAAGACGCTGGTTGTGCTGCTGTAGGGAGCCAATCCCGACCTCGTGAGCGACGGAGGGATGGGTCAGGGCGAGAACCAGGAGATTCGGGTCGCGGAACGCGTAGCCGAGAGCCTGTTCGAGCTGGTCAATCCGGGCCACGAAGGGAAGGGAGGATCACTGAACGGCCGCCAGGGTGGCCACGACGCTCGGGGGATTGAACGGCTCCTCGGCGGGTGCCGGTTCCACCAGCCCATGCGCCATCAGGTCGGCAACCTGGCGCTGCACCGCTTCCAGCTGGTCCAGCTGGAGATCGGGATCGGCGATGGAAAAGACATCGCCCGAACGCGGGTGCTCATACACGAACACGCGGCGGCCATCCTCCTTCATCTGGGCCTTGACCTTCAGGACCCGCTTGCGTTCCAGCATCACGGCCAGGATATAGCAGGCCGCTGCAAACTGCGGATCCTGGCGTTCCACCAGCTTCCGGAGCAGGGATTCCGCGTCGTCCCGTCGGATGGGATCGGGCGGAGCCGGTGGAGGCGCTTCATAGGTGCTCCGCCAGTGCGAAATGAGGCTGGGCCGGGCCAGGATTTCCGGCCCGTGGGCCTGCCAGGCCTCCACCGACAGGTCAAGCCGCTCGAATCCCTGGCGGGGTGCCGCCAGCAAAACCGTGTGGAAGGGCTCATGGTCGACAAAACCCCGGCCCGTGATGACACAGGCATGGCTGCGGGACTGGATGTTCCACTCGTTCATGAATAGCGGTACGCCTGGGCCAGGACGAATGCGCGGAGTATCCGGCGCGCGCCGTTCGCTGGAAAGATGAATTGATTCGGGACGGACCCGGAAACCGGGTCGGGCTCCCTGCCGCTTGACGGGAGGGTCCCACCCTCGAAGATGACGGCGGCATGGCCGACAAGCGGGAACCAAAACTCAGTCGACGCGAGGCGCGCGACCTGGATATCGAGATCGAGTTTCTCGAGGGGTTGATCCGCCGGGACCCCGGGTACGTGGAAGCCCTTGAATTGCTGGGCGACCATTATTCGCTCCGGGGTCGGGCCCTTGACAGCCTGTCGGTCGACGAGCGGCTCCGCACTCTCCGGCCCGATGACCCCAACGTCCGGTTCAATCTGGCATGCAGTCTCTCCCTCAGCGGGGATCCGCTCCGTGCCTGCGACGAGCTGGAGCGGGCGATCGACCTTGGATTCCGGGATTTCCGGGCCCTTCAACGGGACCCGGATCTTGACGAAGCCCGGAAAAGTCCGGCGTTTAAGAAAGTGCGCGCCAAGATTCGGGCGTTGAAAACCGCTTGAGAACGAGTTGGCCGCCGCACTTCATTTCCTGAGCCTCACCGTCCCAGGATTTCAAGTGTGCGGGAATCCGGGCTCCCCCCGTGGAATCGGTCGAGCACGGCCTGAAATTCCGGACCGGCGCCGGGCACCCGGGCGAAGAGCGTCATGGAGGAGCGCAGCTTGATGGCGTCAATCCCGCCCAGGATCTGCTCGGCCGTCCGTCCGGAATGCCCGAGCAGGATCCGGCAACACTCCCGAAGCCGAATCCCCAGGACGGGATGGGACAGGTAGGCGGCGGCCTCCTCAAGGTCTCGAAGCGCGAAGTTCCGTGCCATGACGCTGGAACCCAATCCCGCGATTTGGGGAAAAATGAACCACATCCAGTGGGATTCCTTCCGTCCGGCCCTCAATTCCGCGACCACCGTGTCGTAGACGGGTCCCTGGGCGTCACAGAAACGGTTCAGGTGGAAGGGATCGGAGACCTCTGGATTGGCATGGGCTGGCATGGTGTTTGGGGAATGAGCGGCGTTCCACAGGGCGCCATCGCGCCGTTGGGAAGTCGAGTCTGCAGGTTTTCAAGGGCTTCGAGACGTCCTCCTCCTGCGGCCTCCCGCATCCCCTCCGCTTCGTTGCCGTCATGTAACCTGCCGGACATTGGACCGTTTCAGCCTGCCCGCAGTTGTACCTCATTCCGGCGATGCGCGATTCCGCAACTTCGCTGGATTCGGCTTCAACCTTTGATTGTCCATGCAAACACCGAATTCGTGGCGGCGCACTCCGCTCCTGGCATTTCTGCTGGCCCTGGCCAGCCTCGTCTCCAGCGCCCGTGCTGAAATCGTCAATGTCCCGGCGGGTTACCTGACCGGGACCAACGTCTGGAAAAGCAGCAACACCTATATTCTTCAGGGTTTTGTTTATGTCCTGGACGGGGCCGTTCTGAGGATCGAGCCGGGCACCGTCGTGAAGGGTGTGGCCGGAACCACCTCCGGAAACTTCGGCAACCTCTTCATCTGCCAGGGGGCGAAACTCTACGCTGAAGGCACCCCGCAAAACCCGATCGTGTTCACGGCGGAATCCGATGACATGTCGGATCCCAATGACCTGGGTCCCTCGGACACCCAGCTGTGGGGCGGCATCATCCTGTTTGGCCGCGCCCGCATCAACAACGCGGTCAACGCCGCCGGCGATGCGGCGAGTCCCAAATACGACGTCTACGAGGGGTTGCCGGATGCCCAGGGCCCCAATGGCCAGTTCCTCCACCGGTTTGGTGGAAACGATGACGACGACAGCACCGGGGTGATGCGCTACGTGTCCATTCGCCACGGCGGGAAGCTGCTGGAGTCGAACAAGGAAGTGAACGGCCTCTCCCTCTGTGGACTCGGCCGCGGCACCACCGTCGAGTACGTCGAGGTGTTCGCGAGTTCCGATGACGGCTTTGAGTTTTTCGGCGGCGCGGTCAACACCCGCTATCTGGTCAGTGCCTTCAACCAGGACGAGCAGTTCGACGCCGACGAGGGCTACCACGGCAAGAACCAGTTCTGGTTTGGCATCCAGCCCGCCGATTCGGTGGAGAAGGGCATGGAGATCAATGGCGAACCCCAGGACCGCCAGACCGGCACTGGAGTCCCCGTGTCCAATTGGGAGGTCTACAACGTGACCACCATTGGTGCCGGGGCCCGCACGGGAGCCGGTTCCGGCAACAACGCCTTCACCTTCCGCGCGTCGACCCAGGCCCGGATCTACAACGGCATTTTCACCGACTTCAATGGACAGCCGGTGACCGGCGGCGCCTTCACCACGGGCGCCAATCCCACGGTGCAAAACAACATCTGGTGGAACTTCACGGTACCGACGTTCAGTCCGGCGTCCCTGTTTGAAACGGCCAACGGCAACACCACCAATACCAATCCCAACCTTGGGGGCATCAGCCGGGAGCCGGATGGCAAGCTCGACCCAATGCCCAAGCCGGGCAGCGCCGCATTCTCCGATTACAAGACCCCGCCGCAGGACGGGTTTTATCAGATCGCGCCCTACCGAGGGGCCTTTGACGGCTCGAATCAATGGATGCGCAACTGGACCTTGCTCGATCAGGCGGGCTATCTGCCGGCGCGGGACAACGTCGTGAATGTGCCCGCAGGCTACATCACCGGCGATGTCACCTGGTACAACACCAACGTCTACATCCTCCAGGGCTTCGTGTACGTCGTTGATGGCGCCGTGCTGCGAATCCAGCCGGGCACAGTGATCAAGGGCGTGCCGGGAACGACCTCCGGAAATTTCGGCAACCTGTTCATCTGCCAGGGGGCGAAGATTTACGCGGAGGGCACTCCGCAAAACCCGATCATTTTCACCGCAGAGGCGGATGATGAGACCGATCCCTCCGATCTCGGTCCGTCCGACACCCAGCTGTGGGGCGGCATCATCCTGTTTGGTCGCGCCCGCATCAACAACGCGGTTAATGCCACGGGCGATGCGGCGAGTCCCAAATATGACGTCTATGAGGGTCTCCCGGACGCACAGGGACCCAACGGGCAGTTTCTCCACCGATTCGGAGGCAATGACGACGAGGACAGCTCCGGTGTGATCCGGTACGTGTCCATCCGTCACGGCGGAAAGCTGCTCGAGTCCAACAAGGAGGTGAACGGACTTTCACTCTGCGCGCTGGGACGCGGAACCAAGATTGAATTCGTCGAGGTGTTCGCGAGCTCGGACGACGGCTTCGAGTTCTTCGGTGGTTCGGTCAACACCCGTTACCTCGTCAGCGCCTTCAACCAGGACGAGGAGTTTGACGCCGACGAGGGTTACAACGGAAAGAACCAGTTCTGGTTTGGCATCCAGCCCGCCGACTCGGTGGAGAAGGGCATGGAAATCAATGGCGAACCCCAGGACCGTCAGACCGGCACCGGAGTTCCCGTGTCCAACTGGGAGGTCTACAATGTCACCACGATTGGTGCCGGGGCACGGACTGGAGCCGGTTCCGGCAACAACGCCTTTACCTTCCGCGCTTCGACCCAGGTAAAGGTCTACAATGGCATCTTCACCGACTTCAACGGACAGCCGGTGACGGGCGGCGCCTTCACCACGGGCGCCAATCCCACGGTGCAGAACAACATCTGGTGGAACTTCACGGTGCCCACCTTCAGTCCGGCTTCCCTGTTTGAGGCGGCCAACGACAATGCGACCAACGTGAATCCGAATCTCCGGGGCATCAGCCGCGAGGCGGACCTCGTGCTCGATCCGCGTCCTCAGCCGGACAGCCCTGCGAACTCGACGCCACGACCGGCTCCGGACGACGGCTTCTACATGCCCGCAAACTTCAAGGGCGCGTTCAACAGCGCCGGAAACTGGGCGGTGGATTGGACCTTGCTTGGAAATGGCGGTTACCTGAATCCCGCCGGTGCCTACAACCCCATCGAGTATCCGTCGTCCGTCGTTCTTCCGGTCACCGCAGTGATCAGTGCGGCGGATGGGCAGGTCACCCTGACCTGGACCGGTGGGACGCCGCCGTTCACCGTGCAGAAGCGGACCGCCCTGGGTGCGGGAACCTGGGCCGACGGACCGACCACCAACGAACGGACGCTGACGCTGCCGGTCGACGGCGACACCCAGTACTTCCAGGTGAAGTACTGAGCGGTGCGGAGCGCACGGGCGGCGGACCGTGGGTCTGCCGCCCGTTGTCGTTTATGTCCACCGTTCTGCCGCCAGCCCGTCGCCTGGTATCCAGCAGGCGGACCCGGTAAAGCGCCGGTGTCGCCCTCGACACCGGTGCGGCAAAACGCCGGTCATCAGGGCATTGCTCCGTCCAGTGTTCGAGATCGGTGGAGGTTTCCACAACCCGGGGCAGGTCGAACCCGGACGGAAACTCGAAGGTGTCGAGCAGGGTCCAGTCCTGGCCGCGCACTTCACTCCGCCGTTCCAACGTGATGACCGGGGCGACTGCGGGTTCGATCTGGAAGCTGACATTGTCTCCGTATCCCTCGGTGGCGACCGCCACAATCTGGAACACTTCACCGGCGGTTGCTTGAAACGTGAGGGGGGGCCACGTCGTCGACCGGGCCGGGATGTTGACGGAGTATTCGGCGCCCCGTAGGAGCCAGGTCCGGTGGTGGGGCGCGTCCGTCTTCGGCCGCAGCACCCACAGTCCCGAGGTGGGCGCCGTCCACTGCCACCACGCGGGACGGCCGGAAACTGGACTCCCGTAGAAGGGCCGGGCGGCAAACGTGCGGCCCCCCGCCCGGACGGGAGCGGACGGCAGCGCGATGCGATTCTCAAAGCGGTCGTTGGTGGGAGGCGGAGTGAACAGGAGATTCAGCGGGGTCTCACCCGAACTATCGCTAAGGCCATCGAGTTGGATCCGTACCTCGCCGTCCACCTCGGCGACGGCGGCGTTGGTTCCGTATCCCTGGAGCGCCAGGATTTCCCTTCCGCCCTGGACGCCGGAGACTTGGAAAATCCCCAAAGCTGGGATGAAGGGCGCCGGAGGAAAGAGGTCCGCCATTGGGCCCCCGCAGGGATTCGGTACGTTGATGACAATTTCGAATCCGCTCCACGATCCGCCGGGTGGGAGCACCTCAAAGGTGGGTTCGGAGAATCGGAGGGGTTCGTTGGTGACGACCTGCAGGACTCCCCGTTCGGGCGCGCTCCAACGGAACCAAATCGAACCGTTTCCGCTGCGGCCCGGCAATGGGGCATCCTCCGGATTGCGGGTCGCGCCCGCATTGCTGACCACCCGGTGAACCTCGTTTCCTTCGAGGGGAAGCGCATTGGCCAGCCGGTCGTTTGCCGGTGCCGGGATGAATTCCAGGGCCATCTGGAATTCGGCGTTCGGGAGATTCCAGGGGTAGCGGTCCGCCTGGAGTTCGTACTGTCCGCCGGCGACCACATCCCATTCCAGGACATCCCGGCCTCGGAACTCCCGGAAGCAGTCGTTTCCGAATTGGGTTGTGGACAAGGCCCGCAGCTCGAGGTGCTGCCATACGGTCCGTTGATACACGCCGAAGACCGGGGCACCCTCCGCCCCGACATTCCGCAACCGGGCCGTTCCATCGCCCGGCGCCTGCCACGTCCACCAGCGCGTGCGTTGGAGACTGTCTCCGGGCAGGCGGGGTTCGTTGTCTTCGCCCGTGGCGGTGTTGAGGCGGAATCGCAGGACAGCCTCGTTGCCGGTTAGGACCGTCCGGTCGGCAAAACGGTCGTTCACCGGCGCCGGCTCCGCGGATGGGTGGACCGCAATCCGCACCGGATAACTGCCTCCGGGACTGAACGGATTCACCGGGGGGAGAACGAGCAGTCCGTAAGAACGGATGTACGCGGCGTCTGCCGACAGCCAAAGTGTTTCGCCTGCGATTGCCGGGAACGATCCCTGGGAGTCCACGTGGACCTGCAGCCCGTCGGCGATGCTGGTTTCACTGCGTCGAGTCGACACCGACCGCGCGACGAGCTGCCCCAGCGCATCGAGGCTCCAGACCGAGACCGCGACCAGGTCGTGGCTGCCCGCGGTGTCCCATTCGTAGACTCCGTCCGCGGGCACCGTCCAGCGCCACCAGACCGTGTGACCCCACTGGTCTTCGCGGATTGCTTCGAAGAGTTCCGCCGTGGCGTTGTTGAGGTCGGCCTCCAGCGACAGTTCCTTCCCGGAGACGTCCGCGGCGTCGGACCAGCGGTCATTGGTGGGTGCGGTGTCGGCGGCTTGGGCCGCCCAGAGTCCCATGGCTCCCAGGCAGGCGGCCAAAATCAGGCGCGCCGGTGGGCGGTGCGGAACCCGTGGGGTGGGGTTTTCCATTGACGTTCTGGAAGAGAGCAGGGGCGCGACGGCAAGGCCAGTGGGATTTCAAGTGGGCGAGAGGGCTATCCCTGAGCCTGCGTCCCGCGTCCTGGCGGTCAGGGGATTCCGGTCGCGGTGCCCAGCAGGCGGAGGATGCCATCGATGGTTTCCAGCGAATTAGACACCGCGATCCGCCAGCGCAGCGAGCTGGCGGGTCATGGAATCCCGATCGAAGGGCACGGGGTGAATCTCCCCTCGCCAGCCCCACCGTGTCAAAACGCCTTCAAACCCGGGATCCGCAAGTCAACCCATTCACTCGGCACCCGGACAGCGCCCGATCGCTTCGACTCACGCGGAACCTTCCTCCCCATTCCAAGTCCCACCTGGAACATGGAATCGGCAGGGGGTTGAGTGCGACAACGGGCGGCCGGGTGTTCGGTGGGACGTGGCATGGCGTGACGGCAGGATCGACTTCGCTGACGTGCCCGGGTATTGGCCCGGGACGTGGGCCGCCTCCTGGCGATGCGAGGGATCGGCGTGGTCTATGGCGGCGGAAGGCTGGGCCTCATGGGCGCATTGGCGGATGCCGCGTTGGCGGCGGGCGGAGAAGTGGTCGGTGTGATCCCGGAGGCGCTCGTCCATGCCGAGATCGCCCATCCGGGTTGCTCTGAACTGCGCGTGGTGGCCGGGATGCACGAACGAAAACGGCTGTTCGCCGACCTCGCGGACGGATTTGTGACCCTGCCGGGCGGGGTCGGGACGATGGACGAACTGTGGGAGGCGCTGAGCTGGGCCCAGTTGGGCTACCATCACAAACCCGTTGGGTTGCTCAATGCCCTGGGCTTCTACGATTCCCTGGTGACTGTTTACCGGAACATGGCGTCGGTCGGCTTCATCCGCCCGGCCCATCGGGACCTCCTGGTGGTGCGGAACGATGTGGGAGCCCTCCTGGATGCCATGGCGGCATACCGGCCGACACAATCCCTGCTTTCCCTGCCGGCCAAGGATCTCTGACCCGGCGGGTACCTGTACCGAATGCGCCACCGTTGATGACTCCGTGAAACATACAACCGGCTTGCCGTGTGTTTCCAAAGCGGGGCCACAGAACGGCCCCGGTTCCCGAATGAAACATCGTCTTTTCGCGCTTGCCGCTCTTATTCCGCTGCTCGCGGGCTGCATCTCCACCCATAAGACCGTCGTCAACGACGAGTCCCGCGTCCCCGTTACGTTCGAGTCGGACGCCGCGGCTCGCGTCTTCTACGAGGCATTGAGCCGCCAACCCCAGGGCGGACAGAAACAGGAAAGCCGGACGGAAATCTCCATCCCGGTGGTGTTTGATATGGAGCGCAAGGTGGTCACCGGTCCGAACCAGGCGTTCAACCAGGCGGTCGCTCATTGCGACACCAACCACGATGGAGTGATCACCGAGCAGGAAGCCCGCATTTACGCGAACACGGTGGGCTAGAATGAAACAACCCGCTGGCGGCCAGCGGGCTGTTCCGAAAGTGTTGGCGACCCCACGGGGATTCGAACCCCGGTTACTGCCGTGAAAGGGCGGTGTCCTAGGCCTCTAGACGATGGGG